>DATHPX010000078.1:0-35882 GCA_035483335.1 Caulobacteraceae bacterium | reverse complement strand
TGCGGGCAACGCGAAGGGTCAGTACAACCCCTTCACCGTGCCATTCGCATCCTGGCCCGCCAGCAGCCCCGCCGGCTCCGATCCGACAGCGACGAAGGGCGGCATCCCTGCCCTGTGGGTGGACGAGGAGGTCGGCAGGCGCCTCGCGACTGACGCCAAGTCGGGCGCGCCCTGCTTCATCGCGATTGAAGCCGACCTTGACCAAGTCCCCACGTCCACAGTCTGGGGCATTCTGCCGGGCGCTCATCATGGTCAGGACGACGAAGAAATCCTGGTCTGCAACACCCACTCGGACGGGCCGAACATCACCGAGGAGAATGGCGGCGTCGCGGTCGTGAACATGGCCCGCTACTTCGCCGGCCTCCCCGCAGCCGAGCGACCCCGGACGATGGTGTTCATGGCCTCGACCGGCCATTTCGGCCATCGCTTCCTGGGCTCCGGACGGGACTGGATCGCCCAGCATCCGCAGATCATGGCGCGCACGGTCGCCTGCCTGACCCTCGAGCACTTCGGCTGCCTGGAGTGGGAGGACGTGCAAGAGGGCCAGTCGCTTCGCTACGCGCCAACCGGTCGGCCATTGCAGTCACAGGTCTTCGTCACCGCGCCCTCGTTCCAGGCGCGCAGCCCCGGCCCCGCTGATCCGACGCTGCGCCGGATCGTCGAGCTGGCGCTCGCCTCCTCCACGGACCGGGCCGCGGTGCTCAGCGGCGGGGCGTTCCTGGGCGAGGGAGGCGGCTTCCACGCGGCGGGCGTACCCACGATCGGTTTCCTTCCGGCGCCGCAATATCTCTGCGCCATGGCTGACGACGGCGAGATTTCGAAGCTCGACCCCGCCATCTTCCATGACCAGCTCCAGCTGTCCGCGAAGTGCCTACTGTCGATGCAGTCGACCAGCGCCGCTGAGCTGAAGGGGTCGTGACCTCAGAGATCAGGCCAGCGCGCTATGTGGCCGCCGCCCTCACTGGCTCGGCGATCCCGAACACCCGGTCGCGAGATTTGACCGGAGCGCTCTCAGGCATCAACAGCAGCGCGATCTGCCCCACCGCTGTCGCGCCGATCAGGTACCAGGCGGGGGCGATGGGATTGCCGGTGACATGGATAAGCCAGGTCACGACCAGCTGGGTCGTGCCGCCCAGGGCCGAAATGCTGACGGCATAGACCACGGCGAAGCCTCCGCCTCGGATCGCTTTGGGCAAGCTCTCGGAGAGGGCCGCGAAGATAGCGCCGCCCGGGAAGTTCGCCACCACGGTGAGTAGGGCGACCCCGAGCACCAGGGAAAGACTGGAGCGGGTCGTGGTTATCCACAGGAAGACCGGATAGATCAGGACGAGCAGAGCCAGATTGGCCCAGATGTTGACGGGCCGGCGACCAATGCGATCCGACAACCATCCCCCAAGGATCAGCGCCCCGATCGAAAGGGTATAGCCGATCAACTCCGCAGCGAACCCGCTGGCGGCCCGCATGTGCAGCGTCGCCTGCGCGTATGTCGCGATATATTGGAAGATGTAGGTCCCGATCGTCCCTGAGCCCAAGACGATCAGTCCCAGGACGATGATCCGGCGATAGCGCCAGGCAGTGTGCAGGCGCGCTTCACCCTCACGCGCGATGTGTGGCCCGGTCTCCGGCTCGTGAAGGGTCTCGGGCAGACTGCGCCTCAACCACAAGCCGAAGGGCAGGGTCAGGGCGCCAAGGAGGAAGGCGATGCGCCAGCCATAGGCCTCGAAGACTGCCGGCGCGAGGAGACGGGTCAGGGTCAGCCCCACCAGGCTTGCCGTGGCCGCGGCGATATACTGACTGGCGCCTTGCCACGAAACGACAAGGCCGCGGCGCGCCGGGGAGGACGCTTCCATGAGAAATGCGGTGTTGCAGCCCACCTCCCCGCCCAGAGAGAATCCCTGGATCATCCGCACACAGATCGCCAACACGGGCGCTGCTGCGCCGATGACTGAAAATGGCGGGATGACTGCCAGCGCGACGATAGAGACGCCCATGAGGGTGTAGCTGAGGATCATCGCGGGGCGACGACCGACGCGGTCGGAGAAGCTGCCGATGACGATGGCCCCGATCGGTCGCGTCACGAAACCTGAGCCGAACGTCGCCAGGGACAGCATCAGGCTGCCGTAGGCGCTGTGGACCGGGAAGAAGGCGCGCCCGATCTGGATGGAGAAGAAGGCGTAGGTCAGGAAATCGTAAAACTCGAGGGCGTTGCCCAACGTCACGGCCGCCACATGGCGACGCGCAATGGAGATGGGTCGACGCACCGCTTCGGAATCCATCCTGCCCCCAGCCCCCGCAGTCCGCCGAATTGACCGCTCGCGGTAGACTGTCATGTCTGAAATGGCACAAATCAAGGGTGGGCGAGCATGCGCGCCCCCGCCAGCGGATTTTCGAGCGAGGATTGACCGGCTCACGCGCCTGATCGGGCTCGATCGCTCGCGATTGCGTTCGGCGCTTCAAATAAAAATGGGCGGCGGGTAAGACCCGCCGCCCACAGTTCTGGAGAGTTCGTAGTCCGCCTTAGAAGTCGGCGGTCACACCCATGAAGATCTGCCGACCCAGGGAGTCGTAGATGTTCGGATAAGTGTTGCCGTTGCCGAACGGCAGGGTCGATGCCGCCGGGAAGGCCGTCGAGATGACCGGCGGATCCTTCGCGAAGATATTGTTGATACCGGCTCGGAAGGTGATCTTGTCCTTGATCCGCCAGGTGCCCGACAGGTCGAAGTAGTTGAACGCCGGGAGTTGGCCCTCCGCCGTGTCGATCACGCCTGGAGGGAGTACCGTGTTGAAGAACGGATCGTTGACGTGGTTCACGTCGAGGCCGACGCCGCCAATGTGGCGCCACTGGAACGAGACCGTGATCGGCCATTCCTGCGGCTCCCAGGTCAGGCGCGCCTTGGACCTCCAGTAGGGCTGCGGGAGTCCGCAGACCACGCCGTACAGGCCGACGCAGTTGAACGAGCCACCGCCCGCGAGTGGGGTATTGGAGAGATCCGAGGTGTAGGTCCCGACATAGTTGAAGGTCAACGTGCCGAGGCTCTCGCTCAGGTGCCCCCACGGGAAATCCGAAAGGTGGAAGCGGTAGTTGAAATCGAAGTCGAAGCCGCTGGTGGTCAGCTCGCCGGCGTTGACGTTCGGAGCGAGCACGGCGCCGTTGTTGAAGGCGATCGAACCGGACCTGGGATCACGTTGGACCAGATTGCAGTAGAACGGATTGGCCGTGCTGATGCATTGCCCCAGTTCGGTGGCCGCACCGCTGGCTATCGATGTTCCGCCGTAGCCCGAGGTGATGACGTTCTCCACCTTGATGTTGAAGTAGTCGACGGTGAAGGTCAGGCCGCGAACCCAGTGCGGCTGCAGCACCACGCCCCCAGTCCAGGTGTTGGCAATTTCCGGCCTCAGGTTCGGGTTGCCGCCGATGAGTTCGTTGCACTGACCGGCCGCGCACTGCGGGATGCTGCCGGAGGCGAGAAGCGCAGACGCCTGAGCCTGCGTGAACGCCGAGTGCGCGAAGGATGCAAGGCACCCGGCATAGAGCGGGTTGCCCGGCAGGATCGACTTCGCGGCGCAGGGGTCGTTACCCGAGAACAGGTTCGGGTGAATGGGCGTGAACAGTTCGACCACGTTCGGGGCGCGGACGGCTCGGTTGTAGCCGCCGCGGAACCGGACGTCCTCGATCGGGGCCCACTCGCCGGTCACCTTGTAGGCGTTGGTGCTCCCGGCCTGGGTGTAGTTCGAGTACCGGTAGCCGGCGTCGACTTCCAGGAGGTGGGCGAACGGCATGTCCTGGGCGAGCGGGACGCGGATCTCGGTATAGAGTTCCTTGACATTGAAGCCGCCGTTTGCCGGCGGGGTCGGCCCGCCCGAACCGGAGATGTCGCCGCTTGCCGTGAGGGCGTCGGTCGTCAGCTGGAGATGCTCGCCCCGATAGTCCGAACCGAAGGCGACGCCAACGCCGTCCTTCGCCCACGGCGAGCGGATCCCGTAGGTGCCGAGGTCGCCGACGATGTCGGCTTCCACGATCTGCTCGCGGGTGAAGCCGACGTCGAGCCCCGGAGCCGCGAGATAGTTGGCCTGGGCCGTCGTCACGCCGTTGATGTTGAAGACGTTCAGCGGGACGCAAGGAGTTCCGACTTCGCACTGACCTGTCGCCGGATCAACCAGAAGGGCGTTCTGGATCGCGGTCTTCGAGAGCTGACCAGTGACGATCTGATTGAAGTCCGACAGGCCGTACTGGGCGTAGGCGTCGTAGGTCCACCCCTTCGCGATATCGCCCTTCAGGCCGATGTCGATCTTATACTGAGTGTGGACGTAGTCGTAGCTGCGGGGCAGGGCCGCGCCGCTGACATTGGCGAAGCGGTAGCCGATCGCCGCCTGGGCGAGGGTCGGGGTTCCCGCGTTCACGCCGCAGATGTCGTACGCCTGTGAACCAACGCCGGTGCCCCCAGCGGTCAGAAGCGGGTTGTTACAGTTGATGTTGTAGGTGTCCTGGAACAGACCGCTCGGGCCAAGCTGCCCGACAGTCTCTGTCCGGGCGAACATGAAGTCACTGTAGACTTGCATGTGATCATTGATGTCGTAGTGAGCGAAGTAGCCGGCGCTGTAGCGCTCGTTCTCGCTCAACTGGTACTGATACGGCGCGAAGTTGTAGTCAAACGCGCCCTGATACGGGACAAAGGTGTTGGTGCCGTTCGGGTTATTAGCGAAAGCCCCCTTGCCGCCCGCAAAAGTCGACTGCGGCGTGATTTTACCAAATGCCGAGTTGCTCGATCCTGAGCAGTAGTGGGTGTCGTACGGCCCGACGCTGGAGAAGGGGTGCTTGCCGTTCGTCGAGCCGATTTCGCAGTAGCTGTAGTCGAGATTGCCCTGGAGGATCGGGTCGACGTGCCGGTAGTTGGCGTAGGCCGTGATGTTGCCCTTGCCATCCGGCGCGTTGGCGCCGAGGACCGCCGTCACGTCGACAGTCCGACCGCCGATGTAGGGCGTGGTCGGACCGTTGAGCGGCACGCCGTTGTCGAAGATGCCGTTCTTCAGCGCCGATTGGACGCCGCCGGTATTGTCGTTCGGAAAATCGTAGAAACCGTACTGAACGTCGAGCCGCAGGCCCGAGAAGTCCTTCTTCATGATGAAGTTGACGACCCCGGCCACGGCGTCCGAGCCGTACACCGCCGAGGCGCCGCCGGTCAGGACGTCGACGCGGTCGATCAGCGCCGCCGGGATCACGTCCAGGTCAGGCACCGGGTTGATCGGATCGCCGGGCATCAGGCGCTTGCCGTCGATAAGGACGAGGGTGCGCTTCGATCCCAGGTTACGAAGGTCGACGGTCGCCTCGCCGGTCGTGCCGTTGTCGGAGGTGAGGCCGAAGTCAGGCGAGACGGACGGCAGGCTGTTGAGGAGGGTCTCGACGTTGGTCGTGCCCTGGAGCTTGACCTCCTGGCTGTTCACGACCGTGACCGGGCTGGCGCTCGTCAGGTTGGGCGAGGGGATGCGCGATCCGGTAACGACCACTTCTCCGACGGTCGCGGGCGCGCCCGGCGCAGATTGAGCGGCCTGAGGCCCGACCTGAGCGTAAGCAGAAGAGACCGCCAGTACGGCAGCGCTTGTAATCATCGACGACGCGAGCAGGCGCACGCGCGTGTTGGTTGCAGGCAAGATACAATCCCTCCAGGTGACCGGCCGCTAGGCCTGGCCTCCATTGTTGATGTTGCCCGAGTGACGTCCCCGGTTGCCATTGTGTTAGGTTCGCTCTGGCAAGCCGGTCAACGCGCATTAAGAGGCCGTAATCCTTTCGTGCCTCCCCTGTCACCTTACGGTCACAGATTGGGACGCCTGATCGGGGCCGGACACACGGAGAACTGGATGTGAGTGGGAATGAGGCAGACATCGGTCAACGTGCGACCACTTTGGCGCTCGTTGCGATAGGCGCTTTTGCGGCGACCTGCGCCGTGGCCGCGAAACAGAAATCGGACCCCCCACCTCCCGCGACGGCGGCAAGTGTGTCTGCGGTGTTGGCGTGCCGCTCGCTCGTGGACAACACGGCGCGCCTCGCCTGTTTCGACAAGGCGACGGGGGAAATGGGCGAGGCCACAAAGAGCGGCGATCTCCTGACCCTGGACCGTCAACAGCGACAGGCGGTGCGGCGACAGGCCTTCGGTCTGCCCCTGACTGCAATGACGATCTTCGATCGGGGTGAGAAGGCCGGCGAAGCCGACCGGATCACCGCGACGGTCGCGTCCGCCTCACAGACGCCGTACGGAAAATGGATCATCCGTCTCGACGACGGCGCCGTCTGGCGTCAGATCGACGACAACAATCTGCAGAGCGATCCGCACAAGGGCTCGAAGGTTGTCATCAAGAAGGGGATGCTTGGAAGTTTCTTCATCGACGTGGATGGCCATGCCGGATTCCGGGCCCAACGCGAAAGCTGATATGGCGAACTTCCGGTGGAGGACAGGAGAGCGGTGATTGGGTGAGTTCCGAAGGGTGACCGAAGATTTCTGGGTCAGCCCTCAGATTTCGGTCGAAGACGTCGCCGCGGCGCGCGCGCAGGGGTTCACCCAAATCATCAACAACCGACCTGACGGCGAGAGCCCCGACCAGCCCGCCTCGGCCCAGATAGAGTCTGTCGCTCGCGCCGCTGGACTGGACTATCTCTTTGCGCCGGTCAGCGGCCGCCCCACAGCAGAGGCGGTCACGGCGGTGCGCGCGGCCACCCAGGCGTCTTCCGGCAAGACCCTCGCGTACTGTCGTTCAGGCACGCGTTCCATCGTCACCTGGGCGCTTGGGCAGGCTCGCGATCGCGACCGTGAGGAACTCATCCGGCTCGCAGCGGACGCCGGCTACGATCTCCGGGCGGTTTTGGCGTGACCGCGATCCCCTTCGTCCGTGAGATCGACCTCGAATACGGCCGTTGCGACGCCGTCTCGCCGCTCATCCGTCGCGTGACGGCAAACAATCCCAGCCCCTTCACCTTCCGCGGCACGGGGACCTACATCGTCGGCCGCGGCGCTGTCGCGGTGATCGATCCGGGTCCCGATATGCCCGAACACCTCGACGCCATCCTTGCGGCGGTCGAGGGCGAAAGGGTCACCCACATTCTCGTGACCCACCACCACAGCGACCACTCTCCCCTCTCCCGCGCCCTCGCGGCGCGAACCGGAGCGAAGGTGTGGGGGTGCGCCGTCCATAACCTGCCGGAGCCAGGCGAGGTCCGGCTCGAGGCGGGCTACGACCGCTTTGAGCCGGACATCTCGGTCTGCGGGGGCGCCGTGATCGAGGGCGAGGGCTGGACCCTGGAGGCGATCGCGACCCCCGGCCATACCTCGAACCACATCTGCTACGCCCTGGCCGAAGAGAACGCCCTCTTCAGCGGTGACCACATCATGGGCTGGTCGACGACAGTGATCACGCCGCCCGACGGGGACATGGGCGATTATCTGCGCAGCCTCGAGCTGATCCGAGGGCGCGATTTTGCGGTGCTCTGGCCGACGCACGGCCCGCCGGTGACGAAGGTGCGGCCCTTCCTCGACGCCTACATCGAACATCGCAGGGACCGCGAGCGGCAGATCCTCGCGCGCCTCGCCGCCGGCGACACGAGGATCAAGGCCATGGTGCCAGTCCTCTATTCGGCGGTCGACCAGCGACTCTGGCCCGCCGCCGCGCACTCCGTGATGGCGCACATGCTCGAGCTGGTCAGGACGGGGCGGGTAGCCACCGGGGGCGAGCCGACCCTGGACTCAGACTATCGACTGGCAGGCTGACGCCGCATAGGCCGCGCTTCAGGCGGCGGAATACCCGAAGCGCTCGGCCCATGGCGCGAGGATCGGGAGGATCGGTTCGAGGGCCGGAGCGTACGGCCGCCAGCGGGCGACGCCCTCGGCGTTGAGGCCGCGGACGACCTGGCGGGCGCTGGGCGTACGGATCCTTCGGTTCTTGGCCGTCTCCGAGAAATCCCGCATTTCCTCGCGCCAGGGCACGTCAATGAAATCGCAAAGCGCTTTTACCTGAGCGTCGAAGTCCTCGACCAAGTCCTCGTGCCGAAGGACATGCACATCGAGGGGGAGTCTGGCGAGATAGCACTCGAACAGATCCATCATGGCGGCATAGAGCTGCGCGCCGCGCTTGATGTCCGCCAGGTCGTTAAGCAGCGGCCCGGTCTTGAAACGGTTGCGGAAGCAGCTCAGCACGACATCGCGGGGGTCGCGTCTCACCCACAGGATTCTCGCATCCGGGAAGACCTTGGCGATAAACGGCGTCCACAGGTTGGCCATGGGCAGCTTGTCGACGAACACGCCGTTCCCAGGTTCGAATCCCGCGTTGCGGACGCCTCGCCAGTATTCCGCACGAAGCTCCCTCACGCGGTCGGCGCTCAGGCCGGCGAGCCTGTCCAACCCCTCGGGGGGCTGAAAGAAATCCCAGACAAGATCATCGAGGACCGGCATCTCCTCCATAGTCGTGATATCCGGGTGACTGGCCAGGATCTGCTCGAGCAAGGTCGTGCCCGACCTGAAGAAACCGGTCATGAAGACATGGCCGGAAGGTTCGTCCGGCGTCCGGCTTACTGCGGGGGCCGACCAGTCCAGATCGTCGCGCGCCTCGAAATCCCGCTTGAGACGGTCGGCGAATTCGACACCTCGTTCCAATCCGGACACGTCGACCTGCGTCTGATAGACCCGGAGAAACAGGCGATTGCCCTTCTGATAGGCTTCGAAAGCCTCGAGCGGCTTGCCCACGGCGTCCAGAACATCCCCCATGAGCCGCCAGAGACTCGACTCGTGGAGCGGCGGAAGCCCTCCCCGATTGAGAAGGGTCATCGCCCTCGACCCGGCGGCGCCGAAGTCCCCGGCTTCGAACTCGACATCGGCGAGCGCCATGGCGGCGGACGCCTGGAATGGATCGAGGGCGAGCGCGCGCTCGGCGAGCGATCGGGCCTCCTCGTGGTCTTTCCGCTTGAGGGCCAGCACCGCCAGGCTGCCAAGCGGATCGGGAAAGTCAGGCGCCCCTCGGACGGCTTCCTCGAAATGGCGGCGAGCCGTGTCCACATCGTCCTTCATCTCGAAGATCAGGCCCAGGCCGTGATGCGCGGCGACAAGGCTCGGGTCGATTTCCAGCGCCCCGCGAAAGGCGGCTTCCGCATCCGCCCACTTGCCCAGCTGGGATGACAGCTGGCCGATTCCGATCATCACGAACGGATCGCGAGGCGCGATCCGCGCGGCGCGGACGAGCAGGTCCATCGCCTCCGGATACCGCCGCTGGACCTGCAGGCCGTGGGCGGCGACGTTGTAGACCAGCGGATCCTCTGCGCCCCGCTGGACCGCCTCTCCCGCCAGATGGATCGCCCGGGGCAGATCGTTGTCCGCCACCGCCGCCTTCACCGCATCGATCGAAGTTTGTATGTCCAAGGATCTCGCCCAGGTCGTGACCACGCCATGCGCTCGTCGATTGGAACGGCGCGCCGTGACGCCTACACCTAACCGCCCGCCCTCGCGATATGCCAGGATGCACCAATGACCGCCCTTCCCGGCATGACCATTCCTCCCGATCAGGCGCAAAGGCTCCAGGCGTCGAGCGACATGTTGCGCCAGGGGCGACGCGAGGAGGCGATCGCCCTGCTCCGCAGCCTCGTTCGCGACGCGCCCAAGCTGGCGCCTGCGCAACGGCTGCTCGGCGTGGGCCTCAGCGATGTCGGCGACCTGATGGGCGCGGAGGTGGCGTTCCGCGCCGCCATCGCCGCCGATCCGTCCATGATCCTGGCCTATGTCGGTCTCGGCGAAACCCTTCGCATGCTCGACCGGGGGACCGAGGCCATCGAGTTGCTTGCGCCCCTGGTCACCCCACAGACCACGGACCTCAACCTGCTCACCTATTTCGGCTTCGCCCTCCAGAGCGTCGGGCGGTGGGACGAGGCCCTCGTCTGGCTAGACCAGGCCGTGAAGACCTCGTCGTTCAGCGCGGTCGCCGAGCACAATCTGGCGAGCGCGCTGGCCGACCTCAGCCGACCCGCAGACGCGGAAGCGGCGGCGCGCCGGGCCTTCGCCAAGGGCCTCGACGCACCAGAAACCTGGCTCGTCCTGGCGCGAACGCTCGAGGCGCAGGATCGTCCCGAAGAGGCCGAGGCAGCCTACATGGAAGCCCTGCGCGCAAGGCCGGGCTACTCGGATGTGATCGGCGATCTTTCCAAGCGCGTGTGGGTGCGCACGGGAGACGCGCGCGCGGCCGAGGCGGTGCTGGACGAGGCCCTGGCTCGCGACCGCAGCAATCCTGCCCTCTTCGTTCACAAGGCCAAGCTGAAGGAATTCGCCGGCGACCCCGCGGGCGCCGCCGAAGCTCTGGATCGCGCTCTACAGCTCTCGGCCGATCCGATGCTGCATGTGGCGGTCGCCCAGCTGGCGGTCGGCTCCGACCCGGAAACGGCCATGTATCACGCCCAGCGCGCCTTCGCCCTTCGTCCCGACAACTACGCAGTTATCGCGGCGCTTTGTAAGGCGCGACTGGCGCTCGGCCACGCCGACGAAGCGGTTGCCCTGGCGGAGATCCTCACTGAGCGACAGCCATGGGATCAGTACGCCCTCGCGTTGCTGGCGACGGCCTGGCGGCTGCGGGGCGATCCCCGATACCGCGAAATCTATGACTACGAGCACTGGGTCCGGAGCTTCGAGCTGAGCCCCCCGCCCGGCTGGTCTTCCCTGCCCGCCTATCTCGCCGACCTGGAAGCCGAACTGGAACCGCTGCATCCCTTCCGCGGTCATCCCGTCGGGCAGTCGGTGCGGCACGGCTCGCAGACCCGCGCAGACCTGAAGAACGCGCGGACGCCGGCTCTGAAGGCCTTCACCCAGGCCATAGACGCACCCATCCGGGCCTACATGACGGCCATCGGCGAGGGCTCCGATCCGCTCCGGCGACGCAAGACCGGCGAGTACCGGCTCGACGGCGTCTGGTCCGTCCGCCTCCGCCCGGGCGGCTTCCATGTCGACCACGTCCACCACCGGGGTTGGCTCTCTTCGGCCTTCTATGTGTCTCTGCCAGAGGCGGTGGAGAGCGGGCGGGAGGGCTGGCTCAAGTTCGGAGAACCGGGCGTGCCGACGGCGCCTGTGCTGGGGTCGGAGCGGTTCGAGCGGCCAGTTCCCGGGAAGCTCGTCCTCTTCCCGTCCTATATGTGGCATGGCACCGTCGGCTTTTCGGGCGATCAGAAGCGCCTGAGCATCGCCTTCGACGTCGTGCCCGCCTGAGCGGTTCCACCCTCGAGGATTCCAACGTGTTTCTTGAGCTCAAAGATGTCCTGTCGCCGGGCGAGGTGCAGCGTCTGCGCACCTGGGCGAGAGGCGCGCGCTTCGCTGACGGCCGGCTGACCAGCCCGCACTCGACGGTGAAGAACAACCTCCAGGTCGATCACGCCGATCCCATCTATGTGGAGTCGGCGCGGTTGATGAGCGCGGCCCTCCAGCGGTGTGAGCCCTTCGGCGCCTACGCTTATCCGCGCAAGATCGCGCCCCCGATGCTGGCGAAATACACGCCCGGGATGAACTACGGGGCGCACTCCGACTCGGCGTTCATGCAAATCCAGGACGGTCTGCTGCGCTCGGACCTCTCGTGCACGCTCTTCATCGCCACGCCGGACAGCTATGAAGGCGGCGAACTCTCGATCCGGCTGGGAACCGCGGAGGTCAGGTTCAAGGGCGACCCCGGATCGGCGATCGTCTATCCGTCGAACACCCTCCATGAGGTGACACCGGTCACCTCGGGCGAGCGGCTGGTCGGCCTGACCTTCATCGAGAGCATGATCCCCGATGCGGTGAACCGCGAACTGCTCTACCAACTGGACGAAGTCGCCGCGCTCGAGGGGCTCAAGATGAGTTGGGAGAACCGCACCCGTCTTCAGTATGTCCGCAACAATCTGCGCAGGATGTGGGGCGAGGCAGAGTAACCTGCGTTAGATCGTTTCTTCGTACGCCTTGCGTGCGGCCATCATCGCCGAAACCAGGGCCCGTTCCGCCTCGGAGAGGAACGGGTTCCACACATCGAGGATGAGGATCGTCCGCGGCGAGTCCGCGTCGTTGACCGCCTCGTGTTCGATGGTGTCGTCGAACACCCACGCCTCGCCCATCTTCCACTCGCGCGTCACGTTGCCTACGCGGAAGCGCGCCGGTCCCGGCAGCACCAGCGGGAGGTGGACGACCAGTCGGACATTCGTCGAGCCAGTGTGGGGCGGAATGCGCGTACGCGCATCCAGCACCGAGAACATGGCTGTCGGCGCGTAGCCGGGCTGCTGCGCCATGGGCAGGGATTCGAGGAGGGCCGCGGTGCGCGGGCACAGGGCGCAGGCCTTGTCCTGGCGCAGACCGCCGCGCCAGAGGAAGAAGGAGCTCCACTGGCGGGAGTGGTTCAGTTCTTCCCACTGGTTCACAGGCGCCCCGGGCGGGAAGTCGATGTACGGCGCGAACTCATCAACCGCGACTTCCCGCAGCGCCAGGAATTCCTCGCGCACGATATCCGTCGCCCGCTCGAGATCCTGCAGCCAGGGAAACAGCGAGCGGTTGTAGAACGGTATCGGCGGCAGCTGCGGGTAGTGGAACAGTAGCGGTTTCTGAATGAAGGGCTGACGCACGCCGGCATAGATCTCGAGACTTTCGTCGAACCGGCTCAGATCCTCATGCGGATATTGCGAGCGCACGGCCTCCGTGGCCGCCGCCAGGTGGGCAGACAAGGTGCTCGCCGCGGTCCCGACGAAAGTCCGCGCCTTCTCGAGAGCCGCAACGATTGATGGCGGCAAGTGCTCGTGAGGCGGGGCGACAGCGATTGCCGCCTTGTAAGCCCGCACCGCGTCCTTCGAGCGACCAAGCTGTTCGAGGGTGGCGCCCTTGGAGAGCAGGGCGAGGAAGTGAGCTGGCTCGCGGACCAGGGCCGCCTCGAGGGCGCCCAGCGCATCCAAAGGCCGACCGAGCATCCGAAACGCGAGCGCCTTGTCGAGGGAGAGCTGGACCGACGGCGATTCGATTTCAGCTTGTTGCAGAAGCTCAAGCGCCCCCATGGGGTCCCGCCGCTGCAACGCCTCTCTACCCCTGTCCGCCAGGCTCAAGCCTTGGCCTGTCATATGATGTCTCTGTTCCGTCAATGACGTCACGAGACGGCAGGCTAGCGCCGCAAGATCCCCTTGTCGCGTGCGCCTTCGTCCAGAGCGTCAGAGGGCCGCAATCTGCGCGGCGGCGTCCATCGTGCGGGCGATGACGGCGTTCGAACGGGCCATGCCTTCAAGCCAGCGAAGCCCGCGCGTGATCTCCGATGACCATGTCTGACGCGCCTGACGCAGCACCTGGCCGCGAAGCGCGGCGTTGAAGGGATGCTCGGGGGCCTTCGAGTAGCGCATCATCTCCGGGCCGCTGAGCATTGCCGACAGGTCGTGCGGTCCCGCCTCGCCACGCAGACGCCCGAAGGCCTCGGCGAGCTGGCTCCGGGGATCCAGCAGGAAGCGGTCGAAGTCGAACCAGCCGGTCCGTCCAGCGAAAGCTTCGGCGCACACGAGCAGGGCTGAGGCCTCGCACGCCCACGCCAGCGCCGCCATCTCTCCCGGTCCGGCGGACCTGGGGATCTCGCCGACGCCCAGTCGCCTTGCGAGACGCTGCCTGCGCGCCGGAGTGAGGCTGGGTAGTTCGGCCAGCGTGGCCTCTCCGCCCAGGATCCCCGCCACGTACGTCTCGGGCGCGACCAGCATCAGGATCGCCCGCGCGGAGGGAGCCAGGGACATCAGGACCGGGGCGCCCTCCGACACGAAACTGGTCGCCTTGACGAGGCTTCGCTCGTCCGGATTCCAGGTCCGGCTAAGCAGCGCCAGGATCGGCCTGAGCGCCGGATCCGGCGCGACTGGCGAGATGGCGAAGCGGCGGAGCAGCGCAGGCTCACGCAGCGCAAACACGCTCGGATGCCGGCCCAGCAACCGCGCCACCAGGGTCGAGCCGACGTGGCCGATGTGGAAGATGAAGTCGAGCTCGACCGGCAGCGAGGCCGCCGCCGCAGTGGCGTCGGCCCAGCGAAGCCGGGTCGTCTCGAACCCCTGAACCAGGAGCCGCTGGTCAAGGAAACTCGCTGCGGCGTAGTCGGCCTCAGTCAGCCTGACCAGATCGAGGATCGACCCGTCCTCGCTGATTTCGATCGGGTAGAGTTCCGGCGTTCGCGTCAGCTCGGCATGGACGGTCATTACAATCTCACGCCGAGCGTCGGCAGGCCGAAGCCAGCGATCAGTTGGGGGTGCGCACGGTCGTCTGCGCTCGCTCGACCTCTGCGCGGGAGACTCGCGACATCTCGTCCCACTCCGCACGGGTATGGCAGATCTTCTCTCCGCCCAGACGCGAGCCGGGCACGTCCTGACGCCTGCAAACCACTTCCTGACTGGGGTCAGCCTTGGGGGCTGGGGCCTTCGCTTGCGTCTGGTGCGCGTCGCTCGCTTGCATCGGATGCGCGTCGCTGGCTTGGGTCGGCGGGGTCTGGGCGAACGCCGCTCCTGAAAATGAGAGGGCCCCCGCCATCACGACAGGGATGATACGGATCATTGAGGTCACCTTCCTGACTGTATTGCGTCCCTACTAGTGCAATGAACGCGCACTGCAAGGTTGTTGCGGACCGGTCGCCCGTTGCCGGCTCAACCTTCATCGAGTTTGCCGACCGACGAAAGCATGGCCGCGACAAATCGCCGTTCCTCCGGCGTCAACTCCGGCCGCCAGACTTCAAAGAGAAGGATCCCGCGAAGCTTGTCACTGTCGTTCCACGCTTCATGTTCGATGCTGTCATCGAAGATGAGGACCTGCCCCTCTACCCACGGCCGCGTTTCGGCCCCGACGCGCAGCGCCCCGTTTCCCGGCACGATCAACGGCAGGTGACAGATGAGCCGCGTGTTGAGCTGGCCGTTGTGAGCGCCGATTCGCGACCTCGGCCTGAGCAGGGAGAATAGCACCGAAGGCGTGCGGCCAGGCGCCCGCGACAGCGGAACCTCGCTCAGGGCCGCCATGGTCCGCGGGCACCGCGCGGCGTGCTCCTCAACAACCGATCCGCCCTTGATCAGGTAGAAGGCGCTCCAGCTTGGATTGTCGGCCAGCTCACCGAGATTCCGCGGAGGACGGCTTCCATCGCTGCGGACATAGGGCTCGACGCCGCGCTCGTCCCGAAGCACCTCGACGAGCTCCTCGCGAATGGCTGGGGTCTCGGCCTCCAGGGCCTCGATCCAATCGAACTCTTCGCGTTCGAAGAACTGCCTCTGCGGAAGTTCCGGAAAATAGAATGCGGTCGGAGACTGCAGGAACACCTGCTGCTTGCCCAGCATGAGGTCGAGCGCCTGATCGATCCGGCGGTTCGAACCACCCGGCTTGTATCCCTCGGCCGCAAGGGACGCCCGGAGGCGAGATTCGAACATTCCCGCATATCGGGCGCTTTCGCGCTCCGCCCGCCGCACGGCCTCCCTGAAATCCGGCGGTAGCTGCTCCAGGGGCGGAGCCCGGCTCACTGCGGCGCCATAGAAGGCCTGCGCCGCCCGATCGTCCCCGACCGCCGCGAAGTGGTCCGCCTTCATGAGGAGGGCGGGAAGATGGTCAGGAACCAGCGCCAGCGACTTGTCGAGCGCGCTCAGATGAGCGTCGATCTCTCCCAGTCCTCTAGAGGCCATCGCGAGCCCGTACCACGCGTTGGCGTCGGTCGGCCGCGCCGCGACCAGACGGCCGAACACGCTCCTGGCTGCGCTGGCGTCGCCCCGGCGCAGGGCGTCCCAACCGGGCTGCAAGGGGTCCGGCGCGCCCGAATAGACCGACGTCACGGGTCCCTCCTTAGACTCGGCGCGGTACGTTCGCGCCTGGCGCCCACATACGCGCCGAAAAGGGGCCGAGCGAGCCCCGGCGCCCCTGTCAAAAGGCGGAGGGACCCAGGAGGCGCGGCGCCAACACCGTGGCGCCCTGGGCCCTCAGTCGAGCGTCGCCCACGTCTGCGGCCAGGGTACGGGCCGTCGGATCATCGAGGACCGCCTGAGCCATGCCGAGCATCCGTGCGCCCTGGGTCGAGCCTCCAAAGAACTTGCGCAGGGCCTCGAAGGGCGAGGTGGGCGGATTGAACAAGGCCAGGCGCACCGATCCGGTCAAGCCGGCGAGCGCCTTCGCCCGATCGACCGCCTCGTAGAAGCCACCGAGCTGGTCGACCAGCCCCAGCGCCTTGGCCTGGGCGCCGGTCCACACGCGGCCTCGCGCGATCCCCTGCACCTGCTGCACGGGCATCCGCCGGCCTTCGGCGACCCGGGTGACGAATCCGTCGTAGATCTTGTCCAGCCAGGCTGAGAACGCCGCGGTCTGCGCGGGGCTCATCGGCGCTTCCGGGGAGCCGGAATCGGCGAACTCGCCGCCAACAGTCAGGTGGCGCATATCGACGCCGAAGCGCGCGAGGGCGCTCCCGATCGCGATCTTTCCCCCGAACACCCCGATCGAACCGGTAAGGGTCGAGGGTTCGGCGACGATCGCGCTGGCCTGGGAGGAGATCCAGTAGCCGCCCGACGCGCCGTAGGTCCCCATGCTGACGACCACAGGCTTGCCGGCCGCCTTCGCGGCCCTGACTGCGGCCAGGATTTGCTCGGAGGCGGTGTCGGACCCGCCTGGGGAGGAGACCCGGAAGACAATCGCGCGCACCGCGCGGTCGTCGATCGCGTTGTAGAACGCCTTGGCGACGTCATCGGAGCGGATGGTCTGGTCTCCGCTCAGAGGATTGGGCGTTGACGGGCCCGTCCCCGTCATGATGTCCCCCTCCGCCCCGATCACGGCGATCGTCGGCGTATCTCCCAGGCCGTCCGACCCTCCCTGCCCCAGCGTCGGCGTCTGGGCGGCGTAGTCGGTGAAGCGCTCCAGCTTGGCGCCCGACCCGGCCCGCGCCAGCATCGAGGCCTCCGCGTCATGCACCTCCCCGACCTTGTCGATCAGCCCGTTGGCCCGGGCGTCGTCGGCGAGATAGGGACCCGCGACAACCAGCTTCTCCAGGCTGGCCGCGGACCGGCCGCGATCGGAGGCCGCGCTACCGATCGCCGTCTCGAACACCGAACTCATCCAGGAGAGCTCGGACTCCCGATGGGCTGGCGTGTAGTCGTCGTAGAGATACGGATTGACGGCGGTCTTGTACTGATAGCGCTGCTGATAGTCAGGCCGGACTCCGTACTTGTCGAAGAAACCGCGCAGGAAGACATCATCGCGCGCCAGGCCGGTGACCTGGAAGCTGGAGCCCGGCTGCATCCAGACTTCGCCGGTCGCCGCCGCCAGCTCGTAGGTGGAGGCCACCGTCCCGTCGGCGTACAGGCCCTGGCTGTGGGCGAGCGCCGGCTTTCCCGAGGCGCGGAACCGCCGGATCGCCAGGCGCAGCTCGTCCGCAGCCGCAGGGGCGATCGCTCCTTCCGGCAGGCGAACGATCAGGCCCTTGATGCGATCGTCACGCTCGGCGGCGCGTAGCACCTGCTCGATCCCCAGGACCGACTTCGTCCTGCCCTCGATCACGGCGAATGGGCTTGAGGTCTCCTGGTCGGTCAGACCGCCGCGGAGGTCGAGGACAAGCACCGAGGCCGGCGGCACGGCCGGCGGGCTCGCGGCGGTGAAGGCCCAGCCGATCAGAAGAACGGGGACCGCGATCGCGAACAGAAGCAGTCCGGCGAAGACGCCTGCGAGGGTGATGAAAAACTGCTTCATGACCGCAAACGGAACAGGGCCGCAGCAGGCGGTCAAGTCTCCTCACGAAACTGCGCCACGCCTGACGCCGCAACGCGCGGCGGCCCTCAAGCGCTCCCAGGCGAAGCGCGAAATCCGGCTGCCGCCCAGGCGGCGACCACGATCGCCACCGCGGCCGCCGCGATTCCGAAGAACCCGGCCGACATCGTCCAATAGATCGGCTGATGGACGGCACGACTGAGCTGGCGCTCAGGACGCGATGCGACAAAGAGGGAGATTCAGCGACCAGCTAGGGCGTGGTAGCGGACGAAGATGGGCGGATTTCTGGTCTCGGCGGCACGAAATTTAATCACGCCCGTCGTGCAGATCGCCTGGATCATGCCGTTATTGTTGGCCGCCGAGCTTCTGTTGCCGATGGGCAAGGTGTCGCCATTGTCCCGGGTGCGCGGCCTCTTATTTCTCCTTCTCTATCTGATCGTCACCGCCGCGATCACGGTGGGAACGCGAGCGGCCGTGACGGCAATGCACATCGGCCCGCTATTCTCATTGCACGTGTCCGAGCATCTGGGACCGTTAGGGCGGTTCGCGGCTGGCGCCTCCGCGGCCCTGTTCTTTATGTTCGCCTTGGACTTCTTCACCTACTGGACGCACCGCGCACAACACGCATGGCCGTGGCTATGGCGCTTTCACGCTGTCCACCACAGCATCACCGAGCTCAGCGCGCTCAATGCCTTCAATCATTGGTCAGAACAGATTATGCGGTTGCCGGCCGTCACCATCCCGATGGCGCTCCTCATCCCAGCCAACCTCAACCCACTGCCATTCGTTATGGGTCTCGGGTTGATCGACGGCTACTTCGTCCATGCTGCAACGCGTCTGCACTTCGGCCCGCTGCGTCGCGTCCTCGTGGACAGCCACATGCATCGAATTCACCATTCCATCCAGCCGGAGCACTTCAACACCAACTTCGGCGTATTCACGACAATCTACGATCAGATGTTCGGGACGGCCCATTTTCCGGCGCCGGGCGAGTGGCCAGAGACCGGCGTGCGGGAGTTCCCCGAGCCCCTCGATACGGCCGCGTTTCTTTTTTGGCCCTGGCGGCGTCAGTCATCGGTTCAGAAGGATCAGATCGCAAGCCGCGCGTGAGGGGCGCGGTTTCCGTTTGGCCGTCGCCTCACTGGCGTGAGTAAAGGCACACCCAGCCGCCAAGGCTTCGCAGGGCTTCCTGCTTCGCCCGACGAGGCGTTCAATCCTGCGAACCCCGTAGGGCGAAGCAGGATGGTCGGAGTGGCAGGATTTGAACCTGCGACCCCCGCGTCCCGAACGCGGTGCTCTACCAGACTGAGCCACACTCCGATCTTCACGGGAGGGCGCCTTATAAGGACCAGGCTTGGGGTTCGCAAGCGAGGCGCCAGCCTGATAGGAGCCGCGTGCATCTTATTGATCGATCCGGAGACGAGACCCCAATGGCGCAGCTCAACGGCTGGATGAGCATTCCCGACGCCTTCGCCAACGCGACCTTCGCGGCAGCTGGCTGGGACAGCGTGACGCTGGATGGACAGCATGGCCTGTTCGACGATCGCTCTATCCGGGACACGCTCCACGCCTTGGGCCATCCGAAGCCCAAGAGGCTCGTCAGGGTCCCCTGGAACGATCCGGCCCAGGTGGGGCGGGCGCTCGACATGGGCGCCGATGGCGTCATCGCGCCGATGGTCAACAATGTCGCGGACGCCAAGTCGCTCGCGGAGTTTTCCTGGTATCCGCCGCGCGGCAAGCGCTCATTCGGCCCGGCCCTCGCGGCCCTGCGCGCCGGCGGCCATGCCTATGAAGCTGTCGCCCAGGAGATCGAGGTGTGGGCGATGGTGGAGACCCGCGAAGCCCTGGAGGCGGTCGAGGAGATCGCCGCGGTTGACGGGATAACCGGACTCTATGTCGGCCCCAACGACCTTGCCCTCTCCATGGGCCTGCCGTCGGGTTCCAGCCGAGAGGAGCCGCAGATGATCCAGGCCTTCGGGCGCATCGTCGAAGCGGCGCGCGCCGCCGGCAAGGACTCGGGCATCTTCTGCGTCGGCCCGGCCTATGCGCGCCGCATGGCGGACATGGGCTTCACCATGGTGACGGTGGCCGGCGACGGCGCTCTGATGCGCGCCGCCGCGACGGCGGCGATCGCCGAGATGAAGGCCTGAGGCGAAAGCTCCGCGCGCGGTTGCCAGCACGGGACTCGCGCGCTATCTCCCCGCGCTCCGGTCAGCCGGCCGGCAGCGCGCGAGCGCCGCTGGGGGATGGTGTAATGGTAACACAGCGGTTTTTGGTACCGTTATTCTAGGTTCGAGTCCTAGTTCCCCAGCCAGCTCCTCCTCCAGGCCATTCTCTCGCTAAGGCGGCGTTACGAGGCTGCTGACGAGCTGCGGGCGTTTGCCAATAGTGTTCCTCCGAAAACGGGGGGAGCACGATGCAATATGACTATGTGATCGTCGGCGCGGGGGTCGGCAGGCGCGGTCCTGGCGGCTCGGCTGTCTCCCGATCTCTCCGTACAGGTTGCACTGCTCGAGGCGGGACCTGACTACCTTTCGGCGCCCTCGAGGCGCGCAAGCACTGCGAAGGCGCCGTACATGCCGACCGTGCTCAGCATATAGGCCAGGGCTGCCCCGGTCGCGCCGAGCGCAGGGGTCAACAGCAGCAGCAAGCCAAGCTGCGCCGCCGCCGCCAGCGACGTCACCAGATAGATGGTTCGGTTGCGTTTCTCGAACTTCAAAGAGGTCGGGGCCAAGGCGAACACCACGCTGAAGGCGGTGGCGAGCGCCAGCAGCCGCAGCGGCGTTGCGCCGGCGCCGACAAACTCCGGGCGGAACAGCGTCAGGATGCGGCGCGGCGCGAGGAGACTGGCCAACAGGAACAAAGCGACCGGCGGCCCCAGCCAGCGCAGCCGCTGCCGGCGCAGCGCGGCGAGACCGCGGACGTCGCGCGCTTCGAGCAGCAACGCCAGATTGCGCCCAAAGGCGCGATTGGTGGAGGTCGCCAGCACGGTCACCAGGCCGGCGGTGCCCGCCGCCGCCGCATAGGCGCCCACCTCAGCGGCCGAAGGCTGCAGCAGATCTAGCGCGATCAGCCCGGATTGACCGAGCACGGCGAGCGATATCCGGTAGACGAGGAATGGCCGCGCCTCGGTCCGCCAGGTCGCGACCTGATAGGCCGGCCGCACGCGGGCGAGCTCCGGCGGCAGCGCCCGCCACAACGCGACGACCATCAAGGCCAGCGTCACCGCCCAGGCGGCGCCCCAGCAGGCGGTGGCCAGGCGCCCGTCGATGCCGATCGGCGAGACCAGCAGCAGCGCCGCGAGCCCGAGCGCGACGGTCGGCGTGCAGAGCTTGAACAGTGTCAGGGCCAGCGCCGGGCGCCCGGCGGCGCTCAGAGCTTCCACGCAGAAATGCGCCAGCGCGCCGGCCGGCAGCGACAGGCCGGTGACGATGAGGGCCGCGCCGGTCTCGGGCGTACGGGCGCCTACCCGTGTGACCCAAAGGGCGAGCGCGCCGGCCAGCGCCAATGCCGTCCAGGCTGTGCGGCCAGCGCCGAACTGCAGATAGCCACGCGCCAGCCCCAGCTCGCCCTTTTCCAACAGCGCCGGCAGGCGGCGCAGCGCATACTTTTCGGCGCCGCGCGGCGCCAGGGCGGCCAGCAGGATGAAGGCTGCCGACGCGACGACGAAGGCCTCGAAACCAGCCACGGCGAGCCGCCGCGCCATGATCACAGTGAACAGGTAGGCGATCGCCTGCCCCAGGGCGGCGACGCCCACCAGCACCGGCGTCCGCGCCTCTTCGCCCACGCCCTGGCTCCGGCATGCCAGCCCCAGCCAACATGAGGCCTTCACCCGATTGCTGAGATGGGGAGCCGAGCGCTCAACTTGCAAGCTGCAGCGGGCGGCCGGGCGCACCCGCAGCAAAGTGGGAGTGGGACATGCCCGACAAGTCGAACGCGCCCACGGCGCCGGGCTCCGTCGTGAGTGAGGAGCTCTCCAACAGCACAACCCGACGTGGCGCGATCCAGTCTATTGGGGTTGGCGCGGTGAGCGCGGCGGTCGTGTCCACGACGGGCCTAGTCCCGGCAGTGGCGCAGGACAGCCCCGCGCAGCAGGGCAAGTCGCCTTTCGCCGGCGTTTGCATCGTCGAGCGAAGCAAGACGCTGGCGGGACGTCTCGCCGGTCAGCTGTTCGCCGATCAGGGCGCAGACGTGTTCGTCGAGCGCGGCTCGGCGCCTCCGCCAGGCGGGCTGGACGACGCGTACTTCGATCGCGGTAAGGTCCTGCTGCCGCCGGCCGGCTTGGCCGACGCGTCATCGGCCGACATCATCATCGTCGACGGCGAAACGCCGCTGCAGCGGGCGCCACACCAGATCGTCCTGCGCATCACGGCAGCGCTTCCCGGCGACGAAGCCTACGGCCACCTGGCGGCCGATTGCAGCGAAGACCTGCTCAACGCGCTGGTTGGCTTCTACACGGACATGAACATCTCGGGCCCAATGCTGGGGCGGCCGGTAATCTACACGCCACTGCCGCTTTGCTCGATTTACGCCGCCGTCAACGGGTCGATCGCTACCGCGGCGGCGCTCGTCGACCGTGAGCGGTCGGGCCAGGGCCGGGAGATCGTCGCGTCCAGGATTGGCGGCGGACTATCGGCCATCGGGGTGCTCGCCCTCACTTCCAAAGGCCTGCCTGAGCACCTGACCCCCATCCAAATCGGCGGCGCGCCCGAGGGGATTCCTCCGGAGCAGTTCAAGGCTCTCGCCGTTGAGGCGGCGAAGGATCCCGTTCGCCAGAATTGGCTCGAGCAACGGTTCGGCGTCCTGTCCGCGCCTTATCGCGCGGCGGACGGACGCTTCATCCTGCCGATGGCGGGCCCCAACCGCAGGCTGGTCCAGCGCGCGCTGCGAGCTCTGGGCTTGTGGGACGAGGCGCTGGCCGCCGGCGCGGTCGACGTCAACGCTTACGACCCGGCGAACATGGCCGATGCGCGTCGCAACCTCGCCGACTCGCTTGGGCTCAACTTCACCCTCGCGTCGCATCTGGCGGACAGGCTGCAGGCGGTGTTCGCCACGCGAACGGCGGCCGAATGGGAACGCTATCTGAACGCATCAAGTGTGCCGGCCACCGTCATCCAGACCTGGGAGGACTGGCAGAGAGATCCGGACGCGCGGGATTCCAGAATCTTCGCACCTGTCCAAGGCCTCGATAGTTTCCAGATCGGTCGCGCTTCTTGGGTCGCAAGCGCACAGCCGTATCCGGATCTCACGGCCGCGCGGCGCGCCGACCGGATGACCCCGGGGAGACCGCCGCCGCGAGGAACCGGGGCGGCTCCGGCGGATCTTCCCCTCGCCGGGTACACGGTGCTCGATCTCTCCAACGTTGTCGCAGGGCCCAGCTGCGGGCGGATGTTCGTTGAACTGGGCGCTACGGTTTGCACGGTCGTTCCTGTCGCCCCCAACCATTCGCCCACCATCGTCTGCATGTGGTCGGGTGAGCTGGCCTCCGGCAAACGCAGCATGATCCTCAACCCGAGCACCCGAGATGGCGCCGCGATCATTCAGAAGCTCGCGGCCAAATCGGACTTCATCGTGATGAACAAGCTCAACGCGCAGGTGGCAAGACTGCGCCTCGATCCGGTTTCACTCGCCAAGCTCAACCCCGCAGCAATCGGCGTGCAGCTTTCCGCCTATCGCGGCGAGAGGCGCGCACGGCGCGACGAATACATGGGCTATGACCCGGCGTTGCAGGGCACCACCGGCATCATGACGCGCTTCGGTCTGCCAGCTTCGCCGAGCTTCCACGGCATCGCGTCGTGCGTCGACTATCTCTGCGGCTATCTCGCCGTTTGGGCCGGTGTCGCGGCGATGGCCGCCCGCGAGCGGCGCGGTGACAAGCGCGGCGACTGGGCCGAGACGTCGCTCGCCACCGCCGCCACCCTGACGCAGCTCTTGCTGCAGAAGACGCCGGCGCCGCCGAGCGCCCGCGGCCCGTTCGCGACTGGGATGAACGCCGGCGAGCGGGTCTATAGGCTGAGCGACGGTTGGATCTTCGCGCAGGGCTCGCACGACCTGACGCAGGACCTCGGTGAGCGCAGCGTCAAGGACGCCCTGGCCTACCTGGCCGACCAGAAGATCAATGCGACGCCGGTGCAGACCTGCCGGCAACTCGCCGACCGCCATCGCGACAACCCTTCCGCGACCGTCAAGTTCGTCAAGCGTGAGCGTGACGGATGGGAGACCGAGTGTTTTGCCCCGGCCTGGTTCGGCTTCGACGGTAAGGCGGGCGAACGCCCCCCCGCGGCCGCAAGGATTGGCGCCGACGCCCATTCGATCCTGGCCGAACTGAACTTCACGCCTCAGCAAGTCGACCAGCTTGTGTCGAGCGGCGCGGTGGGGCGCACGGAATGGGCAAAGAGCTGATCCCGGAGAGCTGCAGTGGCCAGCGCAGGTGGATTGTTGCGAGGCGGCCTGATCTGCGCCGCCGTGCTGCCGATCGCGATGACGTTGACGACGGCGGCGACAGCTGACCCGGTCATCTACGACGACGCGCTCGTCGACGGACTGCCGGGTCCCGAAGCGCTCTATGACGCAGACCAAGGTGAGCCGCAGGCGCTGCTTCCCGAGCCGCGCAATGTGTTGTTTCCAAACGCGGGCCTGCCGGGGGAGGCCGAGCGGCTGGCGATCCGAAAACGCCTCTATGACGAGTACGGCCTGACCTTTGCGCTGAGCTACCAGCAACTCACTCAGTACGCCACGCAGACAGTTCTCCCGCAGGACTGGGCGACCGGCGGTTGGGCTGCGGTCAGCTTCACCTGGACGCCGGTCGATCGGGGTGGCGACTATGAGGGCACGCTGGTTGCGCGCGGCGCGTGGCGTGGCCCGATCGGCCAAAACCCGTGGCCGGCGCCGTTTGGACCGGCAAACCTCGGCTCGGCCTGGTCATCCTACGAGTTCACGTCCTGGAACGCCCCTTTCGCGATCGAGGACCTCTTCTGGGAACAGAAGATCGGGCAAACCTTCAGCTTCCGGGTCGGCAACCAGGCCCCGCAAGCGATCATCAACATGTTCCGCTTCAAGGATGCGCGGACCGGCTTCACCTCGAGCCCGCTCGCGTTCTCCGAAACCATTCCTTACCCGGCTTTCGGCGCTGGACTTTCGTTCCGCTGGCGGCCGATCCCGGCTCTGTACGTGAACGGCGTGCTCAACGACATGAATGGCAATCCGGGCCAGGGCCAACTCGATTGGTCGCGTATCTCGTCGAAGCAGCTCTTCGCCGGCATCGAGACGGGTTACCAGTGGCGGCGGGACAATGGCGAATATGATCAACTTTCCCTATTAGTGTTTCACGCCGGTACGCGCAGTACTTTTTCGCCGAACACCACCCCGAACAAGGCTGGCGGGGGCTTCAAGATCCTGGGCGAAAAACAGTTGAGTCAGGTGGTGGTCTTTGCCGCCTACACCTACAACACCGCGCAGGGTGGCGGGATCTCGACGACCTTTTCCGGGAATACGGCGGTCGCAGGTGTCGCGTACGTACGTCCCTTCAACATCCGCGGCGAGGTGGCCGTGGCGGGGATGTGGTCACAGCCCTTCAGGAACATCTTTCCAGGCAGCGGGCAGCGCGACCAACGCGGACTGGAAACCTACTGGAACCTCGCGCTGACGCCGAACAGCACCATTGGGCCAGGTATACAGTTCATCGTTGACCCGTCCTTCAACCCGCGAACCAACTTCGTCGCGGTTCCGAGCTTCAAGTTTCGAATGTCGTTGTGATGTGTGAGCAACAACCGACAGGTGAACTATGCCCCGGAACCGTCGAGAATTCATCGAAGGCGCCGGCGCCCTCGCCGCAGGCGCAGGGCTGGCCCTGAACTCCACTGTCGAGGCGCAGGCGCAGCCCGGCGGCGCTGCAGCCTTCGATATAGATCAGGCTTTCGTGGTCTTCCTTCGGGATATCGGCGGGACGCCCGCCGAGGCCGGCGGGTCGGTGACGTTCACGCGCGCCGACCCGCTGCTCCACAGCCGCATCCGCATCGGGACCTCGATGGCGCTGCCCGCGGCGGCGGCCGGCCTGGAAGCCGCCGCCATCTGGCGCGACCGCACTGGCCAGACCCAGGACGTGAAGCTCGACCTCTCGGAGGCAGTCTACAACGTCAATCCGCTGATCACGCTCGTCACACAGCACCGCATGGCCTCCGGCGCGCTGCCCAAGGACGATCCGGTCGGCCGGAGCCTCACCTTCGTCCCGTTGATCAACGGCCGCTGGCTGCAGGCTGCGGTCGGCGTCGGCAACCCGCTGTCGTTCGCCGCCTTCCAGACCATGGACGGCCGCTACGTGAACATCACCGGCGCCTATCCTCACCTCTATGACCGGGCGCTGAACCTGCTGAAAGCTACGCCCAACCGAGACTCGATCACCCAGGCGGTGAAGACCTGGAACGCTGCCGAGCTCGAACACGCGATCGCCGAGAGCAGGGCTGTCGGCGCAATTCACCGGACCGCGGCAGAATGGGCTCAGCATCCGGAGGGCCGGGTCCTCGCCGCCCGTCCGCTGATCGACATCGTCAAGGTCGCCGATAGTCCGCCCGTGCCCTGGCCGCCCAATCCGACGCAGCCACTGTCGGGGATCAAGGCGCTGGCGCTGACGCACGTGATCGCCGGCTCGACCGCCGCCCGGACGCTCAGCGAGAACGGGGCCGAGATCTTGCACATCGCGCGCGACCAGTCGTTCGAGCACGAGGCCATATGGACCGACGTCAACGTCGGCATGCGCTCGACCTTCCTCAATCTCACCCGGCCCGACCACAAGCAGGCGCTGCAGGCCCTGGTCCCGCAGGCCGACGTTTTCATCGAAGGTTACAGCGGCCGCGGCGTCGAACGGCTGGGCTTTGGCCTGCAAGACGTGATGCGCATGCGCGGCGGGGCCGGTGTCGTCTACATGACGATGCGCTGCTTCAGCTGGGACGGACCCTGGAAGGACCGCGGCGGCTTCGACATGGAGGCCCTGACGGTCGCCGGCGTCACCATGGTCGAGGGTCACGGCGGTCAGCCGGAGCTCGGCGACGAATATCCGCAGCCCGGCATGGCCGGCAGCTCGCCGAGCTTTCCGCCCACCTTGGTGCTGAACGACTACATCGCGGGCTACCTCGGCGCCGCCGGCGTGCTGGCGGCGCTGCGCCGCCGCGCCAAGGAAGGCGGCAGCTACCACGTCCGGATCAGCCTGACGCGTGCGGCGATGTGGTATCTCACGCTGGGCGTGTTGCCGACCAAGGAGGTCGACGTTTCGAAGCCCGAGCACCGCATGGGCTCGCCCGAGATCGTCAAGGGCCAGACCTGCTACGGCGAGACACTGCGGTTGGCGCCGCTGGCCAAGCTGTCGAAGACCCCAGGGCGGTGGCCGGACCCGCTGCTCCGCGTGCGCGGTGGCGAACTCCCGCAGTGGAGAACCTGACTGCCATGCCCGAACATTGACACGCGTTATTGCCGGCCAAACAGTCGGCTAGGGGAAACGCATCCGGGAGAACCACGTGCGGCCGACGCTGACTGGCCTGCGGGTGCTGGAGATCGGCGACGACGTCGCGGTCCGCTACCTCGGCCGCCTGTTCATGGCGATGGGCGCCGAGGTCGTCCGCACCCGCCCCGCCAAAGCGCGCATCGGCTACGACGGAGTCGCTGGCCTCGCCTATGGCCGATGGCTAGACGAGCAGAAGCGGGTCGATCCGGAGCCTGGCGGTCATTTCGACCTCGTCTCGGCGGGGCTGGACCCGGAAAGTCATGAGACGGGGACCTCGGCCCAGGCCTGGCAGGGCGGCGTGCTGGCGCGTGTCTCCTGGTTCGACCCTGATGGCCCCTATGCCGGCTGGCGCGGCGCCGATGAGGTGATTTCGGCCCTGGTGGGGCTCGTCTATCCTTTCGGTGAGCTGGGCGGTCCGCCCGTCCTGCCGCAAGGCCATATCCCCCAGGTCGTCGCGGGGCTCATCGCGTTCAACGCCGCAATGGCGGCGCTTCTGACACCGTCGCAGCGGCGGCCCGATCAGGTCGACGTCAACGTCCTCGAGGCGGCCATGTGCTTTTCCGAGCCGGCGGCGCTGGGCGCGACACGCACTGGGGTCCAGACCGTCCGCCTTGGCGTGAACCGCTTCGTTCCGAGCTATCCCTGTTCGTCATACCGCGCTTCGGACGGCTGGATCGGCGTGACATGCCTGGCGCCGGCGCAGTGGCGCGCCCTTTGCCGGTTGCTCGGGCGGCCCGATCTTGCCGACGATCCGCGCTTCGCCACCGCTTACGAGCGACTGATGCTGGGCGACGAGATCGACGCCGCCATAGCCTCACGCTTCTCGGCGCACACACAGGCCGAATGGGTGCGTCTTGGCATGGAGCACCGGATACCCATCGCGCCCATGACGAGACCGGGGGAGCTGCCGCTCGTCGAGCACTGGCGGGATCGCGGCGCCTTCGAGCGCTTCGGCCATGACGAGGCGGTAGGCCCGAGCCTGCCATGGCGAATGACGTTCGACGGCGTCGCAGCCGGCTCCTGGACTCCGAAGGCCGAGAGCGGACCCCTTGGCGGCCTGCGCGTCGCCGACTTCAGCATGGGTTGGGCGGGGCCGCTCTGTACGCGCACCCTCGCCGACCTCGGCGCGGATGTCGTCAAGGTCGAGTGCGCGTCCCATCCCGACTGGTGGCGGGGCTGGGAGGAGAACCTCGACAGGGAGGCCCTAGAGTCGCCGATCCACTTCATCGACAAGAACCGCGGGAAGCGTGGCGTCGACATTGATCTCTCGCGCCCGGAAGGGCGGGACCAGGCCCGCGCCCTCATCGCCGCCGCCGACGTCGTCGTCGAGAACTTCGCCGCCGGCGTGCTCGAGAAACTCGGTCTCGGCCCCGCTGTGCAGCGCGCCCTGCGCCCTGGCGTGATCAGCCTGTCGATGCCGGCCTTCGGAAACGGCGGCCCGCTGTCCGAGATCAGGGCCTACGGCTCGACCGTGGAGCAGGCGTCCGGAATGCCGTTCGTGAACGGCGAAGCGCACTGGGCGCCGGCGCTGCAGCATGTCGCCCTCGGGGACCCAGTCGCCGGACTCTATGGCGCCGGCGCCGTCCTTGCGGCGCTCTACGCTCGCGAGCGGCTTGGCGGGGCGTATGTCGATCTCGCGCAGGTCGCCGGCCTGTTCCAACTCGGGGCCGATGCGATCATCGGCGAACAAGCCATCGGAGGGCCGCTGCCGAGAACCGGGAGCGCCCGCGCGCGCCTGGCGCTATCGAGCGTGGTCGATTGCCGGCCGGAAAGCGGGTGGCTCGCGGTGGCCGCGAGGGAAGAAGACGCCCCCGCCCTGACCAGGCTAACCGGCGGAGCCGACGCAATCGCGCTTGGCGCATGGACGGCCGAGCGGACGCCGGAAGAGGCGGCCGAGGCTCTGCAGGCCGCCGGGGTCGCGGCAGCGCCGGTCAGGCCCGCGCACGGCCTGACCGAGGATCCGCAGTTGGTCGCGTCAGGATTCTTCGCCGACATGAATCGTGCGGTCATCGGCCTCCATAAGGAGGCCTGCGCGCCATTCAGGTTCGATGGAAAGCGCCCCCCGCTCGGCCGGCCGGCCCCGCTCTTGGGGGAGCATACCGCCGAGGTTTTCGCGGAACTCGAGCGCGCGCGGACACCCGCAGCCCCAGTCTAGGTCGCAAGCCGCCCCGGCTGCGGACAGCCGGGGCGGATCAGGTCAGCGGGCCGGGATCGCCTCGTCGTAGAAGCGGGCGAGGTCGGCCTTCATCTGATGAAGGGCCTCGGGGTTGAGATAGACCATGTGCCCGGACGGATAATAGGCGAACCGCACATTGCCGCGCTCGTTGGGCGGAAGCTGCATGTGCGCAAGGTCGTACTCGGTCCCGAAGAACGGCGTGGCCAGGTCATAGACGCCGTTCAAAGAGTACAGAAGTAGATGCGGGTTCTCCCGCATCGCCGCCGACAGATCGAGAGCGACGTCCGCCTGGTCGGTCGCGCCCGGATACTCCGAGCGCGGCGGGCGGTGATCGAAGCTCCACTGCAGACCGTTCGAGTAGTAGGTCGGCCGGTAGGTCATGTCCGTCGTGAAGCCGAGGTCCGCGGTGAGATAGTGATGGAAGGCCGAGACGAAGGCGCCGGTGATGCCGGTGTCGGAGGGGTCGTACTCAGGGCTCTCGTTCACGCCGCTCACGTCGTAGCCGGTGAACCGCGCGTCATAGCGGCCCAGCGTCAGGCGCTGGTCGATCAGCAGCTCCTTGCGGAAATCCCCCGGTTCGACGCGCAGATCGGAGCGCAGAATGTAGTCTGCCGGCAGGCCGGTATAGGCGCTCATCTTCTGGGCGATTGCCTGACGCTCCGCGTCGGGCAGGTTCTGGCCCTGGGCGAGCGCCGCGGCGTAGGGACCGCGGGCCCAATTCCGCACTTCGCGCAGGAAAGCGGGCAGGTCTGCCGGCGCGGCGATACGGTGGTGGTAGGCCGCGATCGCCGCGTAGCTTGGCAGGTAGTTGATGATCTCCTGATCGAAACCGGGAGACCGGCGACCGTAGTTCAGGATCGAGGAGAGCAGAACGACCCCGTTCAGCTGCACGCCATCCTGCTGCAGACGATAGGAGAGGCCCGCCGAACGGGTCGTGCCGTAGGATTCGCCGAAGATCACCTTGGGCGAGTTCCAGCGGTCATAGATGGTGAGATACCGCTCAATCCCGCGGGCGAACGCGTCGATGTCGGGATCCGTGCCCCAGAAGGCCTGCAGCTTGGTGTCACCGAGCGGACGCGTGAAGCCGGCGCCCGGCGCGTCGATGAAGACGAGGTCGGACTTGTCGAGCAGGCTGTCGTTGTTGTCGACGATGCGGAAGGGCGGCCCGGCAGTGGCCTGGGGGCTATCCGTGGCCACGCGGATCGGTCCGAGCGAGCCCATGTGCAGCCACATGCTCGAGGAGCCGGGACCGCCGTTGTAGAGGAAGGTCACAGGCCGGTGGGGGTCGCCAGTGGTGTAGGCCACGTAGAACATGGAGAGGGTCGGCTTGCCCTGGTCATCGCGGATCGTGAGCGTTCCGGCGGTGGCGGTGTAAGCGATCGGGCGTCCGCCGATCACCGCGGTGTGGCGCGTGACCTTGCGCACCTCGACGATCGGCGCGGTGGCGATGTCGGCGTCTGTGAGCTTGCGGCATTGGGCGCGGTCGGCCCGCGCATCCCCGTGAGCGCTCTCGCCTGACGCCACAATGTGCTCGCAGTCGGCGTCGGCGCGCCCGCCCTCGCCGGGCATGGCCGGGGCGAGACCTGGCGGCCGATCGGTGACGCCCGGCTCATCGGGCATGCGGCCGCGCCGCTCCGGCGGTCGGCTCTTGGCCTGCGCGGCGGATTGTTCCATCGAGGCGTCCGGCCCCGGCTGGGCGGATTGAGCGAATGTGGGTCCGAAGAGGGCCAGGGCGGCGGCGCCGGCGAGCAGGCCCGCGATCAGTGGACGCATCAACAACAATTCCCTTACGAAGCAATGGGTGGCGACCCGCGGGCCTCTTTTGACGAGGCGCTGGTGGTGGCGCCGCCGTGAACAATCACTGATCGCTGACGAACCGATTGCAGCGGGGTAACATTGGTCAATAACCGAAAGAGGGGGGACATGATGCGGGCTCGGGGCTGGTTTGCGGCCGTACTCGGCGCATGGGCGATTGGCGCGCAGGCGGCGCCGGCGAAACACGAGACGCTCGCCGTCCCCGGGCTGCGGGGGCCCGCCCGGATCGTCGTCGACCGGTGGGGCATCCCGCACATCTTCGCCGCAAGCGAACGCGACGCTTTCTTCGTCCAGGGCTGGAACGCCGCGCGCGACCGCCTCTGGCAGATCGACCTCTGGCGCAAGCGGGGACTGGGCCTGCTCTCGGCCAGTTTCGGCCCGGCCTATGTCGCCCAGGATAGGGCCGCGCGCCTGCTGCTCTATCGCGGCGACATGGATGCGGAATGGGCGGCCTATCGGCCTGGGATGAAGGATAGAACGCAAGCCTTCGTCGACGGGATCAACGCCTATGTTCGCGCGGTCCGCGCCGGCCGACGCCCCCTGCCCGTCGAATTCCGCCTCACCGGCTCGACGCCCACACTGTGGCGGGCCGAGGACGTGATGCGGATCCGCAGCCATGCGCTGGTGTCCAACTTGACCTCCGAGGTGGCCCGCGCCCGCGTCGCCTGTGCGGTTGGGTCGGGCTGGCAGACCGCCGACGCTCTTCGCCGCAAGCTCGAGCCAAAACACGAGACCAAGGTCCCGGATGGTCTGGATCCCTGCGCCGTGACGCCTGACGTGCTGAAGGATTACGTCCTCGGCACGGAACCGGTGGCCTTCGAGAAGGGCAAGGTGCGAATGGCGAGCCTCTCGGACCTCGAGACCAACGAAGCCTACACAGGGTCCAACAACTGGGTCGTCGCGGGCTCCCACACAGCGACCGGACGTCCGCTGCTGGCCAACGATCCGCACCGGGAGATCGCCTCGCCTTCTCTGCGCTACATCGTCCACATGAGCGCGCCAGGTCTGGACATGATCGGCGCAGGGGAGCCGGCGGTCCCTGGCATCTCCTTCGGCCACAACCAGAATGTCGCCTTCGGCCTGACGATCTTCGGAATCGATCAGGAGGACCTTTACGTCTATGCGCTGAACCCCGCGAACCGGGATCAGTACCGCTATGGCGACGGCTGGGAGACCATGCGCGTCGTCCATGAGACGATCCCGGTGAAGGGCGAGGCGCCCCGCGAGGTCGAGCTTCGCTTCACCCGTCATGGGCCGGTGCTCGACTACGATCCGGCGCACGCTCGCGCCTTCGCCCTGCGCTCGATCTGGATGCAGCCCGGCGCGGCCGGATATCTGCAGGCGAGCTGGCTGGACCATGCCCGGAACTGGGCGGACTTCGAGCGGGCGCGCCACCGTTTCGTCGCGCCGCCGGAGAACTTCGTATTCGCCGACCGCGCCGGCGACACCGGCTGGGCAGCCTTCGGCCTGTCGCCGGTCCGCAAGACGTGGGATGGCCTGCTACCTGTGCCCGGCGACGGCCGCTACGAATGGGCGGGCTTCCTGTCCCACGACCGGATGCCGGAGTCGAAGAACCCGGCGCGCGGCTGGTTCGCCACCGCCAACGCCTACGACCTGCCCGCCGGAACGCCGCCGGACGACGTGACCTCCTATGAATGGTCGGATCGCTCCCGTATCGACCGTATCGAACAGGTCCTCGCCGCCGATCCGCACGTCTCCGTCGCCGACTCCATGGCCCTGCAGACCGATAGCCACGCCCCCATGGCCCTTCGCCTCACCGCCCTGGTCCGCCAACTGTCCTCGCCCGATCCCCGCACGGCCAAGGCCCTGGCGCTGCTGAAGGCTTGGGACGGGAATGAGACGACGGACAGTGTGGCGGCCACGATCTACGAAGTGTGGTCTGCCAAGCATCTAGGCCGCACGGTGATCGCCCTCGACGCCCCAACCGCCGCCAATATCATCGGTGGCGGATCGCTGGACGCCGTCATCGGGTGGCTGGAGACATTCGGACCCGACCGCAACCAGATCATGCTCGCGAGCCTGAAGAACGCGCTCGACGAGCTGACCGCCCGCATGGGTCCAGACATGGACGCCTGGACCTGGGGACGACTGCATCAGGCGAAGCTGGTCCCCGCCGTCGCCACCCTTGCCGACACAGATCTCCAGGCCCGGATGACCGCCGGCCCGTCGCCGATCCCGGGCGGCCCGTCCACGCCCAAGGCTGCGGGCTACAACCTCGAGACCTTCGAGGTGACCCATGGCGCCTCGGTGCGCATGGTCATGGACGTGGGCGCCTGGGACAATTCCCGCATCGTCAACACGCCTGGACAATCAGCCGACCCGGCCAGTCCGCACTACGGCGATCTCTTCCCGCTGTGGGCCACGGGCCAATACGTCCCGATGCTGTTCTCACGGCCGGCCGTCGAGGCGGCCGCGGCCGAAGTGATCGACCTGACTCCTGCCCGGTGAAGCCTCCGCGGCCTTGCCGCGGGACGTCAAAAGGCGCAAAGATGACGCTGCCGTCACCCAATAGGCGGGGCCGTCTGGCGGCAAGGAGACGCAGCGATGGACGACGCGGGCGATAACATCCGGCGGGCGGCGCGCGAGCACGCTTATTCCATGCCGCGCGAGGAGATCCAGCCGCTCGACGCGGAGCTCTTCCGCACCGACACCTGGGCTCCCTATTTCGAGCGCCTGCGCGCCGAGGAGCCGGTCCACCACCAGGTGCACGAGGAGCTTGGCCCCTACTGGTCGGTGACCAAGTTCAACGACATCATGGAAGTGGACACCAACCACCAGGCGTTCTCCTCCGAACCTGCGATCACGGCTTTCGACCCGGAAGAAGACTTCACCCTTCCGATGTTCATCGCCATGGACCCGCCCAAGCACGATGTGCAGCGCAAGACGGTCAGCCCGATCGTCTCGCCGCACAACCTCGCCTATCTCGAGCCGATCATCCGCGAGCGCGCGGCGACGATCCTGGATTCGGTCCCGGTGGGCGAGGAGTTCGACTGGGTCGACAAGGTCTCGATCGAATTGACCACCATGACGCTGGCGACGCTGTTCGACTTCCCCTGGGAGGACCGCCGCAAGCTCACCCGCTGGTCGGACGTGGCGACCGCCGCGCCCGTGCCTGGCGGCATTATTGAGACAGACGAGCAGCGCAAGGCCGAGCTCTTCGAGTGCGTGGACTACTTCCTGCGCCTGTGGAACGAGCGCGTGAACGCACCGCCGAAGAACGACCTGATCTCCATGCTCGCGCACGGCGAGTCCACGAAGAACATGGACCGCATGGAATACCTCGGGAACCTGATCCTGCTGATCGTCGGCGGCAACGACACCACCCGCAACACCATCAGCGGCAGCATCCTGGCGCTCAACCAGAACCCGGACCAGTACGCCAAGCTCAAGGGCAATCCCGACCTGATCCCGAACATGGTCAGCGAGACGATCCGCTGGCAGACCCCGCTCGCCTACATGCGGCGCACCGCCACCCAGGACTACAAGCTGCGCGACAAGACCATCCGCGCCGGCGACAAGGTTCTGATGTGGTACGTCTCGGGCAACCGCGACGAGGAGGTGATCGAGAACCCGAACGCCTACGACATCGAGCGTGAGCGTCCGCGGCACCACCTTTCGTTCGGCTTCGGCATTCACCGTTGCGTCGGCAACCGGCTCGCGGAGCTTCAGCTGAAGATCATTTGGGAAGAGATCTTCAAGCGGTTCCCGGACATCCGCGTCACCGGCGAGCCGCGCCGCGTGTTCTCGAGCTTCGTGAAGGGCTACGAGCATCTGCCGGTAGTGATCCCCGCGAGAACCTGAAGCGCCACGCGGCGGCAGGTCGGCGGCGACGAACGCGCTCCGGCGCTGCAAGTCGCGGGGCGCCAGATCGGCGTGTGGGTACACATGCGTGCCTCGATCACCAGCCCGAGGCGTGTCGAAAGGAATCAGCTGAAGTCGAGGCGACCCGAGACGGCCGGTGCTTGAGGTGTGTGAGGCGCTGATCGGCTGCGCGGCCAAGCGGAAGGCGACGCACGGAAGGTTCGATTAGGCGAGGTCGGCAAGGGCGCCCGGGGGGGGTTAGTAACTCCATACGGCGCCGCGCGCGTCGAGGGGATTTCCGCCCGCCACTGCAGCGTTGGGCGCCAGGATGTAGAGATGGTTACCGGTCGTCGCCAGCCCGACCGTCTGCTGCGGACGAGGGGTAAGGTTCGCATCCGGCGGTTCTACTTCCGGAACTCGCCAACCGGACCAGTTGTCCCCGTCCTTGCTGAAGTTCAGGGCGACGTAGATCGGCTGGTTGACGCCTTGTGTGGATTGCCACCGGGACGCGATGTAGACGCGGTCGCGGAAAATCGCCGCGGCGACATCCAGTGGCGCATCGGCGGCGCCGGCGCCCTCGGGCTGCAGCCCGAACTCCACGAGGTCCCAGCCAGTCCAGGTCACGCCGTCGGTCGTCGAATTCCACATCACGTAGGCGCCTTCGACCTTGCGTGAATTGACTGTCCTGAAGACGCCGAACAGGAACAGCGTCTTGCCGAGCGTGGCGGCGGCGGGCGCCGAAAGCAAATTCCCTGAGGGCACATCCACCCAGGACGTCCAGATCTTCATGTCCGCCGTGGACGACATCTGGATCTGGCCCGAGCCTGAGGGCGTGACGATCACGTACAGGCGGTTGAGAAATACG
>DATHPX010000077.1:0-22336 GCA_035483335.1 Caulobacteraceae bacterium | reverse complement strand
GTGGCAGAAGCCGCCGATCAGCCCCATGCCGTAGAGCTGGCCCGCGCGCTCCTCGAACCGGCGGATGAGCAGCATCGACCGGTAGAAGGCGAGAAGCTGGTCCTTGTCGGGCTGCTCCGCAGCGGGCGTCGTTTTTTCAATCGTCTTCGCGGCGCGGCGCGCCATGCCTGTCTCCAAACCCGTCCCAGCCGGGGCGGGCAGGACGAAAGCGTCAGCCGGGCCCCGGGATTTCGCGGATCACATAGTCCTTGGGATCGACAAAGCCCAGAAGCACGTGGGCGCGCTCCTCCAGCAGGTCAGCGGACAGACTCTCGTCACGCAAATAGTGCGCGCGGGTCTCGAGGCTGGCGCGCTCCGTCTGGAGACGCTTCAGCTCCGCCTGCCGGTCGGCCAGCACCTCATCGCGCGTCCGCGACATCAGGATGCCGCGTTCGCCGGTGAGCGCATGGAAGGCGAAGAAGAAGATCAGGAAGGCGAGAGCCGCCGTCGTGAGATAGGGTTTGAGACGGAAGTACACGCGAGCGGCGCCCTTGACCCGAAGCAAAGCTTGATCGACGCCGAGCATGCCCGGCTAGCCGTTAAGGCCACCCTAACCAGAGTCGCTCGCCGGCGCCTTCCCTCCTGAAGCTACCCGAGGCGTCGGATCGCGCTCGTCCCGGCATAGACGGCCTGCTCGCCAAGCTGCCCTTCGATCCGCAACAGCTGGTTGTACTTGGCCAATCGGTCAGAGCGCGCGAGAGAACCGGTCTTGATCTGTCCACATTGGGTCGCCACCGCGAGATCCGCGATAGTGGAGTCCTCGGTCTCTCCCGATCGGTGGCTCATCACCGCGCCATAGGCGTTCCGGCGCGCAAGATCGACGGCGTCCAGCGTCTCGGAGAGCGTCCCGATCTGGTTCACTTTCACCAGGAGCGCGTTTGCCAAACCCCGCTCGATGCCCATCTGGAGCCGCGTCGGATTGGTCACGAAGACATCGTCCCCCACGAGTTGCACCTTGCCGCCCAGCTCTTGGGTCATGTGAGCCCAGCCTTCCAGATCGTCCTCGGCGCAGCCGTCTTCGATCGAAACGATCGGAAACCGCGCCACCAGATCAGCCAGGTAGGCGGTCAGCTGCGTCCCGTCGAAGGTCTTGCCCTCCCCTTCCAGGTGGTAGCGGCCGTCCTTGAAGAACTCAGTCGAAGCGACATCGAGCGCCAGGTGGAAATCCTCGCCGGCCAGGTAACCAGCCTTCCCCCCCGCCTCGACGATGAAGGCGAGCGCGGCTTCGGCGCTGGCGAGGTTCGGGGCGAAGCCGCCCTCATCGCCGACATTGGTGTTATGCCCCGCATCGCGCAGCGCCTTCTTCAGGGCGTGGAAGATCTCCGCCCCCATCCGCAGCGCCTCAGAGAAGGTCTCTGCGCCCGTGGGCAGGATCATGAATTCCTGGATGTCGATCGGATTGTCCGCGTGGACGCCCCCATTGATGATGTTCATCATTGGAGTCGGTAGCAGTCGGGCCGACACGCCTCCGACATAGCGGTAGAGGGGCAGGCCCGAGGAGACCGCGGCCGCCTTGGCGACGGCGAGACTGACGCCGAGGATGGCGTTGGCGCCGAGCCGACCCTTGTTCGGCTCGCCGTCCATTTCGATCATCGTCTCGTCGATCTCGCGCTGGTTCTCGGCGTCGATCCCCGAAAGCGCGTCGAAGATCTCTCCGTTGACGGCGGCGACAGCCCGAAGGACGCCCTTCCCGCCATAGCGGCTGGAGTCTCCGTCTCGAAGCTCCACCGCTTCGTGCGCGCCCGTGGACGCGCCGGAGGGAACCGCCGCGCGTCCGAACGAGCCGTCTTCCAACGTCACATCCACCTCGACGGTGGGGTTGCCTCGGCTGTCCAGGATCTCGCGCGCAGTGATGTCGACGATCTCGGTCATGGGCGTCCTTCTCGCGAGTGGCTCGAGGCGAGGCCTTAGCCGAATGGTCAAGGGTTGGGAAAGGCCGCCGCCAGGGCTATGGCCGAAGACCGATGGAGAATGCGCATGCTCAAGGTAGATAGGATCGAGGCGACGGCGGTCGTGACGCTGGATCGCCCCGAAGCCATGAACGCCCTCTCCCGGGCCCTGCGCGCGAGCCTCCACGACGCTGTCGTCGAACTCTCCGCCGACAAATCCGTGAAGGTGCTCATTCTGACCGGCGCCGGCCGAGCCTTCACCGCCGGCCTCGATCTCAAGGAACTCGGCAGCGATCCCGCCGGGCTTGGCGCAGCCAACGCCAGGAGCGCGGCGGAAAATCCGGTCCAGGCAATCCTGGACTGCCCGAAGCCCGTGATCGGCGCGATAAACGGGGTCGCAATCACCGGGGGATTCGAACTGGCCCTGGCTTGCGATGTCCTGATCGCCTCGACGTCAGCTAGGTTCGCCGACACTCACGCGCGCGTGGGGATCCTGCCGGGATGGGGACTGTCGCAGCGCCTCTCGAGGATCATCGGGATCTATCGCGCCAAGGAACTCTCACTGACCGGGAACTTCCTGGACGCGCAGACGGCCCTGGCCTGGGGCCTGGTCAACCGCGTCGTCGAACCCCAAGCGCTCATGTCCGTCGCGCTGGACCTCGCCGTCGACATGGCGAGCATCCCAGCGGACACCCTGGTGGCCTACAAACGCTTGATTGACGACGGCTATGGGCTGCCGTTCGGGGCCGCCCTGGCCCACGAACATGCTGTTTCCAGCGCGGCGAACGCCAAGGTCACGCCGCAGATGGTCGAAGAACGCCGCCTCGCCGTGCAGGCGAGAGGGCGCAAGCAATAGACGTCAGTCTTCCTTCGGCGAGAGGATCTGCCGGCCGCGGTACATGCCGGTCTTCAGGTCGACGTGGTGCGGCCGACGCAGTTCGCCGGTGTCCTTGTCCTCGATGTAGCTGTTCGCCTCGAGGGCGTGGTGCGAGCGACGCATGTTGCGACGCGAGGGCGAGACTTTTCTCTTGGGGACGGCCATGGGGGGTCTGCTGATCTTGCGCGAAAGGCGATCGGCGAACGCGCGGCCGCCGAGATGAGCGCGCGCCTATGCCCCAAACGGCAGCCGTGTTCAAGAGCGACGACGGTTTGGCCGGCGCGCCGGCCCCGGCGCATGCGCGGCGCCATTGACAATCAGATTGATTTTCATGATTGTAAGATTGAGTTTTCTAATGTGGATCCGGGATGACCCTTCAACTTCATGATTGGCAGGCCCTCACTCGCTTGACGGGAGGGCAGTCCTTCACAGTTGAGCGGGTGAGGCTGGATGACGGTATCGCCATCGAGGGCGCGTTCTCGCCTCCGCCCCTGGGGCGCCTTTCGGCCGAAGATCAGGTGTTCGTCGCCGCCTTCATTCGAAGCCATGGCTCGATCAAGGCGATGGAGCAGATGTTCGGCGTCAGCTACCCGACGATCAAGGCGCGGATCTCGCGCATCGCCGCGTCCCTGGATTTCGTCGAGACCAGCCCAGCCCCGGCAAGAAGCGACACCTTGGATCGTCTCGAACGCGGAGACATCACCGTCGAAGACGCGATCGCCGCCCTGGAGGGTCGACCATGAGAGCGCTCGTCGCCACCCAACCCAGATCGCTCGCTGTCGTACCCGCGTGGCGCGACCGCCCGGTATCGGTCAGCCTGTGGCTGCCCCTGACGCCGCTCCTGATCCTTCTGGCGCCGCTCGTCCTGATCCTGACGCCCTTCGTGGCTTGCAGTCGCCGAGCGCGAGCTGTCGGGTCCCTCCGGATGCTTGGCGCCATAGGCGCCATTTTGACCAGCCTCTCGGGAACCCGGATCGAGGTGGACACGCCTAGGGCGCGAGTGCGCCTGCGAATCTTTTGACCTTCAAGGAGCGTGCGATGAGCGAAGACCGGCGTCGAATCCTCTCCATGTTGACGGAGGGAAAGATCACCACCGAGGAGGCCGAGCGGTTGCTTGCCGCCCTTGATCGCCCGTCCTTTCAGGCGACCCCGGCCAGCGCCCGGCCACCCCGCTACCTGCGGGTTGAGGTCGACTCTCATGATGAAGGGCGAAACAGCCCGACGCGGGTCAACATTCGGGTTCCGATGAATTTCCTGAAGGCGGGCGTGCGGCTGGCGTCCGTCATCCCGCCCGCCGCGAGGGACAAGGTGAATGCTGCGATGGCGCGCAACGGCATCCCCTTCGACGTCGAGCAGATCAAGCCGGAAAACCTGGAGGCTCTTATCGAGCAGCTGGGCGAGTTCGTGATCGATGTGGACGAGAAGGACGCCAAGGTTCGCGTCTACTGCGAGTAACCGTCTCTCGCCTCACGGCGCTGGCGGGCCCACCCGTCCGGCGAGACTCTTTGGGGCGACGTTGGCATAGGCCAGCCGAAGCAGGATTTCCGCGAGCGCCTTATCGACCCTCAAGAGATCGACAAACGTCGATCCCTTCTGTCCCCAGTAGCCGGGCACGGGCTCCACGGCGTCAGGCCGCCCGCCGCACAGGTTGTGCTGGTCCTCGGAATCCAGCTTGACCATCATCCGCGATCCGCCGGGACGGATAGTACAGAAGATTTTGCCTCGGACGCGGAACGAGGGAATGCCGTGATGGTCGCTCTCCACGACCTCGGGTAACGCCAGGGCGAGGCGACGAATGTCCTCCTCGCCCACCACGCTCACATCAGCCGGCTCTGCTCCACCGCCGCAGCGATGAAGCTGGCGTACAGGGGGTGAGGGTCGAATGGCCGGCTCTTCAGCTCGGGGTGAAACTGTACGCCGACGAACCAGGGGTGGTCTTCGCGTTCGACGATTTCGGGAAGCAGCCCGTCCGGGGAAACGCCCGTCATCTTCAAGCCAGCCGCCTCGAGCGCCTCGCGATAGGCGATATTCACCTCGTACCTGTGCCGATGGCGCTCGCTGATCGTCAGCGAGTCATAGAGCTTCGCAACCTTCGATCCCGGGGCAAGCTGCGCCTCGTAGGCGCCAAGCCGCATTGTTCCGCCAAGGTCGTCGCCCTGAGTGCGCACCTCGCGGGCGTTGCCCTTCACCCATTCGGTCATCAGGCCGACCACCGGGTCGGCCGTCTCACCGAACTCGGTCGAGGAGGCGTCGGCGATCCCCGCCACATTCCTCACGGCCTCGATCACGGCCATCTGCATTCCGAAGCAAACCCCGAAATACGGCACCAGGCGCTCGCGCGCGAACTTCGCCGCCCGGATTTTCCCCTCTGCGCCCCGCTCGCCAAAACCACCGGGGACCAGGATGCCGTGGACCCCTTCGAGCCTCGTCGCCGCTGCGTTCTCGTCGCCTTCGAACGCCTCGCTCTCCACCCAGTCGAAATTGATCTTCACGCGGTTGGCGACCCCGCCGTGGACGAGCGCCTCGATGAGGGATTTGTAGGCGTCCTTCAGCACCGTGTACTTGCCGACGACGGCGATGGTGACCTCGCCGTCGGGCTGCTCGAGGCGCTCAGAGATCCGCTCCCAACGCGAAAGATCCGGCGCAGGAGCATCACGCAGGCCGAAGACGTCGAGCACCTCGGCGTCGAGGCCTTGTCGATGGTAGTCCAGCGGCACGCTGTAGATGTTCGCCGCGTCCATCGCCTGGATCACCGCCGTCGGCCGCACATTGCAGAACAGGCCGATCTTGCGCTTCTCCTCGGCCGGGATCGGCTGCTCGCACCGGCACAGCAGAACATCCGGCTGGATGCCGATCGATCGCAGTTCCTTGACCGAGTGCTGCGTCGGCTTGGTCTTCATCTCCCCGGCCGTCTTGATGAAAGGCAGCAGGGTGAGATGGACGAAGCAACTCCGGCCACGCGGGAGTTCCTGACCGAGTTGGCGGATCGCTTCGAAGAACGGCAGGCCTTCGATGTCGCCGACGGTGCCGCCGATCTCGACCAGAACGAAATCGACGTCTTTGCCCGGATCGGAGAGGACGAACCGCTTTATTTCGTCGGTAACGTGGGGAATGACCTGGACAGTCGCGCCCAGATAGTCGCCGCGGCGTTCCTTCTCGAGGATCGTCTTGTAGATCTGGCCGGTGGTGATGTTGTCCGCCCGGGTGGCGGAAACGCCGGTGAACCGCTCGTAGTGGCCGAGATCGAGGTCGGTCTCCGCCCCGTCATCGGTCACGAAGACTTCACCGTGCTGGTAAGGGCTCATCGTCCCCGGGTCGACGTTCAGATAGGGGTCGAGCTTGCGTAGACGGACCTTGTAGCCGCGCGCCTGCAGCAGCGCGCCGAGAGCGGCGGAGGCGAGCCCTTTTCCAAGTGAGGAGACCACGCCGCCGGTGATGAAGATGTACCGCGCCATGGACGCTCAGAATAACTGATTCGCGCGGGCGCGCGCGAGCGTCGAGTCAGTTCGCATCCGTCGCGTCAGGGCTTGGCGGGCGTGGTCGGCGCGGGGACACTCACCACCGGCTTGGGCGGCGGTAGGAAACCACCCGTTGTCGGGGGAACCGTGGGCGCGCTTGACGCGGGCGCTGGAATTGGCGCGGGAGCCGAGACCGGCGGCGGGTTCTGGCCAGGCGTCGGAAGCTGTTTGGCCAGCGAGTTCGGGTTCACCGACTCGTTCTTCAGCCGGTTGAGGATCGCCTCGGACGAGCGTTGACGGCCTCCAAGGAGGGTGAGCGTGAGGCTGATGATGAGGAAGACGCTGAAGAGGATCCACGTCGTCCGCGTGAGCAGGTCGCCTGCTCCGCGTGTTGTTATCAACCCCGTCGGGTTACCGCCGCCGCCAAGCGCGCCGCCCTCCGAGCGCTGCAACAGCACAACGCCGATCAGCGCCAAGCACACGATGATGTTCAGGGTCAGCAATAGGCCAAGGAGCATGGGGAGAACTTAGGACGGAGGTGGCGCGCATGCGAGGGGGCGCGGTGCGAAGCCGCGGCCTCTAGCATCGGCCGGAGGTCGCGGCAAACCGGCCTTCCTCATTCGCCTGCGCTTATGAGATCGCAGGGAGCCGAATCGGGGATCGCGTGATCAGAACGCGACCTCGCCGCGGCTGACTAGAAGGACTGAATGATCGCTGCGAAGTCGCGCGCCGAGAGCGAAGCGCCGCCGACCAACGCGCCTCCTACTTCGTCGGCCGAAAACACCTCCCGGGCGTTCTGCGGCTTCACGGACCCGCCGTACAGGATCGGCGGATAACGACCGTCGTCTCCAAACAATTCCACGAGGTCCCGCCGGATCGCCTGATGGACTTCCGAGATCTGGTCGACCGTCGGCGTGCGTCCCGAGCCGATCGCCCAGACGGGTTCATACGCGACGCAGAAGGCTCTCCCTGCCAGGGTCGCCGGAAGGCTTCCACGCACCTGGCCTGTCACGATCTCGACTGCGCGGCCCGCATCGCGTTGCGCTTCGTCTTCGCCAACACAGACGATCGGCTCCAATCCTGCCCTGAGCGCGGCCGCCACCTTGGCTGCGACATCAGCATCGGTCTCCCCGTGATAGGTCCGGCGCTCGGAGTGCCCGAGGATCACCAGGCGGGCGCCAGCATCGACAAGCATTTCCGCCGAGAGATCGCCGGTGAAGGCGCCCGCGCTTTCCGCGCGGCAGTCCTGCGCGCCGATTTCCAGTCCACGCCCGGCGAGTCGCCGGGACATCTCCATCAGCAAGGTTGCGGGTGGGCACAGGGCGACCCTGGACGCAGGCGCGCGCCCCTCGAGTCGGGCGGCCAGATCCGCCGCAGCGTCGACGTCGGAGGTGAGTCCGTTCATTTTCCAGTTGCCGGCGATCAGAGGGCGAACGTGAGACACGGAAACGGACGATTCCTTTCACTCGATGGGGATGGGAGCGCCTTGCTTGCGGCGCGTCCGCTGCCTCAACTATACCGCGCGTCTTGGCGGCGCCATCCGCGGCCGCGCTGAACCTCGGCCCACGCATGACCGGCTCGCTCCGATCCTCCGCCCGCAACCCCGTCGCGATCGCGCTGATGGGCGTTCTTATCCTCGTATTCCTAGTTCTCGGCGTGGGCGGGGGGAGCCGGCTGCCCGATCTCCTGAACGCCGCCAATCCGGATGCGGTGGTGACTGCCGGGTCTCACTCGCTCTCCGGTCGCGAGTTCTCCCGCATTTTCGAGCAGCAGAAGCAGCGCCTGGAGCAGCAATCCAGCCAGACCTTCACCAACGACTTCCTGGTTCAGAACGGGTTCGACCTGCAGCTCCTCCAGCAGATCGCCATGGACCAGGCCGAGGCTCAGATGCTCGCCCGCGCCGGCATCATACCCTCCCCGTCCCTCGTGGATGCGCAGATCAAGCAGATCCCCCTCGCCTTCGACCGGGTGACCGGGAAGTTCAGCGCCCAGCAGTTCACACAGTTCCTAGCCTCCCAGGGAATGACGTTGCGCCAGGTGCAGGCGGACATCACCGATGAGCTCGCCGAGCGGCACTTCGGCATGGCCGTAGCGGCCAACTTCCGGTTGCCCAGAGCCTACGCCGCCCTGAACGCAGTGGCGGCGCTGCAGTCCAGGGACGTGAGCTACTTCTTCCTCAATCCGACGATCATCCCCCAGCCAGCCACGCCCACCGACCCGCAGCTGCTCGCTTTCGAGAAGGCGCACGCCGCGCAACTGACGCGCCCGGAGATGCGGACCGTGACGCTGGTGCGGTTCTCCGCCGCCGCCATCGCCCCCACGATCACGATCGATCCGGCGCAGGTCGAAAAGGCCTTCGAGGCCCAAAAGAACGAGCTCTCCACCCAGGAGACCCGCAGCATCGTCCAGATCCCGGTGAAGACCGAAGCCGAGGGGGCGCAGGCGGCCGAACGCCTGCGCAAGGGCGAAGACCCGGCCGCCATCGCAAAATCGATGGGAACCGATCCGGTGATCTACACCGACAAGAAGCAGTCGGAAGTCGCCGATAAGAAGCTCGCCGCCGCCGCCTTCGCCATGAAAGCCGGCGACTCGCAGGGGCCCGTGCAGGGCGAGTTGGGCGTCGCGGCCCTGAAGGTGACCAGGATCACTGCGGCCAAGGCGGCCACTCTCGAGAGCGCCCGTCCGAAGATCGAGGCGGACCTGCGCCAGAAGGCCGCGCAGGACAAGGCCTACGCGCTCAGTGAAGCGTTCGACACCGCGCGCCAGGGCGGCGCCGCGGTCCCAGCCGCTGCGCAGAAGGCCGGCGTCGCCGTGCAGACCGTCGGCCCCTTCACCGCTTCGGGCGTCGGCCTCGACGGCAAGCCCATTCCGCTGATCACCGACAAGATCGCCAAGGCCGCGTTCGCTACCAATGGCGGCGAGGACACCGACGTCGAAGACGCGGGGCCGGGAGAGTACTTCGCGCTACACGTGGACAAGGTCGTGGCGCCCGCCCTCCCCTCGCTGGATGAGGCGCGGCCACAGCTCACCCAAGCCTATCAACTGGAACAGATCCGCAACGCCTTCCGGACGAAGGCGGACCAGCTCGTCGCCCAGATCCGCGGCGGCAAGTCGATGGATGCCGTCGCTCAAAGCGTCGGCTCTCATGTCGTCAAGATCCCTGGCATGCAGATGATCAAGGCGCAGCAGTACCAGTCGATGGGACGCGAGTTCGTGGGAGCCGCCTTCAGCGTCAAGCCAGGCGACGCGTTCGCCGCCGGGGCGCCCGGCGGCGCCTATATCGGCAAGGTCGAGAGCGCAGCGCCGGGCAATCCGGCGACGGTGGCGGTTGTTACCGACGTCGTACGCGGCCGCCTGGGCCAGGATTACCTTCGCGATCTGCTCGATACGGTGAAGCTCGCTTCAATGAGGCAGACGGGAGCGCGCTGGAACCGCAACGTGGCGCTCAAATCCATCGGCATCGATCCGAAAACAGTCGCGGGAACCACGGTCAAAACCTCCGGCAAGGCGCAGTGACCCGCGACGACGGTTTCGACGCCTTCGCCGAGGCGCATCGCGCGGGCCGACCCCAGTTCGTCTGGCGTCGGCTGATCGACGACATGGAGACACCCGTCTCCGCCTACCTGAAGATCGCGCACGGCAAGCCGTACGCGTTTCTGTTCGAGTCGGTGGAGGGCGGCGCCTGGCGCGGGCGCTATTCGATCATCGCCATGCTGCCGGACCTCGTGTGGAGATGCAGGGGCGAGGTGGCCGAGACGGCTGTCGCTGGCGAAGGCGGCGTGGGACCCTTCACGCCGCTCGAGGGCCACGCGCTCGATCGTCTCAGGGACCTGGTCGCAGACTCGCGCATGGACATCCCCGCCGGTCTGCCCCCGATGGTCGGCGGCCTATTCGGCGTCCTGGGCTATGACATGGTGCGGCTTGCCGAACGGCTGCCGGATATCAATCCGGATCCGTTGGGACTTCCTGACGGCGTCCTCATCCGTCCCTCTATCGTCGCGGTGTTCGACGCCATCGCCCAGGAGATCATCCTGGTCACCACTGCGCGGCCTTCCCACGAGAGCGCCGAGACGGCCTTCGCCGCAGCCCAGAAACGCCTCTCGGCGGTAGAAGCTTCCCTTCGCCACCCGCTGCCGGCGCGATCGCCGACCGGCGCCACGGCGGAGGACTCGGGCTTCACCTCGCCGGTGAACCGCGAGGCCTATGGCCACATCGTTGAGCGCGCCAAGGACTACATTCGTGCGGGCGACATTTTTCAGGTCGTGCCGAGCCACCGGTTCCGCATGCCCTTCGAGTTGGACCCCTTCGCGCTCTATCGATCGCTGCGCCGGACCAATCCCTCGCCCTTCCTGTTCTTTCTCAACTTCCCCGAATTCGCCCTCGTCGGCTCGTCCCCCGAGATCCTCGTGCGCCTGCGCGAGGGGAAGATCACCATCCGCCCGATCGCCGGGACTCGCCCCCGCGGCGCCACCCCTGCAGAGGACCTCGCCCTCGAGGCCGAGCTGCTCGCCGATGAGAAAGAGCGCGCGGAGCATCTGATGCTGCTCGACCTGGGCCGCAACGATGTGGGTCGTGTGGCCATGCTGCGCGACGAAGGGCGGAACGCCCCGGCCGTAAGCGGACCCAGGCGCCCGCGCGTGAGGGTGACCGAGAGCTTCACCATCGAGCGCTACAGCCACGTCATGCACATCGTCTCGAACGTCGAGGGAGACGCCCCGAAGGGACTGGATCCCGTCGACGTCCTTATGGCCGCCCTGCCCGCCGGCACCCTGTCGGGGGCGCCGAAAGTCCGCGCCATGCAGATCATCGACGAGCTCGAGACGGTGAAGCGCGGAGTCGTCTACGCCGGCGCCGTGGGATATTTTGGCGCGGACGGATCGGTCGACACCTGCATCGTCCTGCGCACGGGCCTGATCAAGGACGGCGTCCTGCACGTGCAGGCGGGCGGCGGGGTGGTCGCCGACAGCGATCCGGACGCGGAATACGAGGAAACCCTCCACAAGTCCCGCGCCCTGCGGCGCGCCGCAGAGGAGGCGTGGCGGTTCTCCTGACCCCGCCCCCTCCTCAGCCACGGAAATCCCCAATGATCCTCGTCGTCGACAATTACGACAGCTTCACCTTCAACCTCGTGCACTATCTGAACGAGCTGGGGGCCAGCACCGTGGTCCGACGCAACGACGTCATGGATACGGCCGAGGCCCTGGCGATGGGTCCGGATGCCGTCCTGCTGTCCCCGGGCCCCTGCACGCCCAACGAGGCGGGCATCTGCCTCGAGCTGATCGAGTCGGCCCCTCCCGAGCTTCCCATCCTCGGCGTCTGTCTCGGCCATCAGGCGATCGGCCAGGCCTTCGGGGGAAAGGTCGTGCGGGCCAGGACCCTGATGCACGGCAAGACGAGCCCCGTGCGCCATCGGGGCGCGGGCCTTTTTCGCGATCTGCCGGACGGTTTCACCGCAACGCGCTATCACAGCCTTGCGGTCGAGCCGGAGAGCCTGCCGGACGTCCTTGAAGTGACCGCATGGACGGAGGATGGCGAGATCATGGGCCTCAGCCACAAGAGCCGACCTGTTCACGGCGTCCAGTTCCACCCCGAATCCATCGCGACCGAGGGAGGACACAAGCTCCTCGCCAACTTCCTGACGCTCGTCGGTCTGCGAACCGGCGAACAGGCCTGAGCATGTCGGACGCCTTCAAGCCCCTGCTCGCCCGCCTGGCCGATGGCGCGACCCTGGTCGGCGAGGACGCTGACGCGTTCTTCGCCGCCTGCCTGCGCGGAGAACCCACGCCGGCGCAGATCGCGGCCGCTGTGACCGCCATGCGTCTTCGGGGCGAGACGATCGGCGAGATCACCGCCTGCGCGAAGGCGATGCGCCACGCGGCGCTGCAGCTCGACCACCCCTACGAGGTGGTCGATGTCTGTGGGACCGGGGGCGATGGGGCCCACACCTTCAACATCTCCACCGCCGTCGCTATTGTCGCCGCCGGCGGAGGCCTCAAGGTCGCCAAGCATGGCACGCGCGCCATCTCGTCGCGCTCCGGCTCCTCGGACGTGCTGACGGCGCTTGGCGTCGACATAGCGGCCGGACCGAAGGCCCAGCGCCGGGCGCTGGACGAGGCGGGCATCTGCTTCCTTTTTGCGCCGGCCCACCACGGAGCGATGCGTCACGTATCGCCAATACGTGAGCAGCTGGGATTCCGCACGATCTTCAACATGCTGGGCCCGCTCTCGAATCCCGCCGGCGCGCGCCGGCAGGTGCTGGGCGTGTACGATTTGCGATGGGTCGAACCCCTGGCGCGGGTGCTTGGCGCTCTTGGGGCCGTGAAGGCCTGGGTCGTCCATGGCGAAGGGCTCGACGAAATCACGACCACGGGGGCGACTCAGGTCGCCGAATGGCGCGAGGGGGGAATTCGACTCTTCCGGATCACGCCCGAAGCCGTGGGTATCGAGCGCGCCGCGCCTGCGGATCTTCGCGGGGGCGATCCCGCCGAGAATGCGGCGGCGCTTCGCGAACTGCTTGATGGAGCCAAGGGGCCTTACCGGGACATCGTCCTGATCAACGCCGCCGCCGCCTTCCTTGTCGCCGACGTGGTCGAAACGCTCCGCGAAGGCGTGGAGCGGGCGGCGGCTGCGATCGACAGCGGGGCGGCGCGTCGTTCGCTGGACCTGCTCGTCAGGGCCACGCGCGAGACATGAGCGCCGACATTCTCTCCGACATCGCCGCCTACAAGCGCCAGGAGGTCGCCTCGCGCCGACGGGAGACGTCGTCGGCCGATCTCGACGCCCGAATCGGGGTCGCGAGCCCGCCGCGCGGCTTCGCTGATCGAATTCGTGAGGCGACTTCGCCTGGCGCGCTGGCGCTGATCGCCGAGGTGAAGAAGGCCTCCCCGTCCAAGGGTCTGATCCGGGAAGACTTCGAGCCGGTCGAGATCGCGCGGGCCTACGAAGCCGGCGGCGCAACCTGCCTGTCGGTTCTCACCGACGCCCCCAGCTTCCAGGGATCCGAAGCCTATCTGACCGCCGCCCGGGACGCGGTCGCGCTGCCCTGCCTGCGCAAGGACTTCATGGTCGACCCCTGGCAGATCGCCGAATCACGCGCCATCGGCGCCGATGCGATCCTGGTGATTCTCGCCATGGTCGAGGACGCGCTTGCGGCGGATCTGATGGCCGAGGCCCACCGACTCGGCATGGACGCGCTCGTAGAGACACACGACAGATCGGAGATGGAGCGAGCTCTGGCGCTCGGCGCGACCCTCGTTGGCGTCAACAATCGCAATTTGCGGACCTTCGTGACCGATCTCGCAGTAACTGAGAAACTGGCTCAGGTAGTCCCAACAAGTTGTTGTCTTGTCACGGAAAGTGGCATCTCAACCGCGGCCGACGCCACGCGCCTGGCCCGGGTTGGCGCCCGCGCGATGCTGGTGGGCGAGAGCCTGATGCGCCATGCCGATGTCGAGCTGGCGACGAGGGCTCTTCTTGCACGTCCGTAGTGGACGAACTTGACACGAACAAAGAACACCCAGAGAACACGCCTCGTTCGTTTTTGATTTGTTCCCGCCCTGAACCCCCGGGGCGTTGGAGAGACGGCGATGCTCACTCGCAAACAGCATGACCTGCTGGTGTTCATCCACCAACGGATCCAGGAGACAGGCGTCTCACCCTCCTTCGACGAGATGAAGGACGCGCTCGACCTCGCCTCGAAATCGGGAATCCACCGATTGATCACCGCGCTCGAGGAACGCGGATTCGTGAGGCGCCTGGCGCACCGCGCTCGGGCCCTCGAGGTCCTCAAGTCCCCACAGCCCGGACTGGCTGTCCCCTTTGCGCCCCGCAGCGCTGCGGCCGACGTGCGCCCGGTGCAGACACCGCCCGCCGCGAACGACACCCGCGACCTGCCCGTCCTCGGCCGGATCGCCGCGGGAACGCCCATCGCCGCCATCCAGCATGAACGCGACCGCCTGCAGGTTCCCGAATCGCTCCTGGGCGCGGGCGAGCACTTCGTCCTGGAGGTGGAAGGCGACTCGATGATCCAGGCGGGAATCTTCAACGGCGACTACGCGATCATCCGCAAGTCCGACACCGCCAACTCTGGCGACATCATCGTCGCCCTGGTCATGAGCGAAGAAGCCACCCTCAAGCGGCTGCGCCGCAAGGGCGCCTCGATCGCCCTGGAAGCAGCGAACCCGGCCTATGAGACTCGGATCTTCGGCCCAGACCAGGTCCAGGTGCAGGGCAAGCTCGTCGCGCTCATTCGACGGTATCACTGATCGTCCACGGACGGCGGCCGCGTTCGACCTGGGACCAGACGATCCGCCATCCGCCTGGGGCGGCAAAGACCTCCGCCGACCCGCCCGCTTCGAAATCGCCTCGGCGCAGGACCAGGGCGTTGCGACAGGCGTCGGGAACGGCGACGTCCGCACGAAGGATGAAGATCTCCGCGTTCCGGCACTTGTCCGCCAAGGTCCAGGGTTTCGGCTTGCGGCGTGTCCACCACGCGCCGATCGCTGGGTGTGTTACGGGCAGCGGCGCGCACCACTGGCGATTGCAATCGAACGAGTCTTCCTGAGCCCGCTGGGCGTTGGTCGGCAGGGCGAAGCCCCATCTCTGCGCCCACAATCCGGTCGCGTACTGACGTGCCTCCGGCTTCATCGTCACTTCGTGTCCTGAGATCACCACTGCGGCGTCGGCCCCATCGGCGGCGATCCAGGCCACGGGAGGCGCCGGGCGCGGCCAGAGGGCGACGGCAAGGGAGAGGACAATCCCGATCGCCCGCAGACGACCTCTCCAGAGGCAGGCAAAGACAATCCCCACATACGAGATCGCCAGGGCGATCTCGGGGGCGCTCGAGATATGCAATGACGCTCCGGGCGCGGCGGCGAACAGCTGTCCGATCCAGATCACCGAGCGCGCCGCCCATCCTGCGGTCGCGAGCAGGGGAGACGCCATTTCGGGACCGAGCCCGATGAGCTGGGCGATCAGGCACAGCGCCAGGGCGGGCATCAGGACTACGCTCGCCACGAAGTCGGCGGCGAGGTTGGCGAAGACGCCGTAGTTCGCGAGCCGGTTGAAGTGCTGGATTGCGAAGGGCGCGGTGGCGGCTCCGGCGACGAAGCTCACCACGAACATCGCCACCAGCCAGTCCCGCGCGCCCTGGAGCAACCGAAGCGGCCAGGGAAGGTCTCTCGGCGTCGAGGGCCTGCGCCAGACCTCCGCCAGGGCGATCAGCGACGCGGTCGCGCAAAAGGACATCTCGAAGCCAGGCTGCACAACGGCTTCAGGCTGCAGCACCAGGATGACGAAAGCGGCGACGGCGAGAGAATGCAGGCTCACCGCGCGGCGATCCGCGAGAATCGCGAGGAAGGCGACGCTCGCAGTGATCGCCGCACGCCGCGCCGGCGGGTGAGCGCCGGAGAGAACCAGGTAACAGAGGACCGCGAGAAGGGCGCCGACAGCAGCCACCTTCTTTCCGTTCACCCTCAGCGACAGCCATGGCCACGACGCAACCCCGAGCCTCAGGGCGAAGAAGGCGAAACCGCTGATCGCGGCGGTGTGCAGACCGGCTATGGCGAGCATGTGCGCCAGTCCCGAACCTCGCAGGTCCTCCCGATCCGCCGGGGCCAACCAGTCCTGGTGCGAAGTGGTGACTGCGGCGGCGAGTCCGGCCGCGCCGCCGTCGTTGGGTCCAAGGATCGCGTGGATGTCATGCGCCAGTCGGCTCGCCACCGACCAGCGCAGCGCATTGACCGCCATCTCCGCCTTCAGGCGCCACGGTGGATCGGGAAGCGACGCCAGTGAGGGCTGCTGCATAGTCAGACCAACCCCACCCACGCCTTCGAACCAGGCGTCCCGGGCGAAGTCATAGGCGCCGGGGGAGGCTGGACCCGGCGGCGGATCGAGCAGGGCGACGAGATTGACGGGTGTTCCGGGCGCAGGCGCCGCTTCCGGGCCGCCCTCGGCGCCGACAACAATCCGGATGCGAGTGGGCGTCGCCGCGGGAGACAGGCCGGCGATCGACGTGGGGGCGATGATCAGCCGCTCGCCACGCGCGCTCGGCGTGTCGATGTCGACCACCCAGCCCGCGATCCGGGTCATGCCCGGGCGTGCGGGGGCGATCGGCGCGGCCATGGCGTCGCTGTGGAGCTTTGCCGCCAGGAAACCCGCCGCCGTCATGGCCATCAGCCCTGCCAGCGCGACAAGCCAGACGCTGCGGACGCGGCGCAAGAGCGCGACGTAGAGGCACGCCGAGACGATGACGACCAGGATGGCCGGTGCGAGCGGAGGCTCGTCCTTGAGCCCCAGATAGGCCGCCGAACCCGCGCCAAACGCGACTGGCGACCAGAGCAACAAACGCGCGCGCTGCGCCTCCACCTCCTCCCGCAATCCCGAAAGCATCGCGCCGCTGCTAGGAAGCTTCAGCCACGGCGTGATAAGAGCGCCGACCCTGCGCACGGGCGACGGCCGAGACGCCGGAGCGCCCGGCGCGATCTCTTGCGTCGAAACGACAATGTCTGATCCCGATCGCCCCGTCGTCACCCGCATCGCCCCCTCCCCCACGGGCTCGATGCACATTGGCACAGCTCGGACGGCTCTGTTCAACTGGCTCTATGCCCGCCACTGGGGCGGACGCTTCCTGCTGCGGATCGAAGACACCGATCGCGAGCGGTCGACCGAGGCCGCGGTGCAGGTCATCCTCGATGGCCTGGACTGGCTCGGGCTCGAACCCGATGAGCCCCCGGTGTTCCAGTTCGCCAGGGCCGAACGCCACAGGCAGGTCGCCCTGGAACTGCTGGCCTCGGGTCGCGCTTATCGCTGCTACATGACCGTGGACGAGCTTGCGGCGGAGCGGGAGATCGCGCGCGCAGCGGGTCGGGCGATCCGATCGCCCTGGCGCGATCGAGATCCGCCGCAAGGGAGCAACCTGCCTCACGTGATCCGCTTCAAGGGCCCGCTCGAGGGCGAGACCCTGGTCGATGACCTCATCAAGGGCCCGGTCCTGTTCCGCAACAAGGAACTCGACGACCTGGTGATCCTCAGGTCCGACCGCGTGCCCACCTACAACCTCGCCGTGGTGGTGGACGACCATGACATGGCGATCACGCATGTGATCCGAGGAGACGATCACCTCAACAACGCCGCAAGGCAGACCCTCATCTATCAGGCCATGGGGTGGGAGCTTCCCGCGTTCGCTCACGTGCCGCTGATCCACGGGCCTGACGGGGCGAAGCTGTCGAAACGGCACGGCGCTCAGGCGGTCGGCGAGTTCGCGGAGATGGGCTTCCTTCCCGAGGCGATGCGAAACTATCTGGCGCGCCTGGGTTGGGGGCACGGCGACGACGAACTGTTCAGCGACGAACAGGCGATCGCGTGGTTCGACGTGCGGGACGTCGTGAAGGCTCCCGCCCGGCTCGACTGGGACAAACTCCACCACGTGAACAATCACTACATCCGCATCGCCGACGATGAACGGCTCGCACAGCTGGTCCTGGAATCGCTTGCGCGCCGCGGGCGCGCGAGCGAGCCGGACGACGAGGCCCGGCTGCTCGCCGCCATTCCACTCGTGAAGGACGGCGCGAAGACGATCTTGGAACTCGCCGACCTCTGCGCCTTCGCGCTCGCCCGCCGCCCGCTCGTCCTGACGGAGAAGTCCGCTTCCCTGTTGAATGATGAAACCCGGGCGCGTCTAGCGAGGCTCGCCGCGACCCTCTCCGAGGCGCACGACTGGGCCCCTCCCAGCCTGCTCGCGCGACTGCGAGACTTCGCGACTGCGGAAGGCGTGGGGCTTGGCAAATTCGGCGGCGCGTTGCGCGCGGTTCTCTCCGGGGATGGGTCAGCACCGGATCTGGCTGGCGCGCTGGCGGCGCTGGGACGAGAGGAGAGTCTCGGCCGCATCGATGACGCTCTTTCGCGGTTGCAGTGAGCCGCTATAAGGCTCACCGCAAAGACGCCCCGGGCAGGGCGCCCCGATCAAACAGGAGCCTCTGGAATGGCCGAAAACGCGACCCTCACCCTCGGCGCCAAGAGCTACGACCTGCCGATCATCAAGGGCACCACCGGCCCTGACGTACTCGACGTGCGCCGCCTGTATGGTGAATCCGACGTCTTCACCTTCGACCCCGGCTTTACGTCCACGGCGAGCTGCGAAAGCAAGATCACCTACATCGATGGCGACGCCGGCGTGCTGCTACACCGCGGCTATCCCATTGAACAACTAGCTGAGAACTCGACTTTTCTAGAAGTTTGTTACCTTCTGCTGAACGGTGAACTGCCGACGGCGGCTGAATTCACGAAGTTCGAGTACACGATCACGCGGCACACGATGCTGCACGCGCAATTCGATCGCTTCTTCAGCGGCTTCCGTTCGGACGCCCACCCGATGGCGATCCTGACGGGCGCGGTTGGGGCGCTGTCGGCATTCTACCACGACAGCATCAATGTCGATGATCCCATGCAGCGAGAGATTTCCGCTCATCGGTTGATCGCGAAGATGCCGACCATCGCGGCCCGCGCCTACAAGTACTCGATCGGCCAGCCGTTCGTGACTCCTCGCAACGACAACACCTATGCCGAAAACTTCCTGCGCATGTCGTTCTCGGTCCCCGCTGAAGACTGGACGCCAAATCCCATTCTGACGCGGGCGATGGACCGGATCTTCATCCTGCACGCCGACCACGAGCAGAACGCTTCGACATCCACTGTCCGGCTCGCAGGCTCTTCTGGAGCCAATCCGTTCGCGTGCATCGCGGCGGGGATCGCGTGCCTGTGGGGCCCCAGCCACGGCGGGGCCAACGAGGAAGCGCTCAACATGCTGCGCGAGATCGGCACGGTCGATCGCATCCCCGAATACGTGCAGGGCGTGAAAGATCGTAAGTATCGCCTGATGGGCTTCGGCCACCGCGTCTACAAGAATTACGATCCGCGGGCGACCGTGATGCAGAAGACCTGCCACGAAGTGCTGGCGGAAGTCGGCCACCAGGACGATCCGCTGCTGAAGGTCGCGATGGAGCTCGAGAAGATCGCCCTGAACGATCCTTATTTCGTCGAGCGTAAGCTGTACCCGAACGTCGACTTCTACTCGGGCATCACGCTCACGGCCCTGGGCTTCCCGTCCACCATGTTCACGGCGCTGTTCGCGCTGGCGCGCACCGTGGGCTGGATCAGCCAGTGGAAGGAGATGTTCGAGGACCCGCAGCGCAAGATCGGGCGTCCGCGCCAGCTCTACCAAGGTCCGCTGAAGCGGGACTACAAGCCGCTGGAAGCTCGGGGCTGAACCAAGCCCCGCCGGCTTAGGAGATCGACGACCGCGTCGGCCGCAGCGCCGGCCGGATCGTCGATCCCCTGGCGAAGTCGTTGGACAGTCTCTAGCTGCGCCTTGGCCTGCTCTTCGCGCAGTTGCGGATCGTCGAGCAGTCTGCCCAGGTCGCGGGCGAGAACCGGTCCCGTGCATTCGCCCTGAACGCGCTCTGGCGCGATGAAGCGCTGCGCCTCGACGTTGAACAGCGCGATGTAGGGGGTGCGGATCAGCACCTGAGCGGCCCTGTAGGTTAGAGGGTCAAGACGATAGGCGACGACCATCGGGCAGCCAGCCAGAGCGAGCTGGCTGGTGACCGTGCCGCTGCACGCCAGCCCCACGCTAGCCGCCCTCATTGCGGCCCAACGGCTCGCCTCCCCCTCCACGAAGATCGGGCGAGGCGCCCAGGCGGCAGCGCGGTCACGGACCTCGTGAGCGACCTCGTCGGCCACGGCGACGACGATGCGCAGCTCCGGCCGCGCCTCCCCCAGCCGGCGCACCGCGTCCCCGAAGGGGCCGATCAGACGTTTCACTTCGCCCGAACGGCTCCCTGGAAGGACGAGCAGGACAGGCGCGTCGTGCGGGATCGCCTGGGCTTCTCGGAACGCATGCCCATCGCCTGCGTGCGGCGGGACCACGAGGGCAGGATTGCCGACGACCAAGGTCTCGAGGCCTTCGGCCTGGAAAAAAGGCGCCTCGAAGCTGTGCAGCGCCAGCAGGGCGTCAACAGACCTTGCCAGGGCGCGCGCGCGCCCGGGGCGCGTCGCCCACACCTGCGGGGCGACATATTTGATGAGAGGCAGGCGCGGGTCCTGCCGGCGCAGAGCAAGCCCCACGCGCAGATTGAAGCCCCAGGCGTCGATCAGGATCGCCGCGTCCGGCCGCTCGGCGCTCGCGAGCGCCGCCGTCGCCTTCACCAGCCGTCTGACGCGCGGATAGGCGGCGATCGCGTTGAAAGCGCCGACGATGGCGAGAGAGGAGGGATCGAAAGGACTTCTGACGCCCTCTTCGGCCATGCGTCGGCCGCCCACACCGACGAATCGGGTCTGCGGACCCAGTCGCTGACGGAGCGCACTGATGAGGCCCGCGCCAAGCGCGTCCGCGGACGGCTCGACCGCTGTCAGCATCAGGCAAAGACCGTTCACGGACCTTCGCCGAGGATGAAGACGCCCAGTTCGTCCGCCAGTCGGATCGTCTCTTCGCGCTGGAGGACCAGGAGGCGGCCCACCTCGCCAACGATCCCAGCCAGCCCGGCCGCCGACGCGCGCCTCACTGTGCCGGGCCCGATGGTGGGCAGGTCGACACGGAGCTCCTGGCCTGGCTTGCAGGCCTTGGCGAGCACGCCGCGGGGATCGTCGGGACCTCCGTGGATCGCCCTTGGGAGTCCCGCGACCCGATCCAGAAGGGCGTCCGTGCCCTCCTGCGCCTCGAGCGCGAGGATCAGGCCATCGCAACTCACGGCCGCCTGGCCGGCGTCGAGCCGACCGATCGCCCGCGCCGCATCCAGGGCCCTGTGGATGTCCGCGAGGTGACGATCGGCCGGCGCATGACGGCCGAGGGGGCCCACCCCGAGCGTCAGCTCGGCCATCACCTGGTGCGCCCCTTCGATGGCGAAGCCTTCCTTCTCGAATTCCTGCAGCAGAAACGCGAGCAGAGCGTCATCTCCCTTTCGGGCCGCGGCAATGGCTCCAGGAAGGGCGGCAAGGCCGCGGAGGTCCGGCTTGATGTTCCGCAAGTCGGGTCGATCGACCTTGCCCGCGAAACAGACAGCCTCGCACTTCGAACGCCGAAGGGCGCCGATTCCCTTGCCCAGCTCGGCCATCCCGGCGTCGACGCCTTCAAATGCCGCCAGAGCCGGGTCGGCGAAGCCGAGGAGGCGAATGACGAACAGCGGCCGGCCAACTGCGCGGCAATGGCTCGCCAGGGCGGCCGGAAGCCCTCCCCCTCCCGCGATCAGGCCGAGCTTGCGCATGGCCGGCCCCGATCAGACATCGCGTTTGGGGGTCGTCAGAGGACGGTTGGCGTCCGCGCGGATGAAGGCGATGATCTCCATCACCTCGGGCGCCTGGGCATAGGCTGTCGCCGTATCCTCCAGGCGCTCCTGGAATGTCCCCTCCTCGGCAAACAGCATTCGGTAGGCGCCTCGGAGCGTATTGATGACTTCGCGGGGAAATCCGCGACGCTTGAGGCCGACGAGGTTGAGGCCCTCGAGATGGGCGTGGTTTCCCCAGACGTTCCCGAACGGAATGACGTCGTTGTTCACGCCCGCCATCCCGCCGACGAAGGCGTGGCGGCCGATGCGAGTGAACTGGTGAGCGGCGGCCAGTCCGCCGATGCCGACGAAATCCTCGACCACCACATGCCCGCCCAACGTCGCCGTGTTGGCCATGGTCACCTGCTCGCCCACCACACAGTCGTGACCGATGTGGACGCCAGCCATGAAGAACCCATCCGAACCGATGCTCGTCACGCCGCGGCCGTTCGCTGTTCCCCTGTGCATGGTCACATGCTCGCGCAGGACGTTGCGGTCCCCGAGGACAAGCCTTGTCGGCTCGCCCCGATAGCCCTTGCTCTGGGGCGGACCGCCCAGGTTCACGAACGGATGAAGCACGCAGTCCTCGCCGACCCGCGTATCACCCTCGAGAACCACATGGGACTGAAGCCGAGTGCGGGCGCCGACTGTGACGCCAGCTCCGACGATGCAGTAAGGTCCGATCTCGACATCCGGCCCGAGGTTCGCCGCGCGATCGACGATCGCGGTGGCGTGGATGGCGGTCATTTCCGGGTG
>DATHPX010000076.1:0-5876 GCA_035483335.1 Caulobacteraceae bacterium | reverse complement strand
CACCCTCCCCATAAAGGGGAGGGATAAGAGCCTCAGGCGCCGGTCATCGCCGCGACTTCGGAGGCGAAGTCGGCGGTTTCCTTCTCGACCCCTTCGCCCAGGGCGAAGCGGGCGAAGGCGGCGACCTTGACGGGCGAGCCGACGGACTTGGCGGTCTGCTCGACCAGCTGCTCGATAGTGATGGACGGATCGCGGACGTAAGCCTGCTTCAGCAGAACCGACTCCTCGTAGAACTTGCGGATCCGGCCTTCGACCATCTTTTCGGCCACGGCCGCCGGCTTGCCCGAAGCGATCGACTGCTCGCGGAAGATGGCGCGCTCGCGCTCCACCGTCGCCGGATCGAGCTCTTCGACCGACAGGGCCAAGGGGGCGGCAGCCGCGGCGTGCAGGGCGATGTTGCGACCCAGCTCGGCCAGAGCCGCCTTGTCGCCCTCGCCTTCCACGGCGACCAGCACCCCGATGCGGCCAAGATCCGGCGCGCCGGCGGCCGCCCCGTGGACGTAGGAGCCGACGGCGCCCTTGGCGACGGCGAAACGGACCGCACGGCGCAGGATCATGTTCTCGCCGATGGTGGCGACGAGATTCGTCACCGCGTCGGCGACCGACTGTCCCCCTTCGAGCGGGGCGGCGCGCAGGGCTTCGACGTCGCCGGCGACGTCGAGCGCCTTGGCGGCGATCTTGCGGGCGGCCGACTGAAACTGCTCGTTGCGGGCGACGAAGTCGGTCTCGGCGTTGAGCTCGATGACAGCGCCCGCGGCGCCGGCGCCTTCGTTGCGCACGGTAAGGGCCACGACGCCCTCTGCGGCGACGCGGTCGGCCTTCTTGGCGGCCTTGGACAGGCCCTTGGCGCGCAGCCAGTCGATGGCGGCTTCCATGTCGCCGCCGGTCTCCTGCAGAGCCTTCTTGCAGTCCATCATGCCCACGCCGGACTTTTCGCGCAGCGTCTTCACCATGGCGGCGCTGATCTCGGCCATCTTGGTCTCTCCGGTTCGGTCTTATGGGTTTGCGGCCGCCGGCCCGTTCCAGGCCGGCGGCTCGATCGCATTCAGCTCAGTATATAGTAAGCGGGCGCCTAGGACGGCGCGACTTCGTCCGCGGGATCCGTAACTTCGGCGACGACGCCGTCGACCGGGGTTGCCTGCTCGGCGGCGATAGCCACAGCGGCCGGCTCGACGGTGAAGGCCGCTTCCAGCTCCGGATCGGGTTCGGTGTGCGGCGTCGGGATCGGACGCTCCTCTTCCTGGGCCGCGGTCGTGCGCAGGGCCGGCTCGACCGGCGCTTCGGAGGCGCCAAGGTCGACACCCATCGCCGCCTGGCCTTCGGTCAGGCCGTCGAGGACGGAGTCAGCCATCAGGTCGCAGTAGAGTTGCAGCGCGCGCGCGGCGTCGTCGTTACCCGGGACCGGGAAGGTGATGCCGTCGGGATCGCAGTTCGTGTCGAGGATCGCCACCACGGGGATGTTGAGCTTGCGCGCTTCCTGGATCGCGATCGCCTCCTTGTTGGTGTCGATCACGAACATGAGGTCGGGGATGCCGCCCATGTCCTTGATGCCGCCTAAGGACAGCTCGAGCTTGTCGCGCTCGCGCGTGAGCTGCAGGAGCTCCTTCTTGGTGCGACCGCCGGCATCGCCGCCGTCCAGCACGCCCTCGAGTTCTCGCAGGCGGGCGATGGAGGCCGAGATGGTGCGCCAGTTAGTGAGCGTGCCGCCCAGCCAGCGGTGATTGACATAGTACTGGGCGCAGCGCTTGGCCGCCGCGGCGACCGGCTCGGAGGCCTGGCGCTTGGTGCCCACGAAGAGAACGCGCCCGCCGGCGGCGGCGACGTCACGGACCTTCACCAGCGCCTGGTGGAGCAGAGGCATGGTCTGGGAAAGGTCGATGATATGGATGTTGGAGCGCGCGCCGAAGATGTAGCGCTCCATCTTCGGGTTCCAGCGGTGAGTCTGGTGTCCGAAGTGCGCTCCAGCTTCCAGGAGCTGACGCATAGAGAAATCGGGCAGGGCCATGGGGCCTTTGATCCTTTCTTCCGGTTGAGCCTCCGCGAAGCAGACCCCTTGAAGGGGGACCGGAACGGCGCCGGCGGGATGTCTCCCCGCGCGGAACCGAACGCCTCGCGTGCGTGATGGGCCGGCCAGATAGGGCGCCGGGGCCGGAAAGGCAAGGATGGGGAAGGGCCAGGCGGCTGCGCCGCGCTGAAAGGTAAGCGCCGCGGCTTTCCCCATCCGTCCCGGCGCTACGCGCCGGTCCACCTTCCCCAGGAGCGGAAGGAGAGCGCGTATTTCACGCCCCCTACGGCTCTCCTCCCCCCTTCATGGGGGAGGTGGACGCGGCGAAGCCGCAGGGGGAAAGCCGCGCCCCGGGCTTCCCTGGGCGAGCGTCTCAAACGTCTTCCAACAGCGTCACCCCTGGGGCCGACTTGAGGGCGCCGCGGGTGGCGGGGTCGAGGCGCCAGAGGCCCGGAAGTCGCATCTCCACCTCGCGGCCGCCGGCAAAGGCGGCGACAAACGCCACCGGGCCGCCGCCGGTCTGAGCGGGCGTCAGTCGCGAGCGCAGCGCCTCCACCTCGGCGATCGCCGGGGAAAGGTGGATGCGAAGACCCGCCGGGACCTTCTCGATCGCGCGCTCCAGCGGCTCGGCGTCCTCGGCGAAAAAACGCACCTCGCCCTCGGAGGCGCGGGCGCGGACACGGAGGACGAGCGCCCTGCCCGGCTCAAGCATGTCGCGGCAGCGGCGCAGGATCTCCGGCTGGAACCGGCATTCATACTCGCCGGTAGGATCGGACATGGTGACGAAGGCGAACTTGCCCCCGCTCATGGCCGGACGCTCCTGCCGGCGCCTAACGATCCCCGACATCCAGAACGCCTCCTCGCCCGCGACGGCGCGCGAGAGGGCGTCGACGACGAAGGTGACGCGCCGCCGGCGCAGAACCTCGGTCATGTCGCCCAGTGGATGCCCCGAGAGATAGAAGCCGACCGCCGCAAGCTCCTCGTCCAGACGTCGCACCGGATCCCATGGCGCGCTGCGCGGCAGGCGCGGGCGCGAGGCGTGGGCGCCCTCGCCAAAGAGGCTCTCCTGGGCGCTCGCGCGGTCGGCGGCGGCGGCCTGGGCGTAGGCGATAAGGGTATCGGCCGCCTCCGCGAGCTGGGCCCGGTCAGGATGCAGGGAATCGAACGCGCCCGCTCGCGCCAGGCTCTCGAGACAACGCTTGTTCACCTGGCGTGGATCGATGCGCTCGAGGAAGTCGAAGATGTCGGCGAACCGCCCGCCCGCCTCGCGCACGGCGACCACGTGCTCCATTGCAGCCAACCCAACATTTCGCACCGCGCCCAGGGCGTAGAGCACCTTGCCGCCCTCAACCTCGAAGTCCGCGCCCGAGCGGTTGATATCCGGAGGCAGGATCTCTACGCCCTGCCGGCGGGCGTCCTGATAGAACACCGCCAGCTTGTCGGTGTTGGAGATGTCGAGGCTCATCGAAGCCGCGAAGAACTCCACCGGCGCGTTCGCCTTCAGCCAGCCGGTCTGGTAGGCGATCAGGGCGTAGGGCGCGGCGTGGCCCTTGTTGAAGCCGTAGCCGGCGAACTTCGCCATTCGCTCGAACATGTCCTCGGCCGCAGCCTGGTCGAGGCCGCGCTCGGCGGCGCCCGAGAGGAAACGGGCCTGCTGTTGGTCCATCTCCTCCTTCTTCTTCTTGCCCATGGCGCGACGCAGAAGGTCCGCCTCTCCCAGGCTGTAGCCGGCCAGGATCTGGGCGATCTTCATCACCTGCTCCTGGTAGACGATGACGCCGAAGGTCTCGGCCAGCGCCTCCTCCAGCCCCGGCAGGATGACGACCGGCCGGCGCCCCATCTTGCAGTCGACGTACTCGGGGATGCTGTCCATCGGCCCAGGCCGGTAGAGCGAAATGAGGGCGCAGATCTCTTCGACCGTGGACGGACGGAGTTTGCGCAGGGTGTCGCGCATGCCCTGCCCTTCCATCTGGAACACCCCCACTGTCTGGCCGGAAGCGAGGAGCTCGTAGGTGGGCGCATCGTCCAGCGGCAGGAGCTCCAGGTCGAAGCCCGCGCCGCGGCGCTCCAGGTGCTTCATCGCCCTGCGGATGACGGTGAGGGTCTTGAGGCCAAGGAAGTCGAACTTCACCAGGCCGGCGCTTTCGACCCATTTCATGTTGAACTGCGTGGCCGGCAGGGACGAGCGCGGATCGCGATAGAGCGGGACGATTTCGGTCAGGCGCGTCTGGCCGATGACGATGCCGGCGGCGTGGGTGGAGGCGTTGCGGTAGAGGCCTTCCAGCTCCAGGGCCACGTCCATCATCGCGGCGACCGCCTCGTCCTCCTCCCGCGCCGCCTTCAGGCGCGGCTCCATCTCGATGGCCTGGGCCAGGGTCACCGGATTGGCTGGGTTGTTGGGGATCATCTTGGCCAGGCGATCCACGAGACCAAGCGGCAGCTGCAGGACGCGCCCCACGTCGCGCAGCACCGCGCGGGCCTGAAGGCTGCCGAAGGTGATGATCTGGGCGACGCGGTCGGCGCCGTAGCGCTCCTGGACGTAGGTTATGACCTCGTCGCGCCGCTCCTGGCAGAAGTCGATGTCGAAGTCCGGCATCGACACGCGCTCAGGATTGAGGAAGCGTTCGAAGAAGAGGCCGTACTTGAGCGGATCCACGCCAGTGATCAGCAGCGCCCAGGCCACCGCCGAGCTGGCGCCCGACCCGCGCCCCGGCCCAACGGGGATGTCGTGGGCCACCGACCATTTCATGAAGTCGGAGACGATCAGGAAATAGCCGGAAAAGCCCATCTTCTGGATGACGGAGATCTCCATCTCCAGGCGCGCCCAGTACGGCTCTTCGCCGCCCGGCGGCTGGATGGCGTCGAGGCGCCGGCGCATGCCCTCGCGGGCCTGGCGGGCAAGCTCCTCGTCCTCGGATGCGCCGTCGCGGGTGGGGAAGCGAGGCAGGATCGGGGCGCGCTTCCTGACCATGAAGGCGCACCGACGGGCGATCTCCAGGGTGCTGTCACAGGCCTCGGGCAGGTCGGCGAACAGCCGGCGCATGTCCGCCGCCGACTTGAAGTGATGGTCGGGCGTGACGCGGCGACGATCGTCCTGCCCGACATAGGCCCCATCGCAAAGGCACAGCAGGGCGTCGTGCGCCCGGTGCTTCTCCGGCGCGGCGAAATAGACATCGTTGGTCGCGACCAGGGGAACGTCGCTGTCGTAGGCCCAGGCGACCAGGCCGGGCTCGGCCGCGGCCTGAGCCGCCAGGCCATGCCGTTGAAGTTCGACATAGAAGCGGTCGGCGAAGACGCGGTGCATCTCTTCCAGCGCCGAGCGCGCTTCGGCCGTCCGACCGGCTGCGAACAGAGGATCGATCGGCCCGTCCGCGCCGCCGGAAAGCGCGATCAGCCCGGCGGAATGAGCGACGACCATTTGCCAGGGAACGTGAGCTTCCTCCGTCCCGTCGACGTCCAGATAGGCCGCCGAAGACAGCTCGCAGAGGTTGCGGTAGCCCGCCTCGTCCTGGGCGAACAGGGTGATGGCGGGCGTGCGGGCCCAGCGTTCCGGCGCGCGCCCGCCGATCCCGGACACTGGCAGGGCGCAGCCAACGATGGGCTGCACACCCTCCCCGGCCGCTGTGACCGAGAACTCCAGGGCTCCGAAGAGGTTGGCGCGGTCGGTGAGCGCCACGGCCGGCATGCCCGCCTTCTTCGCCAGAGCGCCGATCTTGTCCGCCTTGATCGCGCCTTCGAGCAGCGAATAGGCCGAACGGACCTTGAGGTGGATGAAGCCGCTTACGGAAGCGACAGGCGCCGCGGCCTCGCTCATCGCGGGGGCCTTTCGGCAGACGGGCGGACGGCGGAAAGACCGTGCGCCGACAAAGGC
>DATHPX010000075.1:0-7301 GCA_035483335.1 Caulobacteraceae bacterium | reverse complement strand
TACTTATTGTCTTCCTGGTGCTTCTGATCGCCAGCTTCGTGATGGGGCGTGGGCGAGGAAGACCGGTCGTCTAGCTTAAGCTAGGCAGAGAACCCAGGCGGGCTCGCCGGGCTTGACGCCCAGGCGGGCCCGTCGTCGTTCGGGTCCATGTCTTTCCCGGATTTCGTAGACGTCGCGATCGTCGGCGGCGGCGCGGCTGGCCTGGGGGCCGCCGGACGCCTGAAGAGGTCCCGCGCCTCCTTCGTTGTCCTCGAGGCGCGGGCGCGCGTCGGCGGCAGGGGTCACACCGTGGAAGTCGACGGCCTTCCCCTCGATCTCGGCTGCGGCTGGCTCCACTCCGCCCGCCAGAATAGCTGGGTGGGTGTCGCGCGAGCGCTTGGGCTGGAGATCGACCGCTCGGCGCCGGCCTGGACGCGACCTGCTCTCAACTTCCCGCCCGAGGCGCAGCGCGACTACCGACGAGCGTTCGCGGCGTTCGAGGAGCGGCTCGAGGCCGCGGCGGAGGAATCGGACAGACCGGCTTCGGACCTGTTCAGACGCGAGGATGCGCGCTGGCGTCCGCTGCTCGACGCGTTCAGCGGCTATTACAACGGCGCGCCGTTCGAGGAGATTTCCGTCAGGGACTACGCCGCCTACCAGCCCACCAACGACAACTGGCGGGTCCGGGGCGGCTATGGCGCCCTGATGGGGGCCTTCGCCGCCGAGTTTCCGATTGTCCTGGAATGCCCGGTAAGCGTGTTGGACCGGGCGGGCTCTACCCTCCGCCTCATGACGCCGAAAGGCGCCTTGCAAGCAAAGTCGGCCATCGTGTGCGTTCCGACGACCGTGCTGGCCGAGGAAGGGCTCCGCTTCGATCCCCCCTTGGCCGAGAAGATCGAGGCTGCAGGGGCCTTGCCTCTGGGCAATGTCGACAAGGCCTTCCTGCGCCTGGGGGACGCCCGCGCATTCGACCCCGACACGCGCGTCCAGGTTCGCACCGACACGACCGACACCGGCGGCTACACGCTCGCGCCGATGGGCCTGCCGATGGTGGAGGCCTACTTTGGCGGACGTCTCGCCGCCCAATTGGAGGCGGAAGGGTCTGGCGCTTTCGCCGCATTTGCGCGCGAAGAACTGGCGAGCGTCCTTGGCTCGAAGTTCGGAGCGAGCCTGCAGCTGCTCGCGGAATCCCGCTGGTCCGCTGACCCGTTCTCGCGTGGCGCCTATTCTCACGCCCGACCGGGTTTCGCTAACCGGCGGGCGGTGCTTTCGGAGCCGATCGAAGACCGGATCTTCTTCGGTGGCGAAGCCTGCTCGCCGCATGCGTTCTCGACGGCTCACGGGGCCTACGACACGGGCGTCGAGGCCGCCGAAGCGGTCTTGCGGACGCTCAGGGGCGAAGCAGCTCGGGAGGCGATCTGAGGCTCACCACACGCCAGCTTCGCGCAATCGGCGCGCCAGGTCGGGGGGCAGGCCCTCTGTCCCGGCGACGTCACCCAGGTCCGGCGGCGCGTCCGAGGGATCGAGATACCGCCATCCCTGGAACGCTCGGCGCGGCGTAGGCGCGGTGAGCACGACGGTCTCGTCTAGATTCATCTCGCAGCGCCTGTCCTGGCCCTCGCCAACGCAATTCACCGCCAAGATGCGCTGCCGCGAAAGGATGAATCCCTTGTAGACGCGATAGAGCGAGCCGCCGTCGACCACGTCGTCCGCCTGGCGAGGAGTCTGCTTTGTGCGCAAAATCCAGGGTTCGCCGCGTCGCCGCGCGGGTTCCCGCCACTCGAGCAGTTCCTCGACCGTGTCGCAACCGACGCACAGCTTGACGATGTGCAGGGTCAAGTCAGCGCCGTCTCCAGTCGGACAACGGTGAGGTTCTCCACCACCTGGTCACCTTCGGCCGCGGCCACCTCGATCACCTTCCCCTCCACCGGGGAGGTCAGCGCATGTTCCATCTTCATGGCCTCGAGCACCACAAGCACTTCGCCGGCCTGAACATGCGCGCCGGCCTGAACCGCCACCTTGACGATCCGGCCGGGCATGGGCGTGCGAATGGCGCCGTCGAAATCGGCCGCCCCGCCCGCGGCTGCCTCTGGCGCCAGGCTCAGGCGCAACGCCGCGCCATCGCGGAAGGCGACGATCTCGTCGGCGTCGAGCCTCACCAGAGACGCTGCTCCAAATCCGAAAGGCAGCTCCATGAGCTCACCGTCCACGCGCAAGCGTGCGGTGGCTCGTGGGCTCGCATTGAGGCGGAAGCCGGCGGGACCCGCCGGACCGGTCCAGGGAGAGGCTTCGTCTGCTGGGAGACTCACGGCCCCGACCGCTGCGGGCGACGGCGTCGGCGCGAGCGTGAGCTCCTCGATCCGCCGCTCGATGAAGCCAGTGTCGATGCGGCCAGCGACGAAGTCGGGATGGGCCGCACAACGCGCCAGGAAGGCGGCGTTGGTTCTCACGGGCCAGACCTCGACCGCCCGCGCGGCCTCGGCCAGCTCGGAGGCCGCCGCCTCGCGACTGGCGCCGTGCGCGACCAGTTTGGCGATCATCGGGTCGTAGAAGGGCGTGACGGCGTCGCCCTCCTCCACGCCCGAGTCCACGCGCACATGATCCGGCAGGCGCAGATGGTCGAGACGGCCCGTCGAGGGAAGGAAGCCATGCGCCGGGTCCTCGGCATAGAGCCGCGCCTCCATCGCGTGACCCGAGAGGGAGATCTCCTTCTGCGCCAGAGGCAGGGGCTCGCCCGAGGCGACGCGCAACTGCCATTCCACAAGGTCGAGGCCCGTGATCGCCTCGGTCACGGGATGCTCCACCTGCAGGCGGGTGTTCATCTCCATGAACCAGATCCGATCGGCGCGCAGGCCCTCCGAGCCATCGGCGATGAACTCCACTGTCCCGGCGCCGCGGTAGCTAACCGACCGCGCCGCCCGGATCGCCGCGTCGGTGACAAAGGCGCGCGTGGCCGCATCCATGCCCGGCGCCGGCGCTTCTTCGACCACCTTCTGATGCCGGCGCTGGAGCGAGCAGTCCCGCTCGAACAGGTGGACCACGCCGCCATGAGCGTCGGCGAACACCTGCACCTCGATGTGCCGCGGCGCCGAGACAAGCTTCTCCAGCAGGACCCGGTCGTCGCCGAAGGCGTTCGCCGCCTCCCTCTTGGCGCCGGCCAAGGCTTCGGCGAAGTCCTCAGCGCGTCCGACCGCACGCATGCCTTTGCCTCCGCCCCCGGCCACCGCCTTGATCAGGACCGGCCAGCCGATCCGCGCGGCTTCCGCCGCCAGGACGTCAGGCGACTGATTGTCACCGAGATAGCCGGGAGTCACCGGAACGCCCGCCTGGGCCATCAGCCGCTTGGCCGCGTCCTTGAGGCCCATCGCCCGGATCGATGCGGGCGGCGCGCCGACCCAGACCAGCCCGGCGCCTTCCACCGCTTCGGCAAAGTCGGCATTCTCGGAGAGGAAGCCATAGCCGGGATGGATCGCCTCGGCGCCCGAGGCGCGCGCGGCCTCGAGAATGGCCTCGCCCCGCAGATAGCTCTCGCGCACGGGCGCGGGCCCAATCCGCACGGCCGCATCCGCTTCCCTGACGTGCAGCGCCCCCGAATCGGCGTCGGAGAAGACGGCGATCGTGCGAACCCCCAGGCGCCTGGCCGTGCGGATGACCCTGCGGGCGATCTCCCCGCGATTGGCGATCAGGACCGAGCCGATCATTCCCCGGTACGCACGTCCCAAACGGCCCGCCGCCGCTCGATGAAGGCGGAGACGCCCTCCTGCGCCTCGGAGCTGACGCGTACCCGTGCGATCCAGTGAGCAGTGTCGGCCAGCACGCCGTGATCGATCTTGCGACCGGCGACATGCTCCACGAGGCGCTTGGACTCGGCCACTGCCGTCGGCCCGCAATCCAGCATGGCGCGGCCTATCCGCTCGCGGGCGACGTGCAGCCCGGCGCCGTCCTCGACCACCTCGTCCACCAGGCCGAACGCCAGGGCTTCATCTGCGCCGAAGGCGCGAGCGGTCGAGAACAGGGCGCGGGCGCGCCTCGGCCCGATCGCCTGGATGACGTACGGGCTGATGGTCGCCGCGACGAGCCCAAGCCGAACCTCGGAGAAGGCGAAACGGGCGGCGCGGGTGGCGATCGCCATGTCGCAGGCCGCCACCAGGCCGGCCCCTCCCCCGAACGCCGCGCCCTCGACCAGGGCGACCGTGAGCATGGGCAGGCTGTAGAGACGATGGAGCATCCGCGCCATGGCCATGGCGTCTTCGCGGTTGTCCGCCTCGGTGAGGGTCGAGGCATGCCGCATCCAGTCGAGGTCCGCCCCCGCGGAGAAGGTCCCGGCCGCCCCTCGGACGAAGACGACGCGGACGCCATCGGCGGCTTCGAGCGTCTCGAAGGCTTCGTTCAGGGCTCCGATGACCTCGGCGTCGAATGCGTTTTTCCGATGCGGCCGGTTGATCACCACCGTGGCCACGCCTTCGGCCGTGGCGTTGATCACGACAGTGCGCGATTGGGAGTCGGTGTCGACCACCTCCACGATCGGGTCGGCCATCGGGTTCTGGATCGAATCGGGATCGGACTGGTCCATGTCGGGTCCTCTACATCCGGAAGACGCCGAAACGCGTCTGGGGGATCGGCGCATTCAGCGCAGCGGCGATCGCAAGTCCAAGGACATCGCGGGTCTGAGTGGGATCGATGATGCCGTCGTCCCATAGCCGCGCGGTGGCGTAATAGGGGCTGCCCTCGGCTTCATAGCGATCTCGGATCGGCGCCTTGAAGGCTTCCTCGTCGTCGGCGCTCCAGTTCTCTCCGCGAGCCTCGAAGCCGTCGCGCCGGATCGTCGCCAGGACGCTCGCCGCCTGTTCCCCGCCCATCACGCTAATCCGGCTGTTGGGCCAGGTGAACAGGAAGCGGGGGCCAAAGGCGCGACCGCACATGCCGTAGTTCCCAGCCCCGAAGGAGCCGCCAATCAGGATCGTGATCTTCGGGACCTCGGCGGAGGAGACGGCGGTGACGAGCTTGGCGCCGTCCTTGGCGATGCCGCCGGCCTCGTATCGCGCCCCGACCATGAAGCCGGAAATGTTCTGCAGGAAGACGAGCGGAATCCCGCGCTGGCAGGCCAGTTCGATGAAGTGGACGCCTTTCAGGGCGCTCTCGGAGAACAGCACGCCGTTGTTGGCCAGGATGGCCACGGGTTGTCCCCAGATATGGGCGAAGCCGGTGACGAGCGTCGTCCCGTAGAGCGCCTTGAACTCGTCGAAGCGGGATCCGTCGACGATGCGGGCGATCACCTCGCGCACCTCGTAGGGCGAGCGGACATCCGGAGGAATGACGCCGTAAAGTTCATCGGGATCGTACGCCGGCGCTTCGGGCGTCCGCAGGTCCAGCGCCGAGCCTTTCCGCAGCCCAAGGTTTCGGATCAGGGTACGGACGATCGAAAGGGCGTGCTCGTCGTCCACGGCGACATGATCTACTACGCCGCTCTTGCGAGCATGCGTGTCCGCCCCGCCGAGGTCCTCTGCGCTGATCACCTCGCCCGTGGCCGCCTTCACCAGCGGCGGTCCTCCGAGGAAGATGGTCCCCTGCCCTCGCACGATGATCGTCTCGTCGCTCATCGCCGGAACGTAGGCTCCGCCCGCCGTGCAGGAGCCCATGACGCACGCGATCTGAGGAATGCCTGCCGCGCTCATGCGCGCCTGGTTGAAGAAGATGCGCCCGAAGTGGTCGCGATCGGGGAAGACCTCCGCCTGGTGCGGCAGGTTCGCTCCACCACTGTCGACGAGATAGACGCACGGGAGGTTGTTCTGCTGCGCGATCTCCTGCGCCCGCAGGTGCTTCTTCACCGTCAGCGGAAAGTAGGCCCCGCCTTTGACGGTGGGGTCGTTGGCGATGATCATCACCTCGCGGCCCGAGACGCGGCCAACGCCGCAGATCAGGCCCGCGGCCGGCGCCTCCCCGTCATAGACGCCGAACGCCGTCAGCTGTCCGATCTCCAGGAAGGGCGAGCCGACATCGAGCAACCGCTCCACCCGCTGGCGCGGAAGAAGCTTGCCGCGGCTCGCGTGACGCTCGCGGGCGGCCGGCGGGCCGCCAAGCGCGGCGGCCGCCACCCGCTCACGCAGCTCGAGCGCCAGGGCGAGGTTGACCTCCCGATTGCGCGCGAAGGCCGCGCCGTGGACGTCCAGACTGGAGGCGAGCCTTGGCATTCAGGTCCTCTGGTGGCTCGCCTCAGGCGAGCGGCTCCGCATGTTCGGGACGCGAAACGCTGATGTTGAGATCGGTCACTAGCCCGTTGGCAAGGGAATAGACCCAGCCATGAATGGTGAGCGGCTGGCCCCGCGCCCACGCGTCGCGCACGAGGAGGTCCGAGGTGACGTTGCGCACCTGATGGACGACATTGAGTTCGCAAAGCCGATCGATACGCGCGGCCTCGTCCTCGATGGCGTCCAGCTCATGGCGATGTTCGTGTGCGACTTCCCGGACCGGGTGCAGCCAGTGATCCACGAGGCCCAGCCTCTGGCCTCTGATCGACGCCGCCACCCCGCCGCAGCCGTAGTGGCCGACGACGATGACGTGCTTCACCTTGAGGATGTCGACGGCGAACTGAAGCACAGAGAGGTAGTTGGCGTCCTGCGGCGGCGCGAGATTGGCCACGTTGCGATGGACGAACAGCTCCCCGGGATCGAGCCCGACGATTTCGTTGGCCGGGACCCGGCTGTCCGAGCACCCGATCCACAGGTACTCGGGAGCCTGCTGAGCCACCAGGCGCGCGAAGAATCCCGGATCGACCGCGACCTTGCCTTCCGCCCATCGACGGTTCTTGGCCTTGAGATCCTCGATCATGGCCGTGGGGTAGGGTCAAAAACCGGTCGGGGCAAGCCGACTGCGGCGCAACTCTCCGGTCCGCCGGCGTCCGGCGATGTGAATTGACCCCTCAACCGTCTGACTTTAGCGCTCTCGCCCTCCGCGCCTCATTAAATCCCTCATCGCCGGCCGTCAGTGGTTTGGACCGGAGCCATCCCTGGTGTTCGGGGACATGGCTGGCAGGTTCGGGGCTTTTCACGGTCCCGCTCCGGATCCCCCTAAACCTCCGTCATCGCCGGGCGTCCCGGCGACCCATCGATCGGCCGTGCGAGCGTCCGCGGTGGCCGCGCCGGGCGGCGCGGCCATGTCGGAAAGTATGACTGCTCGCAGCGGTCACCCCATCGCCTGGGGCCAAACGCTCAACCTTCGCCAGGCCCGACTGCGCGTCATGGCCGCGCTCGCGCGCAGCCACAGCCAGTCCTCGCACAGCCGATCGATGGGTGGCCGGCACAAGGCCGGCCATGACGGAATTT
>DATHPX010000074.1:0-21738 GCA_035483335.1 Caulobacteraceae bacterium | reverse complement strand
GCTACGTTCTCAACCCCCACGAGGCGGCCTTGCCCGAGGCGGTGCTGATGGCGGGCGTCAGCCGCACGCCGGTCATCTCCGTCGACTACCGGATGCCGCCCGCCGCCTATTTCCCGGCGGCGCTGGATGACGCAATGACCGTGTACAGAGCGGCCCTCCGGACGACCCAGCCGAAGGACATCGGCGTGTTCGGCAGTTCCGCCGGCGGCGCGCTAACCCTGGAGATGATGCTGCGTGCGAAGCAGGCGCGCCTGCCGCTGCCGGGCGCCTTGGCGGTCGGCACCCCGATGGCGGACGAGACCGGGCATGGGGATTCACATCGCACGAACGCCCTGGTCGACAACGTCCTGGTCTCGCCAACGGGGTTCTGCGACGCGGCGGCGCGGTTCTACGCCAACGGTCACGCCATGGCCGACCCGATGATCTCGCCCCTTCTCGGCGATCTCCACGATCTGCCGCCGACCATCCTGACCACCGGCACGCGCGATCTGCTGCTGAGCGACACGGTGCGGACCCACCAGAAGCTCCTGCAGTCCGGCGTCCACGCCGAACTTCTGGTGTTCGAGGGCATGTCGCACGCTCAATACACATTCGATGACCGCATTCCCGAGGACATCCAGGCGTTCACCGAAATCAGCGACTTCCTCGACCGTCATCTGGGTCACTGAAGAAAGTAAATTTTACCACGGACCTCACGGACTTCACGGACAAACAAAGAATAAATGCGCCTTCGGCGCTTCCACAAAATCGAACACGCCGAACAGGTCGCATGATGTCCGTGTGGTCCGTGAGGTCCGTGGCAAATCTATCTTACGTCAGCATCGGCGTCGTTCCGGGTTCGGCCTTGGCCATGGCGCGCTGGTAGGCGGGACGTTGGCCGATGCGCTGGAGGTAGGACTTCAGGTTGGGATAGGCCTCGATCGACGCGCCGCGGAACGCGCGGGCGGTGGTGAGGCAATAGACCATCATGATGTCGGCGGTGGTGAGGTTCGCTCCGCCGAAGAACGGCTTTTGGCCGAGCCTTTCCTCGATCATCGCCCAGGCGCGCCGGCTGCGGTCGCCGACGAAGACGGCGGCCGGATTGCCCTCGCCACCGGCGGCGAGCACCAGCTGCATCATCAGCGTGGCCATGAAGGTCCCATTGGACCAGTGAAACCAGAACAGGTGGTCGGCGAAGTCGGGGTCGCTGGGCCCGGGCGCGAGCCGACCGCCGCCGTAACGGGCGCAGATGTAGTCGCAGATCGCGCCGCTCTCGCCTAGAACGAGGTCGCCGTCTTGGATCACCGGCGCGATCCCCATCGGGTGCAGCGCCTTGTACTCGTCCGGCGCCAGGCGGTTGTCCGCGCGCCGGTCGTAGCGCTTGAGCTCATAGTCGAGCCCCAGCTCCTCGCAGAGCCACACGATGCGCTCCGACTGGGAGATCCCCAGGTGATGAACGGTAAGCATGTCGGCGTAGTCCCTCCTCGATCCTGAAGCTTCAGCCTTCATTTATATCAGCGCCGCCGTCCCCGGTTCATTCATCCCGACAGATGACGGCGTTTAGGAACGAACGTAGGGAGCTCTCAGTCCGCCGCCGCGAAGTGCGCCATCTGATCGGCGTGAGCCTTGGCGAAGGCCGGGCGGGCGAGGGCGCGCGCGAGGTAGGCGCTACAGGCGGGGGAGTCGGCGAGGCCGTCGTAGCGGTCTGCCAGGCGAAGGACGTCCGCCATCAGGATGTCGGCAACCGAGAACCCGCCAGCCAGCCACTCGCGCTCTGTGAACACCGGCTCGAGCCTTTGCAGCCGGCTCTTGAGGAAGCTGTCCCAGCGCTCCCACGCCGCGCCGGTCCTCCCGTCGGGCATCGCCGCCAGGAGAAACCAGGGGAGGCTGGCCATTTCGACCGAGTTCAGCGCGGCGAATACCCATTCCGCGACCTTTGACCGACCTTTTGGGTCCGCGGGCGCCAGCGCGTCGCTGAGGCTGGCCAGATGCAGCAGGATCGCTCCGCTCTCGAAGATCGAGAGGTCGCCGTCGGTGAGCCAGGGGACCTGAGCGAACGGCTGGTGGGCGACGTGCTCGTCCCCCCGCGTGTGGAACGACGTGCTCGCCACCCGATAAGGCAGGGCGGCCTCCTCCAACGCCCAGCGCACGCGGAGGTCACGCACGAGACCACGCGGAAACTCGGGCACCCAGTCGTAGGTGGTCAGCACCAGCTCGCCCATCGCATTCCTCCGTGCCTGCAGTTGGCGCGAGTGTATCCTAGGGGATCCCGAGGATCCGAATGACGACCCACAGATGCCTGTGTTCGCCCTGCTTCATAGCATTTTCCTCAGCCCGCTCATTTGGCGGGGCGTTGGGGCAGAGCTCGCGGCTAGCGGAGGCAGCGTAAGGCTGCTCGATTATCGGGATGTCGTGCGCAACGGCGGGTCCTACTATGACCACGCCGCCCAGGTTGTCGCGGATCAACTCCCTCGCCAGGCCGTCCTCGTGGCTCATAGCGCAGCCGGCGCCCTGGCGCCCTCGATCGTGGCGGCGAGTGAAGGATCGCTCGCGGGCGTGGTGTTCGTGGACGCGCTGCTCCCGCACCCCGGACGCTCGTGGCTGGAAACCGCGCCTCAGCTCCTCAAAGCCCTCATCACGGAAGGGGTGGCGGACGACGACCGGGTCCCGCCATGGCCGCGACTGCTCCCGCCTCCGGTGCTGGCGCGCCTCGTCCCGGACGTGGCGATGCGCTCGACCCTGATCGAAGAGTCGCCGTCCGTCCCGCTCTCCCTACTTCGCGAACGGGCGCCGGCGTTGGACCTGCCCTCGGAACTGAACGTCGCCTACGTCCAGCTGAGCGACAGCTACGATTCCGAAGCCCAGGCGGCACGGGAGCGTGGATGGCGCGTGCTGCGCCTTGCCGGAGATCACCTTTGGCCGCTCACCCACGCGGTTCAGGTGGCCAAGACCGTGCGGGACACCGTCGCCTCGCTAGGATGTTAGGGCGGAGAGGGACGCCCGCCACCCTAGCGGATCTTGAGCACCAGGATCACCAGCAGCGCCGACAGGCCCAGGTGCAGCAGCAGGAAGCGCACCAGCACCTGGCTGTTCGACCAACCCAGGTTCTTGCGGCAGTGGTCGTGCAGGGGAAAGCGGATCTTCGACAGCACGCGGATCTTCAGGAAGCGGGTGATCGCCACCTTCGCCAGGCCCGTGGCCCCGTTGAGCACGAGCACCGAGCCCACCAGCAGCAGGAAGAGCGGATTGCCCGTGGCCACCACCAGCATGCCGATCATGAGGCCCAGCGGCCGCGAGCCGGCGTCGCCCATCAGGACGAGGCTGGGCGGGGCGTTGTACCAGAGGTAGGCCGAGACGGCGCCCACCATCACGAACGCCATGATCGCCCAGTCCCCGCCCTGCGGGTTGGTCGGGATGTGGAGGTGTGCGGCAACCACGTCGTTGCCGATCACCGCGTAGAGCAGGCCGCCCAGGATCAGGATCGCCGTGCCCGTCAGGCTCCCCGAAACGCCGTCGACACCGTCGGAGCAGTTGGTGGCGTTGATCGAGAGCCAGATCACCCCGCTCGCCAGGGGAATGGCGAGCCAGGACGAAAGTGGGATCGCCGCCTTCCAGCCGGGCAGCCACATCACCCAGCCATGAATGCCGATCATGGCGATCGAGGCGCCCAGCGCGATGATCGCGTCCATCACCGCGAGCTGATACTCGTTGAACCCGCCGCGCCGGTCGTCGAGATAGCCCACCAGGGTGGCCGCCGCGATGAGGGGCAGGGTGCGCAGGCACGCGGCGTTGAACGGCACGAAGATGAGGGCTGTGACGCAGAAGATTGCGACGAAGATCAGCCCGGCGCCGACGGGCTTGCCGACGCTCTGGTCCGCATTCACCGCGAAGGCCCGGCCCCTATCCGTGGCGAGCTGGCCCCACAGGCGCGGCAGCAGCAGCCAGGTCGCAAGCGCGGCGACCGCATAGCCCGTCGCAGCCAGGAAGAAGAACGAATTCAGTAGCCGCAGCGGCCCCCACACGTGGCCGAGGGTGACTGAAATCCAACTCAGCATGGGCTCGTCGCTCTCCGGGCCGATCCGCCGCATCGAGCCGACGGACGATCCGACTCGGGCGGCGGCCCAGGATAGGCGAGCGAGTGCTAACGACCTCTATCCGCAGCGTCGCACCGGCGTTCGCCGCGACCCCGCGTTATCCGTCGGTGCGCCGGCGTCCCGCCGGCTCTTTCTTCTTAAATTTATCTACCGTTGGCCGCCGATATGACGGCACGATCACAACAAACGCTGAGTAGGTAAAGAAGAGCCGGCGGGACGCCGGCGCACCGAAGGGACCGCCGCTAATTTAAAGGCTCTCCAGCTGGCCTTCACGTGCTCGGGCGCCCTCACATCCGGAAGACGATCATCTTCTCATGCGACATGTCGCGCATCGTGTAGGGGATGCCGCCGGTCCCATAGCCGGACTCGCGGCGTCCCGCGAAGGGCATCCAGTCCACCCGAAACGCCGTGTGGTCGTTGACCAGGACCGCTGACGCATCGAGGCGCTCGGCCATGTCGAACGCGGTCCGAAGGTCCTCGGTGAAGATGCTCGATTGGAACGCCGTGGGTAGGGCGTTCGCGGCGGCCACGGCGGACTCGAGCTTCGTGAACGGATAGACGCAGGTCACTGGGCCGAACACCTCGAGGGTCGAGACCTTGGCTTCGGCTGGCGGGGCGACGAGGATCGCGGGCTTGAGCGTCGTGGGGCTGAGCCGTCCCCCGCCGATGAGCCGGGCGCCCGCCGCCACGGCCTCGTCGATCCAGGCCGAGACCCGATCGGTTTCGCGCGGAAGGATGAGCGGTCCCATCTCGGTCTCGGGCAGGACAGGGTCGCCGACCTTCAAAGCCGCCACGCGGCCGGCGAAGCGCTCGACAAATTCGCGTTCGAGATCGGCGTGGACGAAGATCCGCTGCACCGACACGCAGACCTGGCCGGCATGGTAGTAGCCGCCCTTGACCAGAGGCTCGATCAGCCTGTCGAGGTCGGCATGGCGGTCGATAATCACCGGCGCGGCGCCGCCGTGCTCCAGGGCGCACCGTGTGCCCGGCGCCAGCTTCGAGCGCAGATGCCAGCCAACCCGGCTCGATCCGATGAAGCTCAGGAAGGCGACACGGGGATCGGTGGCGAGCGCCTCCGCAAGCTCGTTGGTCTCGGGCAGGAACAGCTGACACCATTGCGACGGCAGCCCGGCCTCGTGCAGCAGGCGGACGAACTGGACGCAGGAGAGGGGCGTGGTGTTCGCCGGCTTGACGATCACCGGAGCGCCCACGGCCACCGCGGGCGCGACCTGATGGACGATCAGGTTCAGGGGGTGATTGAACGCCGAGATGGCGGCGACGACGCCGATCGGCTCGACGATCGTGAAGGCGCGCCGGCCGACGCTCGCGGGCGTCTGTCCCATCGGGATCTCCCGGCCGGCCATGACGCGCAGCTCGTCGGCGGCGTCGCGCACGCTGTCGATGGCGCGGTCGGTCTCGATCAGCGCGTCGGTGAGCGGCTTGCCGCCCTCGCGCGCGATCTGGCGGCCGAGATGTTCGCGATCGCGTTCCATCAACTCGGCCAGCTTGCGGAGGATGGCGATGCGCTGGTGGAGTTTCAGCCACCCGCTCCGGTCGACGAGCGCCTTGCGCGCGGTTTGGAGTTTGCGCTCCAGCGCCTCGGCGTCATCGCTGTCGAGGTTGGCGATCGGCGTCCGATCGAATGCTTGAACGACCTCGATCATGATCAGCGCCCTTCCTTTGTCGCGTTCGCCCGAAGCTCTTCCACCAGGACCCGGATGTTCTCCGAGTAGTCGACCGGCGCGCAGACGAGATGGACCCCGCCGCCGGCGAAGGCCGCCTCCAGCGTCGGCGCGAGGCCCTCGGCGTCTTCCACCCGGCTGCCCTTGAGGCCGTAGGCCCTGGCGTAGGCGACGAAGTCGGGGTTGCCGAAGGTCATCCCGAAATCCGGGAAGTTGTCGACGCCCTGTTTCCAGCGGATCATCCCGAAGGCGTTGTCCTGCAGGACCAGCACGACGAGATTCAGCCCGAGCCGCCCCGCCGTCTCCAGTTCCTGCGAGTTCATCATGAACCCGCCATCGCCGCACACGGCGAGCACGCGGCGGTCGGGATAGAGCATCGCGGCCATGATGGCCGACGGCAGACCCGCTCCCATGGTCGCAAGCGCATTGTCGAGGAGGAGGGTGTTGGCGATCCGCGTGCGGTAGTTGCGGGCGAACCAGATCTTGTACATGCCGTTGTCGAGACAGACGACGCCGTCCTCCGGCATCACCTGGCGCACATCGTGCACGATGCGCTGCGGCGTCAGGGGATAGCGGCTCTCGTCAGCCCGGTCGTTTATCCGCTCGAGGATCCCTTCGCGCAGCGGCAGGAGCGCACCCGCCCTGGGCAGCCTGCCTTCGAGGCGGTCGGCCAGCAGGCTGAGGCTCCGGCCGACATCGCCGATGAGTTCCGCGTGCGGAGCATACACCTCCTCGACCGTGGCCGAGACGTAGCCGACGTGGAGGACCTTCGGTCCCTTCGGCCCCATCAGGAAGGGCGGCTTCTCCACCGTGTCGTGGCCGATGCTGACGATGAGGTCGGCGCGGTCGATGGCCTCGTGAACATAGTCCCGCTCGGTCAGCGCCGCGGTGCCCATGTAGAGCCCCGATCCGCCCGAGACGGAGCCCTTGCCCATCTGGGTGTTGAAGAAGGGAAGCTGCAGGCGCGTCACGAACGCCGACAAATCCTCCGCCAGGCGCGGACGGCTCGCGGCCGCGCCGAGCATGACCAGCGGACGCTCGGCTTCGAGGATCAGCCGGGTCGCTTCGTCGAGCGCAGCGCCGTCGGCGACCGGGCGCAGAATCGGATGGGACGGCACGGGCGCCATGTCCGGCGCTTCCTCCGCCGCGATATCCTCGGGCAGTTCGAGATGAACCGGCCCCGGACGTTCCTCCATTGCGAGGCGGAACGCTTCCCGCACGATCGACGGGATCGTCGCCGGGCTGACGATCTGCTCGGCCATCTTGGTCAGCGGGGTCATCGTCGCGACAATGTCCACCACCTGGAAGCGCGCCTGCTTCCGATGCAGAACCCCTTTCTGGCCGGTGATCATCACCATCGGCATGGCGCCGAGGTGCGCGTACGCGGCGCCCGTGGTCAGGTTGAGCGCGCCCGGACCGAGCGTCGAAAGGCAGACGCCGGGCCGACCCGTCAGACGCCCATGCGTGGCGGCCATGAACGCCGCAGCCTGCTCGTGGCGCGTCAGCACGAGCTGGATCTTCGAGCGGCGCAGCGCCTCGACGACGTCGAGGTTCTCCTCGCCGGGGATTCCGAAGATGTGGGTCACGCCTTCGTTTTCCAGCGCAGCGACAAAGAGTTCGGCGGCTTTCACGAGATGGGCTCCCTCTCGGAAGTTAGAGCGGCGGACCTTGGCGTTCGCCCGGGCGGCCCGGAGCTTAACGCCACCAACGACCGGCGCCTTAGGCCTTTTGCAACCCCAAGAAAACTGAATATATCTGACGAACTCATTCTCGATAGGAGAACGTATGGAACTCGCCCAGCTCCTCATGTTCAAGGAGGTCGCCGAGGCCGGGACGATCAATGCGGCGGCCCAGCGACTTCACCGGGTCCCCTCCAACCTGACAACCCGTCTCAAACAGCTCGAAGCGGAACTGGGCGTCGAGCTCTTCATCCGAGAGAAGATGCGCCTGCGCCTGTCTTCCGCAGGCTGGACCTTCCTGGACTACGCCAAACGCATTCTCGAGCTTTCAGATGAGGCGCGCCTCTCGGTCGCAAGCAAGGAGCCCAGAGGACCGCTGCCTCTGGGCTCCCTCGAAAGCACCGCCGCGGTACGGATCCCGCCGATTCTCGCCCGGTTTCACAGGCGCTTTCCGCAGGTCGCCCTCGATCTCTCCACCGGCCCGTCAGGCCAGTTGATCGACGAGGTGCTCGATGGCCGGCTCGTCGGCGCCTTCGTCGACGGCCCCGTCTCGCATCCCCAGCTCGAAGGCGTTCCCGTCTTCGACGAGCAGCTCGTCCTGATCTCGTCGGCCAATCATGCGCCCATTCGACGAGCGTCGGAGGTCGCCGGGGCAAGCATCTATGCTTTCCGCTCGAACTGTTCTTACCGCCGCCTGTTCGAGAAATGGTTCCACGACGACAACGTCGCGCCGGGGCGCATCTTCGAACTCGAGTCCTATCATGGGATGCTCGCCTGCGTTTCGGCTGGAGCGGGCCTGGCGCTGCTTCCCAGGAGCATGCTGGAGAGCATGGCCAACCAGACCAGCGTGAAGACGCACAACCTCGACCCCGCCTTCAGCCGCGTGTCGATCCATCTCATTTGCCGTCAGGACGTCCGCTCGCCGGGCCTGACGGCTCTGCTGGAGATGCTCAAGTCCGGAGAACGCAATTGAGGGTTGAACCGCGACCGCCATGCGGAGTCCGTCGGATGGCCCGCCTCGTGACTCTCAGGCCACGATCCGCGCTCGTCCCGTACTCGCCAGTCGCGGGCGGACGGGGTCTCGCGGCCGCACCCAGGCAGCGCGGTCGCCCGCATTGAATGGAGGTGGTCGATGAAGCGTTCAGCCGTTATCCGCCAAGCCGCGATCATCGCCGTGGCGACCGCGCTTGCCGCTTCTGGCGCTCATGCGCAGAGGCCTGACGCGACGATCCGCTTCACGAGCCACAGCGTCGCCTTCATCGCCGGCGGCGCGTGGGGCAGCGGGACCCTGCACTACAGGGGCCACAACTACCCTCTCAAAGTGGGCGGCATGTCGGTCGGCGAGATTGGCATCAAGAAGTCCGACGCATCCGGTAATGTCTTCCACCTCCATCAGGTCTCCGACATCGAGGGCACCTACGCAGCGATCGCGGCCTCCGCGACGGTGGGCGCGGGTGCTGGCGGGCTCAGCATGAAGAACGGCAAGGGCGTCCTGATCAACATGACGGGAATGTCCGTCGGTGCGAACCTGAAGATCGGACCGTCCGGTCTGAACATTTCGCTCAAGAGGTAACGGTCGAGGGATCGGCCTTCGCGTTGGACTTCACGAACCTCGATCCCCGTTCTCCAGTTGCTTTCGCTGGCGCCGGAACGTGTCCCGGATCGCTGTCGCCAGCGCCGCCACCCGGGCCGAGCGGCGCATGTCGCGGTGGAAGACGAGCCAGGCGGTACGGCGAGAGGGGGCCGCGAGCGGCCACACCCGTTCGAGCGTCTCGGACGCGTCACCTAGGAAGCAGGCGAGCTCGGCAAATCCCAGGCCGTCTTCCGCCGCCTTGCGCTGAACGAACGGACTGTCGCAGCGCAGGGCGAAACGCGCTCCCTCCAGGGACTCGCCCATGAAGAACGGACTGCTGCCAGGCGGGGCGCCCGTGTACGCAATCAGGTCGTGTCCGCCAAGGCCGCGGCCCGGCTCGGGAGATCCGTGCGTCTCCAGATAGCGGGGCGAGGCGTAGAGGGCGAAGCCCACGTCGCCCAGCTTTTGGCAGACGAGGTCGGGCGTCCTGGGGCGAGCCAGCCGGACGGCGAGGTCGGCCTCCCGCCGCGCGATGTCGAGCGAGCGCACCCCTGCGATGAGCTCGACCTGAAGATCGGGGTGGATCTGGCGCAGCGTTATGATGGCCGGCGCGATCGTCTGGGCGGCCATCGCTTCGGTCGTCGTCACCCGGATCGATCCGGCGAGCAGGCTGTCGCTGCCGGCGGCGATGCGTTCGAGATCGAAGGCCGCCTCCTCCATGGTCATGCACTGGGTCAGGATCGCATCGCCCGCTGGGGTGGTTACGAACCCGTCCGGTGTTCGGTTGAGCAGGGTCACGCCCAGGCGCGCCTCCATCAGGGCGATGCGCCGCCCGACCGTGACGTGACCCACGCCCAGGGTGCGGGCTGCCGCCGAAAGGCTGCCCGCGCGCGCTACTTCCAGGAAGAAGCGCACGTCGTCCCACTGCCAGCTCGAGGACGACCTGTTCATCAATGAACAGCCTATGTGAACAGGGAGCCAATGGAAACACGCGTCGGCGGCGATACCTCTGGCCCCTGCGTCCAATCAGGGAGGCGCGCCATGCTCTTGATGCTCTTCCGGGGAGCCCTCGCCTTGCAGGTGGCTGCCTTGCTCGCCCAGCCGATCCTCGCCGGCTTGATCCTCATCGGCGATGCCTTCGCCCTTAGTGCGCACATGGCGGTCGGCGCGGCGAGCCTGATCCTCGCGGCGGTGCAGGCCGGCGCGGGGGTCCTGCTTGCACGGTCGGGGACGGCGCCCCGTTGGCTGGCGGCCGCCAACGTCGTTTTCCTGATCGTCGAGGGGCTCCAGATGGGCGCGGGTCGCCTGGGACTCCTGGCCATCCATCTGCCCCTGGGCGTGGCTCTGTTCGGCGCCGCCGTCCTGATGTCGGCCTACGCCGCGAGCTTTCTCGAACCCACGCCGGCGCAGCCGTCGCGCGGCCGGCAATCTCGTCACCATACGGCCCAGGTCGCCCAACGCGGTGGCTGAAGGCGGCCGGCACGCTCAACCCGTTTACGATAGGAGTCTGAAAATGCTCGATGTCGTCGGAATTGTCTTCATTGGCGTCACCCTGGCGGTGCTGCTGACCGCCATCATCACCAGCCTTCCGCTCTCGTCCTCGGCCCGGCTCATCCTGGCGGGCGCGGCCGGAGCGTGGGTCAGCCTGGCCGTCGGCGTCGTGAGCGGGGGAGGGCTGTCGAACCTTCTGAACTTGCTGGTGATGTTCGGAACGCCGCTGCTGGTCGCGGCCGCCCTGGCTCTCCTCTCGCCGGCGGCTCGCCGCCTGGCCGGCGCGGTTCCGACGCCGATGCTCATAGGCCTGAACGTCTTTCGGGTGCTCGGGGTCTTGTTCGTCCTCCTTGCCGCCGCGGGGAGGCTAGCGGGTCCGTTTCCCTATTCCGCAGGGTGGGGCGACGTCGTGACGGGTGTCCTGGCCGTTCCAGCCGCCTGGGCGGCTACGCGCGAGACACGTCGGTGGGATGGCCTGCTCCTCGCCTGGAACGCGTTCGGCATGCTTGATCTCATCGTCGCGGTCGCCCTGGGCGTGACCTCGAGGAACGGCTCGCCCGTGCAGCTCATCCATGCGGGCGTGGGCACGGCGGCGATAACGACCCTGCCGTGGGCGCTGATCCCGACGGTCCTGGTCCCGTTCTTCCTCATCGACCACGCCGTGATCTTCACGCGGCTGCTTGCGCGCAGGCCCAGCGGATCAATCGAACGCCAGGCGCCGTTCGGCGCGCTTGGGGCCGCACGGCGTTGATCGCCCCCTTGCAGGCCACGGCGTCGGAGCGCCCTTCCGACGCCGTAGCCCTCACGACCTGGATCGGATGGGCCCTCGTTTTCGAATACGCGACGACGCTGGCCCATCACGTCTACGGCGGCTTGGCCTACCGCGCGCCCGAGCGGCTCGTCATCGCGCTGATCATGACCATCGCTCTTGGCGCGACCCTGGCCCTGCTGCGCCGATACCGGACCCAACGCTCGAGAAACGCCTTGGCCCTTTTCTCCGGCGTCGTCCTGGTGGTCTGGGTCCTCATGCTCGGCCTGTTCGAAGGCGGCTACAACCACGCCTACAAGAACCTGCTGTACCTCGCGGGGGTCTCTCCCGCCCTCGCCTCGAAACTCCACCCGAACCTGATGCCCGGCGACTATATCTATCCGCCCAATGACGCGGTCTTCGAGCTTACCGGAGTGCTGCAGCTGGTCGGGGCCCTCATCGTCCTGACCCTGATGGTCCGCCTCGTCCGGGACGCAGTAAGCGAAGCCGGTTAACGGCTTTGGTGCGCCAGCGGACCAGAGGATGAGGCGGGGCGATCAGTCCCTTGCTAACCCAACCAGCGTCGCAGCGTCCTGCGCGCTCACACCGTGAGGCCGATACGTCGCCTCGGCCCCCGTGCGGCCGGTCAGGTAGCGGTAGAAGACGGTGGCGGCCAGGTAGGTCCCGGCGACGCTCGCGTGATGGTGATCCGGTCCCCAGACGTCAGGCGCGCCTTTGGTCTCGCGAGCCGCCTCGAAGGCGTCGCCGACCGAGACGACCTGGAGGCCCAGCGCCTTTCCCAGAGCGGCCGTCGCGTTGGCCGAGTTCGCCACATCCTTCTCGGCCGACGAACCGAAGGTGGGGTCGTCCTTGTCCGTATAGACCTCACTTCCGTCGGCATCGGCCCAGTCTTCGAACAGAAGGGACGTCACGCCCTGCGGCCTCAAGGCCTCGTCCCACGCGGTGAAGGCGCCCAGACCGTCGTAACTGTGAGGAAAGTCGTACCAGATCGTGTGTTCCTGCAGGACGGCGTAGTCGACGTGATGAGCCTGGATCCAGGAAACAGCGCCGGTCTTGGTCCTCAGCTCGTCCAGGGTGGCGTTGGGATAGGTCAGCGCCTTCACCTGCAGCCGCGTCCTGTTCCCCGGATCTGACGACGCGATGTTCACCAGCATCGCCGCAAGGTCGTTGTGGAACGTGATGCTGTTCCCGATGAAGACGACCGTGATGGTCCGAGTGGCGTTGGGCGTGTCGGAGACCATGATCTCGTCATGGTCATGCTCGTATCGCGGATAACGGCCGCCTTCAGGCCAGCGCACGATCCCCATCATGAAGGCGACCGCGACGAGGCTCGCAGCCAACAGCGCCAAACCCCGAAGTATCCCCACCCGAGCCCCCGCCCGCCAAGCGCAATGAAATCCGTTGTCGCGTCAGCCTCTTAGCACCCGATCGATATCGGACAAGGCCAAAGCTTCGCTTCCCGCCGCCGTCGCGGCATGTGAGCTCGCGTGTTCAGGCCCGAAAAAACCTCCCGGCCCAGGGGAGTGGGTCGGGAGGTCAGTGGAGGCCGACGCGGGGAGGGGGGAAGCGTCCGCCTGAAGGCTCAACTCAGGGCTTGTACCCCCCGTCGGGCAGGGGACCGTGATAGGGCGTGTCGCGGCAATGGCCCCACGGGCCGCGCCAGTAGCCGGGCGGGCAGCTACGGTTCCAGTAGGGTCCAGCGATCACGCGATAGGGACCGGCGGCGTAGTAGCCGTTGGGGCCCCAGCCCGCGTAGTGGTTCCAGTGGCAGTGGCCCCAGCGGCCGCGCCAGCCGTTCGGCCCGCAGCCTCCGGACACCAGGATCAGCTGGCCCTGCCCGTTCTGGGCGAGCGGAACAGGCGCCGTCTGAGCCATGGCCGAACCGGCGAGCGACGCCGCGAAACCCGCAGCGAGGGCGATATTAAGCAAGGAGTTCGACATAATTCTCTTCCTGTCCTGAATATGATCTCGGTCTGAGGATCGGTGACGAATTTCAGCGTTGGTTATAGTTGGACGTCTCGGCCGCCAGCTTCAGTTCCACTGAGGCTTCCCGCAGGAGTTCCTTGGCTCGACCGGCGTGACCGCCCAGCGCGTAGTCGTTATCGACCTGAGCGTTGCTGATATCGTCAAAGGCCTCGCGCACCAGTTGCTGGGCTTCGCGAAGGTTGCCGTGGCGCTGGCCGATGTTCACCGGCGGTTCCTGGGCCATGGCGACGCCGCCGACCGCCAGGGCCGCAGCGAAGATGACGCTCTTGGCGAATGTATTCACGATGTCGTCTCCCGTCCTATTCAGATGTCGGTGTTGGGTTTAAGCTTGCTTCGAGGGCTGTCGCCGTCGAACAACGTGAGTGCTTTGTAAGAGACCTCGCAGGTTCAGGTCTTATCGCTTTCGAGGTCATCTCTTTGCGGATTGTCGGAGGGGACGTCGTGAAGGACCGCTTCCCAACGCTCGATCAGAGCGGCGACGACCTGCCTGAGGATCGCGGTGTCGGGCGCCGCCGCCCCAGCCAGCATCCGCGCGAGGCGCTCTCGCTCGACCCCGGCCTCCCCAGCCAGGCTGGTGATCCCGCGAGCCCGCGCAACGGCTTCGAAAGCCCGCAGCACGGCGCGGTCGCTGTCGGAGGCAAGCGCGTCCTTCAGGCAGAGCGCCTGGGAGCGCAGGTCGATGATGATGGCGTCGCCGATGGGAGGTCTGGTCATGCGACGAGTGTGACCGCCGGCGGCGCGCAGGCTCTTGCCTTAAACGGGGCCGATCCTGACCATTTTTCCGGAAGACCCCTGCAACACCGGCGCGTGTTCGTGGAAACCGAGGTCCGCCGCGCCGGTCCCGGCATCGCGCCTGTGTGGCATTCGCACAGCGCCGTCGAGCTCAACCTGATCACGGCTGGACGGGGGGTCTATTTCCTCGACCACGGCCACTATGACCTCTCGCCCGGCGTGCTCGTATGGCTGATGCCGGAGCAGTCGCATCGGCTGATGCCGGGGCCGGACCTGGAGCTGTGGCTGATCACCTGCGCCGCCGATCGGTGCGAGCGCGACCTCTTGGAGGACGTGGCTCGCCACCCGCGCCGGGTGCTCGCGCGCGACGACGCGATCGCCCTGGACCGGCTGTTCTCGCACGTCTCGCAGGACGCCGACGAGCCGCGCCTCTATCGTTCGGGCATCGACTACGCCCTGCGCAGCGCGTGCCACGTGAGCGTCTCGGGCCCGGACGCGCCGGCGGCGCCGCTGCATCCCGCCGTAGCGACGGCGCTGCGCGTGCTGAGGGACTGGCCGGACGTGCCCAGCGCCGCCGCGCTCGCCGGCCAGTGCGGCGTGTCGCAAGACTATCTGCGCGAGCTCTTGGTCGAGCAGACGGGACGCGGCTTCGTGGAGTGGCGCAACCGCAGCCGGCTGGAGCGCTTCCAGATCCTCTACCCGCAGAGCGGCGACCTGCTGACCGCGGCGCTCGCGGCCGGGTTTGGCAGCTACACACAGTTCCACCGCGTGTTCAGCGACCTCGTCGGGGTCACCCCCGGCGAGTGGGTCAAGGGACCGACAGGATCCGGGGCGCCGCCGGTGACAGATTTCTCCCCGGCGCCGGACCGGGCGAGCAGCCGGATGATCTGGTACCCGCTGGCCGACGTGGTGATCCCGGAGATCGGTCGTTGGGTGGGACCGGGGTTCGTCGAGGCGCTCGCCGACGAATACGACGCCCCATCGCCGGCCATCGCCAGCGGCGTGAGCGCCAGCTACGACCTGCGACGTCACGAGGCCGGCCTGGTGCGCAGTGTGGCGCAACGCGACCCGGAGGGCGCGCGACGGCTCGAGACAGCGCTCAGTCGGCTGGATCCGATCGCCTCCTTCGCCAACAGCCTCAACCAATGGGGGTTTTCGCTGGACGACGCCGCCCCGTTCGTCGCCGCGCACCTCGCCTTCGCCTGGGTGGCCGCCAATCGAACAGCCGCGCCGCCCCAGGACCGCATGGACCGCCTGAGGGACCACGTGCGCCAGGCGCTCGCGTCAAACCCATCCTTGGGCGACACCACCCTGGAGGACCGCCAGGCCGCGATCGCCGCGGTGGCCATCCAGGGCTACATCGCACGCGCCTCGACTGTGGCGGCGGTCGCCAGCGGCAGGAGTGAGATTCAGGATCGCGTCGTCGCCAGCATACGCGCGACGACGCGGGCGACGTACGGATGGGACCCGGCGGGGGCCGGCCTTCCAGGTTGAGTCCTGCAATCGTCCAGAGGGGAGGGGCTCAAGATGCCAAGTGTGCTCAACGATCCGAAGCTCGACGCCATGCTCGCCGGACTCCACGGCGCCAGCACATCGCAGGACGAGGCGATCAATCACTACTTCTTCCACGAGCGCACAGGGCCGTGGCAGGGGATGGAGCCGCGGGATCACGCCTTCCTGGCCGACAAGATGGTCGCGCTCGAAAAGGACAAGGCCGAGTTCTGCTACATGATGTGCCGGGCGATCGGCGCGCGGCGGATCGTCGAGGTCGGGACCTCGTTCGGCGTTTCGACGCTCTATCTGGCCGCCGCCGTTCGCGACAACGGCGGCGGCGTCGTGCTCGCGGCGGAGAATGAGCCGCTGAAGTGCGAGCGTGCCCGCGCCAACTTCGAGGCCGCCGGCCTCTCCAGCTTCATCGAATTCCACCAGGCCGACGTCATTGCGGCGTGCGATCACTTCGCGGGCCCGATCGACTTCGTCCTCTTCGACATCTGGACCCACGTGGTCCGTCCGGTGCTCGACACCCTGGCGTCCCGCCTGCGGCCCGGCGCGGTGATCTGCACCGACAACACGGCCGGCGAGCGCAGCCGCGAGAATTACGCGGAGTTCTTCGCCCTGCTGGATGACCCCGCGAACGGCTTTCGCACGATGACCCTCCCGTTCGAGGGCGGGTTCGAGCTGTCCGTCAAACTCTGAGGGGCGGTCTTTACGACACCTATCATGTCGTGGCGGGTGATACGCTGCAGGCGCTTTGGCCAGCGACGGCGCGGGGGCGTTCAAGGTGACTATCGATCTCGACCGGATTCGCGCCGACACGCCTGCCCTGAATGGCCAGACCTTCCTGCTCAGCGCCGGCGCCTCGCTGATGCCTGACCCGGTGGTCGATGCGGTGATCTCGTATCTGAGGCTCGAGCAGGCGATCGGCGGCTACAGCGCGGCCGACCAGGAGGAGGCGCGGCTGGAGGGCGTCTACGACAGCGTTGCGCGCCTGCTGAACGCCGGCCGGGACGAGATCGCCATCGTGGAGAACGCCACCAAGGCCTGGCAGATGGCCTTCTATTCCCTCACCTGGCGACCGGGAGATCGGATCCTCACGGGCCGCGCCGAGTACGCGGCCAACTATGTGGCCTACCTGCAGACAGCGAAGCGCTACGGCGTCGAGATCTGCGTCGTCCCCAACGACGAATACGGCGCGACCGACCCGGAAGCCCTGCGCGCCATGCTCGACGACCGGGTCAGGCTGATCTCGATCACCTGGATCCCGACCAACGGCGGCCTGGTCAATCCGGCTGCGGAGATCGGCCGGATCGCGCGCGAGGCGGGCGTGCTCTACCTTCTCGACGCCTGCCAGGCCGTGGGACAAATGCCGGTCGACGTCGAAGCCCTATGCTGCGACATGCTCACGGCGACCGGCCGGAAATTCCTGCGCGGACCGCGGGGGACCGGCTTCCTCTACATCCGGCTGGATCTCCTGCGCCGCCTCGAGCCGCCGATGATCGACCACTTCGCGGCGCCCTGGACGTCGGACAACGACTACACCCTTCGTGACGACGCGCGCCGTTTTGAGGTGTGGGAGAACAACTACGCGGCTCGCCTGGGCCTTGGCGTCGCCGTCGACTACGCCGTGGCCGTCGGGCTGGATGCGGCCCAGGCCCGTAGCTGGGCGCTCGCAGACAGGCTGCGCGCGGGCCTTGGCGATCTTGGGGGCGTGGAGGTTCTCGACCTCGGCAGGCAGAAGTCGGCGATCGTCAGCTTCCGTGTTGATGGCGTGGAGATCCGCAAGGTCCTCGGCGCAGCCGCGGCGCAGAAGATCGTCATCGGCGCGTCGACGCCGGACAGCACGCGCCTGGACTCGGAGGCGCGAGGCCTTTCCTCGATTCTCAGAGCCTCGCCTCACTACTTCAACCTCGACGCGGAGGTCGATCGCCTCGTCGAGTTCTGCGCCTGTCTCTGAGAGCGAGGCTGCCGTTTGCCGGCGAGGACGCCGGCGCTCCGGGTCAACTCCCTCACCCGCGTTGACTGCGGCGCACGGGTCGGCGAGCCTTGCTTTGGGCGAGGGAAGGGGCGACCGCCATGGCGGGCAAGGGCGGGATCATCGAGGACATTCTCGGCGGGGAGGAGGCCGAGAGACCGGAGCGCGACGTCCAGGCCGGGCTCGATCCTGTCGCCGCATCGCTCGCGACCGGCGCCGCCAGGACCGACCGCACCATCGCGGCGGACTTGAAGGCCTATCTCAAGAGGCAGGCGCGGCTGGTCGAGCTCCAGACCGAGCACCTGCACGAGCAGCGCATGGTGCTGCTCTCGAGCCTCAGGATCCGGCGCACGACTGACCGGCTGAAGCTCGGCATGCAGCTGTTCTTCATCCTGGTGGCGACCGCGCTTGGTCTCGGCGCCGCGGTGATGGTCTTCGACGCCTTCAATTCGAGGTCGGTGGTGGTCGAGACCTTCGACGCGCCCCCGGCCCTGGCTGCGCGCGGGTTGAGCGGCAAGGTGGTCGCCGGCGGCGTGCTCGACGCCCTGACCCGGCTGCAGCAGGCGACGCGCTCCAACAAGGCTGCGCGCGAACTTTCCAACGCCTGGACCGGCGACGTCAAGGTGGAGGTTCCCGAGACGGGAGTCTCGATCGGCGAGATCGACCGGATGCTGAAGACGCGCTTCGGCCACGACATCCATATCGAGGGCGACCTCGTGCAGACCGACGCCGGAGGCGTTGCCCTCACCATCCGCGGCGATGGCGTCGCGCCAAAGACCTTCGAGGGTGGGCCAGGCGAACTGGACAAGCTCAGCACCCAGGCCGCCGAATACGTCTACGGACAGTCCCAGCCGGCGCTCTACGCCGTCTATCTCAGCGATTCCGGCCGCGACGCCGAAGCGATCGACTTCGCCAGGACGGCCTATCCCGGGACAGATACGGCCGAACGCCCCTACCTGCTGAACGCCTGGGGGAACGCTCTGGAAAACACAGGCAGAAGTCCGCGCGAGGCGATGCCCCTCTACAGCGAGGCGGTGAGATTGAAGCCGGACTACTTGCCCGGCTACGCCAATCTGATGAATACGGACCTGCTCCTCGGTGACGAGGAGGGCGCCTGGCGCATCGGCGAGGCCACGCGCCGGCGGAGCCGCGGCATGCCGGAAGGTGAGGCGGCGCACGATCTCATAAACGCCGACCTCGTCAGCTGGGACCTCCTGCCCTGGCGCGACGCCCTTCTGGCGGACGCCAAGGCTCATGCGGGTCTCGGCTCGAATGCGAGCGATTCCACACCTGATATCGCCGAAGTCGAAGCACGACTGCACGATCTCGAGGGCGCGTCGTTGCAGCTCTCGACGGCGCAAGCGCGATTTGCCGATCCCAATGTGGCGGCGATGACCCACTTCGTGCGCGGCCGTATCGCCGCCGAGGTCGGAGATACGGCGAGGTCCGCCGACGAGATGGAGGCGTTCGCGGCCGCCTACGCCAGTCCCGTCGTGTCGAGCAACTATCCCGGCTACCTCTGCTGGGTCGCCCCCGCTGAGGAGATGGCCGGCCGGCCGGCCAAGGCGGACGCCGTGCTCGCGGCCGCGGGTCGCTACGTCGACTGCTACCGCTTCAGGGGCGACATCCTTGACCATCGCGGCGACTGGGCCGGAGCGCAGAGGGCCTACGCTGCGGCCGTCGCCCTCGCCCCTGACCTGCCGGCCGCCTATTACTCCTGGGGCCTGGCGCTCGCCCGCCACGGCGACGCCGCCAGCGCGGCGGAGGAGTTCGCCGCCGCCCACCAGCGCGGTCCACACTGGGCCGACCCCCTCAAGGCCTGGGGCGACCTGCTGGCCCGCGAACAGCGCTGGCCCGAGGCGGTGGCCAAGTACAACGAAGCGCTGAAGTGGGCGCCGGCCTGGATTGAGCTGAAGCGTGCGCGAGAGCGCGCTCTGAGCGCGCAACGCGCCGGCTGACGATCAGGCGCAGAGGGCGGGGCGAGATGCACATCCATAGGCCGAAGGCGGCTCAGAGCCTGCGGGATTTCGCAGCCGAGATCGGCGTGATCGTCGCGGGCATCCTGATCGCCCTCGCACTCGAGCAGAGCGTACAGTTCTTCCATGAACAGCAGATCGCGGCTGAGGCGCGCGAGGCGGTCAGGGCGGAGGTGCGCGAGAATCTCTGGTGGATGCAGCGCCGGGGCATGACCGAGCCCTGTGTCAGGCGGCGCCTCTCCGAACTGGGTGTCATCCTGGGACGCGCGAGGACGGGCGCATCCATTCCCGTCATTTACCGGCTCGGCCTGCTCGCCCATGCGAAGATCACCAGCCTGCGCTGGGAGGCAAATTCGCAGGCCGGACGCGCAAGTCTCTTCACAGGCGATGAGCAACGAATGCTTGGCAACATGTACTACACGACCGAGCAGTTTCATCAGGCGCAGTCCAACGAAGAGATCGTCTGGTCGAAGCTGCGCGCGATCCAGGGCCTGGACCGTCTCACGCCCCTGGAGGTCCACGATTTCAGCGTGCTGCTAGCCGAGGCGCGCTACCAGAACTGGATGGTGGTTCTGTCACTTCATCGAGCTGGCCAATGGGCCGGCCGGATGCATCTGGCCCCGCAAAATCCGACAAACGTGGAGGGGCTGGCGCCCTCCGTGCGAACTCAGATCTGTCAGCCGATCACCGCGCCCGTGGCGGCCTCCGCCGGGACCGGCGTCGACGGCGTCCAACCGGAGGACATTCCCTAAGCGGGCGGCGTCGGTCTTCACCTGAGTTGCAGGACGAACCCGGAGCGCCGGCGTCCTCGCCGGCCTCGCTCGGTGACAGCGGCGGTGGCGATTATGTCGTTTCGACGCCTTGGAAGCGGAAATGCCGTATGCCGGCGAGGCCGCTGGCTTCGTGTCAAGCTCCTCCGCGCGCAAGGGCCTGCAGGGTCGGGCGGGAGGGGGCGAAAAAGGTCGCCCCGGTGTGCGGGGTCGAGAAGTCGAGCAGGCGGTCGTAAGCGCCCGGCGGGTCGCCGACGTACATCCGCTGCAGCATCTTCTCGATCACCCACAGGTTTCGTGAGTAGCCGATGAAATAGGTCCCGAACTCTCCATGTCCGGCGCGGCCAAACGGCATGTTGTCGCGCAGGATGTCGTGCTCGTTACCATCTTCGTCGACGATGGTGGCCAGGGATTTGTGCGACTTGCGCGGCGTAGCGTCGTCGTCGATCTCGATATTGTCGATCTTGGTGCGGCCGATGATCTGCTCCTGCAGCGGCGTCGGAACCTTCGCCCACGCCGCCATGTCATGCAGATACTTCTGCACCACGACATAGCTGCCGCCGGCGAAGTTGGAATCCTCGTCCCCCACCAGGGCGCTGGCGGGAAGGTCCACGCCCGTGGGATTGGCCGTGCCATCGACGAAGCCGAGGAGGTCGCGCGCATCGAAGTACCGGAACCCGGTCACCTCATCGACGACGCTCACGCTGGCGCCCAGGCTGTCGAGGAGCAGGCGTTCGAATTCGAAGCAGAGGTCGGCGCGCTCAGCCCGGATGTGGAACAGCAGGTCGCCGGGTGTCGCCGGCGCGCGATGAACTGCGCCCTGGATCGGCGCGAAGGGCTTTAGTTCTTTCGGCCGCTTGTCCGAAAAGAGTCGGTCCCAGAGCGCGCTGCCGACGCCTGCGATGCATGACAGGCGACCGGCAAGATCGCGGAAACCCACCGTCTTCACGAGGTCGTCCAAGCCCTCGAGCACGGAACAGACCGTCCTCAGCGCGTCTGGGGCGCTTTCCACGGTGACCACCAGAAAGATCGCCGCGCGCGAAAGCGGCGCGTCGATGCTCTGCGCGTCGATCGGAACCCTGTCCCAGCTCTCCGCCGCCACCCCGACCCCTCCGCTCTATCCCGTGACGCCCCTTGGTCCGCCGGCGTCCAGCCCGCTCTTTCCCTTGTCCTCAACGCCACCGCAAGGCGGAGGAAGGAAGAACAACGGGTGGGGGAGAGGCGCGCTTTCATCACCAAGGGCGCCAGGGACACCAAGATTGGCTTGGAAAAGGTTGGCGCCGGCGCCGATCGCCTAGTTCACCCGCTCCACCGGGGGTGGCGTCCACGAGCCGTCGAGCACGGCCGGCTTGGGCCAGTAGGCGCGGACATAAAGGGAGAAGTCCTCGCCTTTCGGAGCGGGCAGCCAATTGGTGCGATCCTTGGGAGGATCGGCCTGGACAAGGATCGTCAGGCCGCCGTCCGGGTCGCGCTTGAGGTCCTTATTCTTGGTGCCAACTGAGTAGCGCTCGATCTCATTGGGCGCGAAGAAGTGG
>DATHPX010000073.1:0-2726 GCA_035483335.1 Caulobacteraceae bacterium | reverse complement strand
CGAAGTACACCTTCATCGGCGAGGGCGTTCGCAGCTCCCTGGCGAAGCAGATCCAGGCGCGCTTCAAGCTGAACGAGGGCCGCGAGCCGCAGAAGTTCGGGATCGGCCTCAAGGAGCTGTGGCAGGTTCCGGACGACGTGTTCGAGAGCGGGCTCGTCCAGCACACGGTCGGCTGGCCGCTCACCAGCGACACCGGCGGCGGCAGCTTCATGTACCATTTCGGCGACAACTACGTCGCCATCGGCCTGGTGGTGCACCTCAACTACAAGAACCCCTGGCTCTCGCCATTCGATGAGTTCCAGCGCCTCAAGCACCATCCGGCGATCGCACGCCACCTGAAGGGCGGCAAGCGGATCGCCTATGGCGCCCGCGCGATCAGCGAGGGGGGGTACCAGTCGGTGCCGGCCCTGGCCTTTCCCGGCGGCGCGCTGATCGGCGATTCTGCGGGCTTCGTGAATGTCCCGCGCATCAAGGGCAGCCACAACGCCATCAAGTCCGGCATGATGGCCGCCGAGGCCGCCTTCGCCGCCATCGGCGCTGGCCGGGCGGGCGACAAGCTGGTGGAGTACCAGGCGGCTTACGATACCTCGTGGGTGCGTAAGGAACTCCACGTCGTGCGCAACGCCAAGCCGCTCTGGAGCCGCTATGGCACGTGGATCGGCAGCGCCCTGGGGGTGGCCGACATGCACGTGACCAGCCTCTTCGGGGGTTTCTCGCTTTTCGGAACGCTAAGGCACGGCAAGACCGATGCGGAGGCGACCGGCCTTGCAAAGGACTACACGCCGATCGTCTATCCCAAGCCCGACGGCGTGCTCAGCTTCGACAAGCTCTCGAGCGTCTACCTTTCGGGAACCAACCACGAAGAGAACCAGCCGGCGCACCTGAAGCTTCAGGACCCGGCGGTTCCGGTCGCCGTGAACCTGCCGAAATATGGCGAGCCGGCGCGCCTCTACTGTCCGGCGGGGGTGTACGAGGTTCTCTATGACGAGGCGGGGCAGAACCCGCGCTTCCAGATCAACGCCCAGAACTGCGTCCACTGCAAAACGTGCGATATCAAGGATCCCTCCCAGAACATCATCTGGACGACACCGGAAGGCGGGGGCGGGCCAAACTACCCCAACATGTGACAAAGGCCGCCGGCGCGATCCTTGCGTCCCGCACGTTACGGGGCCAAGGATGAACGCATGGCTTCCATCCGCGGCGCCCTCGTCTGCCTCGCCCCCCTCGTGCTCGCGGCCTGCGCCGGCGTGGGGGCGGCGCCCCCTCCGTCGACCGAGGCGGCGGACGCGTCCCCCGGCACCGCCTATGGCCTGTTCCTGGCGGGCGAGGCGGCGGCGGACAAGGGCGACAGCGCAACGGCTGAGGGCCTGTTCTCTCGCGCCGCTGACTCGCGCGACGCTGCGGACGATCAGTTCCTGAAGGGGCAGGCCTTCACCTTCGCCCTGCTGGCCGGCGATATCCAGCGAGCAGCCACGTTGGCGCCTCAGGGCCCGGACGACCAGCATCAGCTCGTCGAGCTTGGGGCGTTGGTTCGAGGCGTCGAGGACATGGTCCAAGGCAATGGCAAGTCGGCCGAGGTTGAGCTTAAGGCCGCCGAAGCGGGCCAGCCGACCGCGATCGCGGCCGGCCTCCTGCGCCCCTATGCGGCGGCGCAGGCCGGCGATGTCGAGCTCTCGATCGCCCTGCCGGTGATTGGCGATCAGCCGATCGCCGAATTCTTCGCCCGCCTCGACCAGGGCGAACTGTTCGAGCGCGCCCACCGCTACGACGAGGCCGAAACCGCCTATCGCGCCTTGATCGCAAAGGGCGACCCGGGCGGCCTTGCCAGTCTTCGTCTCGGCGAGATGCTCGAGCGTCGCGGCCATGTGCGTCAGGCGGCCGCAATTTACGACGAGGCCCTTGCGCGATCGAAGGACGACTCCGGGTTGAGCGATGCGCGCGCCCGCCTCGCGGCCGGAAAGCCGCCGCCTCCGCTGCCGTCCCTCAAGCGCTCGGCCGCCGAAGCCCTGATGGCCCCTGCGAGCGTCTTTTTGATGCGCAAGGACGACGAGGCCTCGCTCGCCTATCTGAGGCTGGCCTTACGGCTCGATCCGACTCGCGATGAGGCCTGGCTGATGGTCGGCGACGCCCTCGCCTCGACCGGCGACATCCCCGGCGCCCGCGCGGCCTACGAGGCGCCCAAGGCCTCGTCTGCGCAGTATGTCACGGCCCGGCTGAAGCTGGCGTGGAGCTATCAGAACGCCGGCGACAAGGATCAGGCCCTCGCCATCGCGCGCACCACGGCCAAGGCGGCGCCGAAGGACACCGACGCGGCCATCAACCTCGCCGACCTGCTGCGGGCGGACGAGAAGTACGACCAGTCCGCCGCCCTCCTTGACCCGCTGATCGCGGCCCAGGGAGAGCATCCGGACTGGAAGCTGCTCTACATGCGCGCCGTCGACTACGAGGAGAGCGGCCGCTGGTCGGAAGCTGAGCGTGACCTCCAGCGCGCCCTGCTCATGCGGCCTGACGACCCTGAGCTGCTCAACTTCCTGGGCTATTCCTGGATCGACCGGGGCGAGAAGCTCACCCAGGCTCTCGCGATGGTCCAGAAGGCGGTCGACCTGAATCCGGAGTCGGGCGCGATGATCGACAGCCTTGGCTGGGGATATTACCGCCTCGGCGACTACCGCAAGGCGGTGGAGAAGCTCGAGGCCGCCGTCGCCCTGGAGCCCGGTGATCCGGAC
>DATHPX010000072.1:0-13931 GCA_035483335.1 Caulobacteraceae bacterium | reverse complement strand
CCTCAAGCTGCCGCACTATGTCGACTTCCAGGCCGACCTGCAGCTCATCCGTCGTCTGCGCCGAGAATACTTCGAGCGCCAAAGCCTGAAGGTAGCCGCGGAATGAACCACGCGCCCTCGTCCAACAACGCGCCCGAGCGTTACTACAACTACGCTTATCTCGACGAGCAGACCAAGCGGATGATCCGTCGGGCCATCCTCAAGGCCCTGGCGATCCCTGGCTACCAGGCGCCGTTCGGCTCGCGCGAGATGCCGGTGCCCTATGGCTGGGGCACGGGCGGCATCCAGCTGACCGCGGCGATCATCGGCCCGGACGACGTCTACAAGTGCATCGACCAGGGCGCAGACGACACCACCAACGCGGTGTCGATCCGCCAGTTCTTCGCCAAGGTGGCCGACGTCGCCACGACCGAGGACACGAACCAGGCGACCATCATCCAGACGCGCCACCGGATCCCCGAGAAGTCGCTGAAGCAGGGCCAGATCCTGGTGTTCCAGGTGCCTCAGCCCGAACCGTTGCGCTTCCTCGAACCGCGGGAGACCGAGACGCGCGCCATGCACGCCTACGAGGAATACGGCCTGCAGTACGTCTCTCTCTACGAGAACATCTCGCGCTACGGCCGCATCGCCTCGACGGCGTCCTATCCGGTGATGGTCGAGGAGCGGTATCTGATGTCGCCCTCGCCGATCCCGAAGTTCGACAACCCGAAGCTGGACGAGAACGAGGCGATCATGCTGTTCGGCGCCGGCCGCGAGAAGCGGATCTACGCCGTACCGCCCCACACGCATGTGCGTAGCCTCGACTTCGAGGACTATCCCTTCGAGACGCAGACCTGGGAGGAAACCTGCGCGCTGTGCGGCGCGGACGACGCCTACCTCGACGAAGTCGTGCTCGACGATGCGGGCGCTCGGATGTTCGTCTGTTCCGACACCCACAACTGCGCCGAGCGCCGGGCGGCGGGACACGCCGGCCCGATGGCCGACCACCAGCTCGCCCGGGCCGAAGAGGGGGACGCGCAATGAACGCGATGACCGCCAAGATCGAAACCGCCCCGCTGCTTCGGGTCGAGGGCGTCTCCAAGTGGTATGGCCACGTGGTGGGCTGCACGGACGTGTCGTTCGAGATGCGCCCGGGTGAGGTCCTGGGCGTCGTCGGCGAGAGCGGCTCGGGCAAGACGACGCTCTTGAACTGTATCTCCGGCAAGCTCACGCCCTCGGCCGGCTCGGTCCAGTTCGAGACGAGCCGCTTTGGCATGACCGACATCTACGCCCTGTCGGAACCGGACCGCCGCCGCATGCAGCGGGAAGACTGGGGCTTCGTGCACCAGAACCCGCGCGACGGGCTCAGAATGCGCGTTTCAGGCGGCGCCAACGTCGCCGAGCCGATGATGAACCTGGGCTCGCGCCACTACGGCAAGATGCGCCAGGCGACGATCGACTGGCTGGAGCGGGTCGAGCTGGACACCCGGCGCATCGACGACCGCCCCGCGCACTTCTCCGGCGGCATGCAGCAGCGCATCCAGGTGGCCCGCAACCTGATCCACGGCCCCAAGCTGGTGTTCATGGACGAGCCGACGGGCGGACTGGACGTTTCGGTGCAGGCGCGGCTGCTGGATCTGTTGCGCGAGCTGGTGCGCGACCTGCGCCTGGCCGTGATCATCGTCACCCACGACATGGCCGTGGCGCGCCTGATGGCCGACCGGCTGCTGGTCATGAAGGGCGGCGATGTGGTCGAGACCGGCCTGACGGACCAGGTGCTCGACGATCCCCAGCACCCCTACACCCAGATTCTCGTCTCTTCCGTACTGCAGATCTGAGGCAGGCCATGTCGCAAGCAAACAAGCCCCTCATCCTGGTCGAGGACCTGGCCAAGACCTTCACACTGCACAATGCGGGTCCGGCGATCATTCCCGTCTTCGAGCGGCTGGATCTCGCGGTCGGCCCGGGCGAGTGCCTGGTGCTGGCTGGCGACAGCGGCGCGGGCAAGTCGTCCCTGATGCGCTCGATCTACGGCAACTACATGCCGAGCGAAGGTTCGGTGAAGGTGCTGCACGACGGCGCCTATGTCGACATCACCAAGGCCAGTCCGCACGAGGTGCTGGAGGTCCGCCGCCGCACGCTGGGCTATGTCAGCCAGTTCCTGCGCGTGATCCCGCGCGTCCCGACCCTGCAACTGGTCATGGAGCCTCTGCTCGAAAACGGCGTGGCCCGGGAAGAGGCGCAGGAACGGGCCACGGCCCTGCTCACCGCATTGCGCCTTCCGACCGAACACTGGGACCTGCCGCCCGCCACCTTCTCCGGCGGCGAGCAGCAGCGGGTCAACATCGCCCGCAGCTTCATCCGCGAGTATCCGATCATGCTGCTCGACGAGCCCACCGCCTCGCTCGATCGCGAGAACCGCGCCATCGTGGTCTCGCTGATCAAGACGGCGCTCGGCCGCGGCGCGGCGATGATCGGCATCTTCCACGACCTGGACGTGCGCGACGCCGTGGCCACGCGCCTGTTCCAGGTCACCGACTTCAAGACGGCGGCGTGACCATGACCGAACTTCGCATCTTCAGTGAACAGATCATCACCCCGGACGGCCTGGTCCGCGGCGAGGCGGTGCTGCGGGGCGGCGTCGTTCTCGCGCTCGAGCCCCGCGCCGCGGCCTCGGCCGGCGCGCTCGACTGGGGCGCGGACATGCTGGCGCCCGGCCTCGTCGACATCCACACCGACAACTTCGAAAAGCACTATCAACCCAGGCCCGGCGCGTTGTGGGACGCCTATGGCGCGGCGCTCGCCCACGACGGCCAGTGCGCAGCGGCCGGCATCACCACCGTGTTCGACAGCCTCAGCCTGCACGGCGGCAAGGACGGGCTGGACCGCAAGGAGGCGCTGGCGCCGATGATCTCGGCGATCGACGCGGCCCGCGCGGACGACGCCCTGCGCGCGGACCACCTGCTGCACCTGCGCTGCGAGGTGACCAATCCCGAGCTTCTGAACCTGCTGGAGCCCTATGTCGACCACCCCAGGTTGCGCCTGCTGTCGGTGATGGACCACACGCCCGGCCAGCGGCAGGTGGCCAATGTCGAGAAGATGCGCGAGCGCTTGCTGGCGGATGGCCGCTCGGAAGCGGAAATCGAAGAGCTCCTGGACGGCGGCAAGGGCTGGCGCGATCCTTCGGCCGCCACTCGCCATCGCCGCAGCGTCGTCGGCTTCGCCCATGAATTCGGCCTGCCGCTCGCCGCGCACGACGACGCCACGGTCGAACATGTCGAGGAAGCGCACGCCGACGGCTGCGTCATCTCCGAGTTCCCGGTCACCCTGGAGGCGGCGCGCCTCGCCCGCGGCTTTGGCATGCAGATCGTCATGGGCGGCCCGAACTTCGTGCGCGGCCGCTCCCACTCGGGCAATCTCTCGGCCAGGGACACCGCGCAGGCCGGCCTGCTGGACATCGTCGCGTCGGACTACGTGCCCCTCTCCATGCTGCGCACGGCTTTCCTGCTGATCGACGAGTACGGCTGGACCCCGCAGGACGCCCTGGCGACCGTGGCGCGCAACCCGGCCCGCAGCGTCGGCCTCGACGACCGGGGCGAGATCGCTCCAGGCCAGCGCGCCGACCTCCTGCGGGTGTTCCGCACACCCTCCGGCTGGCCCGCCCCCATCGAAGTCTGGCGCGAAGGACGGCGCGTGGCATGAGCGCGCGCTACGCCGTCTACTACACCCCGGCCGCCGACACGCCCCTGACCCGGCGCGCGGCCACCTGGCTCGGGCGGGACGCCTTCGGCGGCGAAGACCTGCGCCGGCCGGCGTTTCCCGACCTGCAGGACCTCGACCTCGATGTCGTGACATCGGACCCGCGCGGCTACGGCTTCCACGCCACGCTCAAGGCGCCCTTCGAGCTCGCGCCCGACGTGGCCGAGGCCGAGTTGCTGGAATTCGCCGCCGGGTTCGCCGCGCGCCAGGCGCCGTTCGAGGCGACGCTGGCGCCCGCCAAGCTCAGCCACTTCATCGCCCTGCAGCTCGTGGCCCCGACGCCGCAGATGCAGGCGCTACACGCGGCGTGCGTGCGCGAGTTCGACCCGTTCCGCGCGCCGCTCAGCGATTTCGACCTGACCCGGCGGCGCAAGGCTCGGCTGACGCCAGAGCAGGACGAGCGGCTGGCAGCCTGGGGCTATCCGTATGTGTTCGAAGACTTCCGCTTCCACATGACCCTGACCGGGGCGGTCCGCGACGAGGCGATCGCCGGACGCCTGCTGGCGGCTCTGGAGGCGCATTTCGCGGACCTGACCGGCCCGCATCGTTTCGACAGCGTGGCGGTGTTCAGGCAGGACGCCCGCTCGGCGCCGTTCGACGTCCTGGCCCGCTTCGAGTTCGAGACAGTCCCCGCCGCTTAGAGGGCGCCCATCTCCCGCCGAAAAGGCGCTCCCTGTACGTTATTGCAGTCGCAACGTCTTCACTCAGAGATGGCGTGTCTCGGACGGACATTCCCACCAGCGATCATTCAGCTGGTCCACATAGGTGATCGGCGCCGCCACCAGCTCGTTGATGTCAACGCCCTCCAAGCAGGCCACGCTCACGTTGTAATAGGTTGGACCGTCCCCGGGGACGTCGACGAATTGAAACGGCCGCACCCCGCAGGTCCGGCAGAAGTAGCTGTGCGCTACGTGCGCTTTGAAGCTGTAGTCCTGCAGTGCTTGCTCGCCGCGGGTGAGGCGAAAGGTGTCTGGCGTCGCGCGTACCGTCCACAGCCGCGACTTCGCGCATATCGTGCAGTTGCACTTCGTGGTTCCCGCGCCGATGTCGACATCCGCCGCGAACCGCACGGCGCCGCAGTGACACGCGCCCAGATAGGTCCTCTTCACGTCACGCTCCCGTCTCCGCCCGCCTCGCCTTCACGCCAGTCCCCTACCTGAAACGCGAGCGGCGATGCCGCTGTCTCGCAAACTCACTTTCTCACTCTACTCACGTGGACCGCAGGATGTGTCAGTATCGCGTGGCGCACAACGGCCTCAGTCCCTGATTGGCGCGCGACCTTCGGCGGCCCTCACGAGCGCACTCGGACGGATCTCTACAGCCTCGTCAGCGCGGCGATGAAGGCCGCAACCCCGTCAGCCCGGCCCGAAGCGCGCCGACAAGGTCCGGAACCAGCTCTTCAGTAGTCAAACCATGAGGAGAGCTCTCGGTTCTTTCCATCTGTATATGGCGGGAACAGGTGATCGATGGCGACATCGGGCGGGGAAATCAACATCGACTTGGCGTGTGTGAGCATGTTGTATCCCTCCTTGCCATAATAGTGACCCATGCCGGCGGGGCCGACACCGCCAAAGGGCATCGTCTCGATGTACAGGTTGATGTTGGTTTGGTTGACCGCGCCGCCACCAAACGAAAGTTCACCGATGAAACGATCGATGTTTGCCTGATCCCGGCTGAAGATGAACGCCGACAACGGATGCGGCGTAGCGGCAATTCTGGTGAAGACCTCGTCCAAGCCCGTATAGGTCAGGATCGGTAGAATAGGGCCGAAAATCTCATCCTTCATGATCTCGTCGTCCCAGGAAATCGGAAAGAGGATAGTGGGATCGAGGTATCGGGCCTTCGCATCCGCTCCACCTCCATAGACGATCCTGGCGGGGTCGATCAGGGCGGACAGCCGGTTGACCTCCTTCTCGCTGATGACCCGCGAAAAGTCCGGATTGTTCCTGGGATCGCTGCCGTAGAGGTCGACGACCGCTCTTTTTGCTTCGGAGACAAACTCCTCCGCGATCGCAGCGTCGACATAGGCGTAGCCGGGCGAGGTGCACCATTGTCCTCCCCAGGCCATCGCTCCCCAGACGATCTTCTTCGCCGCGTCGGGAATATTGGCTGTCCGGTCGACGACCGCGGGATTCTGACCACCGAGTTCGAGCACAACGGGCGTCAGGGTCTCGGCCGCGGCGTGCGCGATGACCTTTCCGACCTTCGTGCTGCCCGTGAAGAAGATGAAGTCGAAGGGCAGCTTCAGCAATTCAGTCGTTTCCTCGCGATCTCCCGCGACGGCGGCGACCGCGCGAGGATCGCAATATTTCGGGACGAGATCGAGCAGAAGGGCCGACGTCGCCGACAGCTTCTCGCTGAGCTTGAGGATGCAGGTGTTGCCGGCGCCGAGGGCCATGATCGCCGGACGCAGAAGCAGCAGCAAAGGCCCGTTGGATGGCCCAATAACCAGCGCCACCCCATAGGGATCTCGATAAACCATGCCCTTGTGGCCGGTTCGGGCGAGCGCCTTGGGAACTGGCGCTTCCGACGGCGCCATCCAGGCTTCGAGCTGGCTCTTCTGATATTCGGTCTCGAGAAAAGTGGCGACCGTCTCGAAGACATATTCCTGGCTCGCTGTCTTGAAATCACGAGCGATGGCGTCCTGTAATTCCGCCTCGTTCTCCTTGATCATTCGCCCCAGGCGGTCGAGCTGCTCGACTCTCCAGGCATGGGACCGGGTGACGTTGCTGGCGAAAAGCGCCTTCTGCCCGTCGAAAAGCTGCTGGAACCTGTTCACCGCATTGCTCCTAGACCGGAGGATTTCCGTCAAATTGCTGGGCGCCCGGCACAGGCTCCACCGCCCGAGAGCTCAGTCCATTGTCAGAACCATGCGCAGGCGCGCCTTGCCGGCCATCATCTTCGCGTAGGCCTCAGGCGCCTCTTCCAACGACGCCGTCTCGATCATCGCTGAGACGCCGCTCAACGCGCTGAAGCGAAGCGTCTCCTCGCCGGTCGCGGGATCACCCGTGAGCGCGCCCTCCAGCTTGCGGCTTCCGAAGACGAGGTCCGCGGCGGAGACCTCGATCGGCTCCGGCGATAGACCCAGCAGCACCGACACTCCGCCTGGCCGCAGACCCTTGAAGGTCTCGTTGACTGTCTTGCCGCCGGAAGCCGTAACCAGGATCACCTTCGCGCCGCCGAGAGCCTGCAGCGCCTGGGCGGCGTCGCCGGCGGCGCCGTCGATGTAGTGGTGCGCGCCGAGCGTCTTCGCGAGCTCCGCCGTCTGCGCGCCCCGGCCGATCGCGGCGACCTCAAAGCCCATGCGCCGCGCGTATTGCACGCCGAGATGGCCGAGCCCGCCAATTCCCAACACGGCGACCAGGTCGCCGGGCTTTGCGGGCGAAGCGCGCAGGGCGCTGAAGGTGGTGAGCCCCGCGCACAGGAGCGGCGCGGCGGCGACTGACGAAAGCTCGTCGGGGATCGAGACCAGACCGCTCGCCCTGGCGATCAGCATTTCCGCGTATCCGCCGTCGCGATGAATGCCGGTGAACTCCTGGTTGCGGCAGTTCACCAGGTCCCCGGCGCGGCAGAATTCGCAGTAGCCGCAGAAGCCGCCGAGGAAGCCAACGCCGACGCGCTGTCCGACGGCCCAGCCCTGCACATGAGCGCCCAGCGCATCGACCCGGCCGACGGCCTCGTGGCCGGGGACACGAGGCCAGTCGATGGGAAACACGCCTTCGACGGTGCCGGCGTCCGAATGGCAGACGCCGCAGGCCTCCACCCGCACCCGCACCTCCCCCGGGCCGGGCTCGCGAATGGGCTTGCGCACAAGCTCGAGGCGGCCCGGGGCGACGGCCTGCACCGCTCTATAGGTCGACGCGCCTTGCATAGTCCGGCTCCTCGCAGACGGAACAGGCGTCACAACCGGGCGCCACGAGCCTGGTAGGTTGCTTTCGCCCCTCGGCAGTTCCAATTGCTGGGAGGGTCAAAGTTTTGGCCGAGAGGGACAAAGCGGTGCCTGGAGGCCCTATTCACGAGATCGGCATCGTGAATTACCCCGGTGCGCAGGCAGCCTGCATCTTGAGCCTGACCGACCTCTTCGGCATCGCCGGGGCGATTGCACCCGATCAACGGCGATCTGGCCAAGCCGCTCTTCGCGTTACGCACTGGAAGCCGGTCGACAGCTTCGACGCGAACCTTTCCTGCGTCTACGACAGCGCACCGCGCGGCAGCCCACAACCGCGGACCTTGATCATCCCGCCGACCGTGCAGGACCCCGATCCTGATATTCCCGCCGGTGTCGTTTCATGGGTGCGCAATCGCCACGCCTCTGGCGCCATGTTGGTTTCACTGTGCTCAGGCGCGTTTATCCTTGCCGAAACCGGGCTGGTGGACGGGCAATCGGTCGCCACACATCAGATTTGCGCACCGGCGCTGGCGAGGCGTTTTCCAAAAATCTTCGTCGATACAGATCGCCGCATCATTGATCATGGCGACATCATTACGGCGGGCGGATTCCTCTCGTGGGTCGATATTGGCCTGCTTCTCGTTGATAGGATTCTTGGCCCCGAGATAAGGGCGGAGACGGCGCGCCTCGTCCTCGATGACCCGGGAGCGAGCGAGGGGCGCCATTTTACAGGCTTTGCCCCTCCTCAGACGCACGGAGATCGGGCCGTGCTGAAGGCCCAGGCATGGGTGCATGTCAGGGATGGACGAGGGGTCTCCCTTGCGGCCCTGGGGACGGCGGCCGGACTGGAACGGCGCACGCTGCTGCGGCGGTTCGTGAGTGCAACGGGCATGAGCCCCATTGAGTATTGCCGGCGCGTTCGCATTGCCCGGGCGCGCGAACTCCTGGAGGGAGGGATACTTCCTCAGAAAGAGATCGCCCAATCTCTCGGCTATACGGACGTAGCCTCGTTTGCACGTGCGTTTCGCAGGGCCGTAGGCTCGACGCCGGGAGCCTACCGCAAGACGATTGTCCGCGAAGGCGCCTCGCTGGCTGATTTTGCTGCGAAAGACGGCTCCGCGTCAGAGCAAACACCCTTTAGGCGGCCCTCCGGGGCTACCGTGACGGGCGCCCTGCCCCCGCGCTTGGCTAGGGCCGCGTCAGAGCGGCGATGAAGGCCGCCACCCCCTGGTCGAGCGGGCCATCGTTCCAGACCTCGACCAGGTCCTTCGCCAGGATCGTGACGGCCGCCGCCCTGGCGATGCGGGTCTCGACGTCGGCCGCGCTCTCGCGGCCGCGCTGCAAGAGCCGCTCGCGCAATATCGCGGGATCCGCCTGGACCGAGACGACGCGGACGCGGGCGAAGCTTCGCTCCGCCTCGTCCAGCACGCCGCGGGACACATTGACGACTACCGTGCGACCGGCCGCCAGATCGCGCCGCACTTCGGAGGGCACGCCGTAGGCGAGGCCGTGGGCCCGCCAGGAGAGGGCGTAGTCGCCAGCCTCCCGTCTGGCCTCGAACTCCCGGTCGCTGATCGCGACGTGATCCTCGCCGCCGGCGCCGGCGGGTCGGGTCACCTCGCGCCGCGCGAACACGATCCGGCCGTCCGCCAGCCTGGCGCGGGCGGCCTCCATCAGGCTGTCCTTGCCGACGCCGGAGGGCCCGACGACGAGGACCAGGAGACCCGGTTCAGCCGTGCTTGGCGACAAAGGCTTCGGCATCGAGGCGGCGGAAATCCTCCAGAGCTGCGGCGAGCCGCTCATGCTCCCAGTCCCACCAGGCGATGGCCAGGAGGGCTTCCTGCACGGGCCTGGGAAATCGCTCGCGGATCGGGCTGTTGGGCACGCCCGCCACTATGGTGAAGTCCGGCACATCGCGCGAGACCACGGCGCCCGCGCCGACCACCGCGCCTGTGCCGATCGTGACACCTGGCAGGATGGTCACGCCATGGCCGAGCCAGACGTCATGGCCAATCATCACCCGGTGCGAGCGCCTCCACTCGAAGAAATCCGCATCGTCCTCGTCCCCCATCGCATAGGACACGGCGCGGTAGCTGAAATGGTGTTGGGCCGCGCGCCAGGTCGGATGGTTGCCCGGATTGATACGCACGTCGCGCGCGATCGAGCAGAACTTGCCGATCGTGGAATAGGCCGCCGAGGAGTCGGTGACGATGTAGCTATAGGCCCCCATCGACACTTCTGAGAGGCTGGTGCGCGCCCCCACCCGGGTCCAGGGGCCCAGAATGCTGTCGTGCACATGGGCGTCGGGATCGATGTGAGGCTGCGGATCGGGCGCCGGGCGCTCTTTCGCAGCCCTCGGCGGCGCCTCGGGGAACCGCTGGAAATAGTGCTCATCAGAAGCCAGCGGGCGGTCGGCGAGCTGCAGCATCACGCAGCGGTCTCCATGGTTACGGCCGCATCGCGGGCCCACTTGCCTGTCCCGCCGTAGATCTGCGCCAGAGCGTCGGCGGTCAGCTTCTGCGGCAGGTCGTCGAACACCACCCTCCCCCGCGACATCGCCACGACCCGGTCGCAGTAGCGCCGGGCGATCTCGAGGCTGTGCAGGTTGACGATCACGGGGATGTTCCGCCGCCGGCACACCTGCAGCAGCGCGTCCATCACCACTTCGGAGTTCACCGGGTCGAGCGAGGCCACCGGCTCGTCGGCCAGCAGCACGTCGGGCTCCTGCATCATGGCGCGCGCAATGGCGACCCGCTGTTGCTGGCCGCCGGAGAGCGTCTCCGCCCGTTGCAAGGCGGCGGAAGCCATGTCGAGGGTCTCGAGCTCGAGGATGGCCCGCGCCCGGTCTTCGGCGGGGAAGGACTTGACCAGGCTCGAAACCAGGGGCCGCGCGGCGACGACGCCAATCAGCACGTTCGTGATCACGTCCAAGCGCGGACAGAGGTTGAACTGCTGAAAGATCATGGCGCAGCGGCGACGCCAGTCCCTCAAGGCGGCGCCGCGAAGACGGGTGATCTCCACCCGGCCGTGCGTCATCGTACCCGAAGTCGGATCTGTCAGCCGGTTGATCATGCGCAGAAGTGTCGACTTTCCGGCGCCGGACCGGCCGATCACGCCGACGAATTCACCGGACCTAAATCGAAGAGACACGTCGTCTACGGCGACCTTGTCGCCGAAGCATTTGCGGACACCTTGCAATTCGAGCACGCTCGTCCTCCAGGCCTGCGCGGAGGCTATCGGCGGGGCGTGACCCGCCCGTGACAACTCCGGACCGGTCGATGTCGACGAGCTGCGGATTTATCCAGCTTTCGCTTCGAGTGGGCGCAGCCCGCGCCGTCGCCCGCAGACCGCGACCTAGGCTCGCGCGAGATGGGGCAGGGAATCGGCCAGCGGCCCCGCTCTCGGCGTGCGCTTCCACCACCATCCAGACGTTTCGTCGATGCGGATAAAACTCCCAAGCACGCCATCGCCGTCGTCTTGCGTGCCGGCGAGGAAAGCGTGGTCCGCCGTCTCGATCCAGGAATAGAGTTTGGCGCGAAGAGGTGGCGGAGACGCCCCTAGAACCCACTCCAGACCATCACGCGCCATCAGGTCGTTTGTGTAGTCATCGATCGTGAGCTCGTATCCGTCGACTGACGCCGAGAGCTTGTCCCACGCCGCAAGCAGCCAGGCAGCGGTCACATGATTGGCCCAGCCGTCTGCGCGAAGCCGACGGCCGATCTCGTCAAGAACGGCCTGTTCCTCAGCATCGAAGCTTGGCGGCGCTCTGGCTGTCATGAGGCGTGGCCGTTTTCATCGCCCTTCTCCCGCAAGAGGACTGTTGCGAAACTCAAAACTTCACCCGTCATCCCGGGCCGTAGCGACACTCGCGAACGCGACGGGAAGCGAGGATCCGGGACCCAGGTGGCTGTAGCGGGCGCTTGGGTTCGCGAACCGCAGCTTCCGGGACGTGGCCCCTGGGTCCCGGGTCCTCGCTTCACCCTGCCTTTGGCCGGGTTCGCTACGGCCCGGGATGACGGGAGAAAAGTAAGCGGAAGGTTTCGCAGCACTCCCGCAAGGGGAGAGAGGGTCCTCTGCGCCCTTCGACAGTTTGGGATGACACGCATCATTCGACACGCTCGGCGCTGACCCGGTCCACCCAGGTCGCCGTCGCGTTGAGCAGTTCATCGAGCACGTCCGCGTCCTTGCGGCCCGACCTGGCTGGAACGTGGAAAGCATGATCCGCCTCGTCCGCCAGAACGAGGGTTTCCCGGCCGCGAAGATCGGTGAGCGCGGTCCGCAGCAGATCAAGGTCGGCCAACGCGTCCTTCGTTCCCGACAGGAACAACATTGGCGCCTCGATCGCCGACAGATGTGCCGCGCGCTCAACGGACGGCTTGCCGGCAGGATGGAGCGGGAAGGCAAAGAAGATCAGGCCGAGCACGCCTTCCAGCGGATGCTTGACCTGCGCCTGAGAGGTCATCCGCCCGCCGAACGACTTGCCAGCCGCGAACAAGGGTAGCCGGCCAGCGCGACGGCGGCCCTCGGCTACAGCCGCCCGCACCGCGGCATGAGCGACCGGCGGCGGATCCACCCGCTTGCCGCCGCGCTCCATGTACGGGAACTGATAGCGCAGCGTTGCGAAGTCCCGGTCGAACAGCCCCGTCGCGATCGCCGCCATCGACTTGTGCGCCATGCCCGCGCCGGCGCCGTGCGCCAGGACGATGCAGGCTCGCGGCCGCGACGGCGCCAGCCAAAGGCCCGACACCGGTTCGGCCCGGTCGACTGCAATCGTGATCGGTTCCGGCTCGCTCACGCCGATAACCGGGAAGAGCAGTAGGCGATGGCCTTGCGGGCCTTCGCGGCCCACTCGTCCGGCGGATCGAGGGCCAGATACCGCTCGAACAGCGCCTTGGCGCCTCCCATCTCGTCGGCCTGCATCCGCAACTGCGCAAGGTTGAAGACGGCGTCGGAATTGGCGGGATCGGCGTTCAGCACGCGGTTGAGTTCTTCCACCGCCGCTTGCGTCTTGCCGGCCGCTTCGAGCGCCTGGGCGAGATTGTAGCGCGCCTCGACGAAGGCCGGATCCCTCGCGAGGGCGCGGTGGTAGGCGAGCGCCGCCTGGTCGAAGGCGCCCTGCGCGAGGCGGATATTGGCGAGGTTGTAGGGCGCGATCGGGTCCTTGCGGTCGGCCCGAGCGCACAGATCGAACAATTGCGCGGCCTCGTCGAGGTCGCCCTGGGCCTGCGCGAGGCTCGCCTGCTCGAAGAGATCGTCGACGCTCTGATGGTCCTCGTCGAGCGGAAGGAGGCCCTGCCCTTCGAGGCTGGTCAGGCCATGGCTCCATTGCAGGGCCGCCTCGCCCGACGCCGTCAGGACGATCTTGTGCTTGCCGACGGGCGCGAGATCGCGCGCGCGCATCAGGATCCTGACCGTGTCGGCGCGCGAACGACCCTGATCGAGCAGATCGGCCGCGGTGCGCATCACGCCGACGTCGCCGAAGCGGCACTGCCCGGCTTCGATCTTGATCAGGTCGAAGGCGGACAACAGTTCGGAGTCTTCGCGCGCAAGCTTCGACTGCGCCAACGCCGTGGAGAGCGGCAGGCTGACGGCGCTCGGGGGGGCCTCGCCTGACAGTTCGGCGGCGAACGCCCGCTCTCCCCTGACCCTGACGCCGCGCTCGCGCGCCGAGCGCAGCCGCTCGCCAAGCGCGCCGCTGTCGATCAGGCTCGTCGCCAGCGCGCCGACGACGAATACGTCGCTTCGCCGGGTCAGGTCGCGTGCGACGAGGCCCCCTCCCCGCACGATCTTCCGTCGAAGTTGATCGCGCACGCCCGGCGAAAAGCGGCCGTAGAGGGCGAACACGCGATCACGCACGTCCATCGGTTCAGGCGGCGCTGGACTTCTTCTTCTTGGCCGCCGCCTCCACCGGCGCGGCTTTCGCTGCGGTCTTGGCCGGCGCCTTGCCGGCCGCGGCGGCCGCCTTGCCGAGGCTCGGAGCCGGAGGCCGGCGCTCCTCCTCGATGCTCCGGCGCAGGGCGTCCATCAGGTTCACCACATTGCCACGCTCCGGGGCCTTGGTGATGACCGGCTGCCCGCCCGAGATCTTCGACTTCACCAGCGTCAGCAGCGCCTCTTCGTAGCGATCCTCGAACGCCTCCGGCGCGAAGGTCGCCACCTTCTGGGCGATGATCTGCTCGGCCATGCTCAGCATGTCGTCGGAGTATTTGGCGTTGAGCTTGTCCAGCGCGCTGGAGGGTTCGCGAACCTCCTTGGCCGAGCGCAGCGTCATCAGCCGAAATCCGTCGACGATCGGCTGGATGGC
>DATHPX010000071.1:0-17585 GCA_035483335.1 Caulobacteraceae bacterium | reverse complement strand
CGGTGTCCTCGCCGGTCATTTCGCCCAGGGTGACCAGGTCGCGACGGAAGTTGGGTTGTTCGGGATCGAGAACGCCGTCCGGGCGGAAAGTCGGGATCACGCGACCCGTCCATCCGCTCAGCCGCATCCGCTTGTGGTGTTCGAGCGGGTCCAGCGCGCCTTCTGTCGTCGCGAGGACCTCAATCCCGAATGCCTCGTACAGAGCGCGGGGACGCAGGCGCGGCGTCTTCAGCGCAGCGTCAATCGCGTCGTAATAGGCATCGGCATTGTCAGCGCACAGCCGCTCGGTCAGTCCGAACACCTCGGCGAAGACCCAGTCGAGCCACAGCCGCGAGGGCGTGCCGCGAAAGCGGTGGTAGTGATCGGCGAACCGCCGCCAGATCCGCCTGGGATCGGTCTCGCGCCATCCGCCGTCCAGTCTCGACGCCCCCAGCGATTCGAGCGGCACGCCCGCGCTGTGGACCATGCGCAGCACATAGTGGTCGGGAACGATCAGCAGGTCCGCGGGATCGGCGAAGGCGGCGTCGGTGGCGAACCAGGCGGGGTCGCAATGGCCATGCGGGCTGATGATCGGCAGACGCTCGATCGTTTCGAACAGCTCCCTCGCTATGGCCCGGACGCCCGGATCGGGGGGGAACAGGCGGTCGGGGTGCAGGCGCAGAGGAGGCATCGCCATCGAGCATAGGCCCGACGATCCTGGCGGGAAGTGGACAGGCGCGATGGCCGCCCCATAAGGTCCGGGCATGCCTTCCGTCCTCGACTCGTCCGGGCCCGCCGCCTGATGCTTCCCCCTCTGCGGATCCGCTCGGCGCGGGTGATCGTCACCAGCCCCGGGCGCAACTTCGTCACCCTCAAGATCGAGACAGATCAGGGCGTCTATGGCGTCGGCGACGGCACCCTCAACGGCCGCGAGACGGCTGTCGTCGCCTATCTCGAGGGGCATGTCATCCCGGCCCTGATCGGTCGCGACGCGCGCTCGATCGAGGACATCTGGCAGTACCTCTATCGGGGCGCCTATTGGCGCCGCGGTCCTGTGACCATGCGCGCCATCGCCGCCGTCGACATGGCGCTCTGGGACATCAAGGCCAAGGCGCTGGGCGTTCCGCTTTACGACCTGCTCGGCGGCCCCAGCCGCGACGGCGTCCTTGTCTACGGCCACGCCAACGGGGCGGACATCGAGGAGACGGCGGACGAGGTCGCCCGCTATCTGGAGGCCGGCTACAAGTCGGTGCGCGCCCAGACCGGCGTCCCCGGGGTCGCCAAGCCCTATGGCGTCTCGCGCGACAAGGACTTCTACGAGCCGGCGGAAGGGGAGTTGCCCGTCGAGACCATCTGGTCGACGCCGGCCTATCTGCGCCAGGCCCCGCGCCTCTTTGAAGCCCTGCGCCTGCGCTTTGGTGACGAGCCGGAGCTTCTGCATGACGTGCACCACCGCCTCTCGCCGAACGAAGCGGCGCAACTGGGCAAGTCGCTGGAGCCCTATCGGCTGTTCTGGATGGAGGACCCGACCCCCGCCGAGAACCAGGAGGCCTTCGCCCTGATCCGGCGGCACACCACCACGCCAATCGCGGTGGGAGAGGTGTTCAACACGCTGTGGGACGCCAAGGATCTGATCCAGAACCAGCTGATCGATTATCTGCGCGCCACGGTGCTCGGATGCGGCGGGATCACCCATATGCGCCGCATCGCCGACTTCGCGGCGGTCTGGCAGGTGCGCACGGGCTGCCATGGGGCGACGGACCTGTCTCCGATCACCATGGCCAGCGCCCTGCACTTCGACACCTGGGTCCCCAACTTCGGCATCCAGGAATACATGCGCCACACGGCCGCCACCGACGCGGTCTTCCCCCACGCCTACAGCTTCTCCGATGGACGACTGCATCCGGGCGATGCGCCCGGCCACGGCGCCGATATCGATGAAGCCGAGGCGGCGAAATATCCCTATGTCCCCCGCCAGCTGCCCGTCGCGCGCCTGACCGACGGCACGATGTGGAACTGGTGAGCGACGCTTTGATCCTCCCCCATGAAGCGCATCGGCATGGGGGAGGGGGACCACGAAGCGGTGGAGGGGGCGGGGTTGATGAAGCCTTTCAGCCCACGATGACCACGTCAGCAGTGGCAAACGCCCGAGCTGCGGCCGCCCCCTCCGCCACTTCGTGGTCCCCCTCCCCCGCTTCGCGGAGGAGGATCCTTAGCTGCGCCGCAGGCGTCGAGCCGTGAGGAGCCTCGCCGATCCACCCGTCTTCCGCCTGGCCAGACGCGAAGGGCCGCGACTGGACCTGCAGGCCGAAGGGGGGGCGCGCGCCCACGTCTTCGTGCTCGAGCCCGACATCATCCGCGTGCTGGTCTTGCCGGGCGGCAAGCTGACGTTCCCGCGCACCTGGGCGATCGCGCCGGGGATGGACGACACGGAGTGGGAAGGTCGCGACCGGTTCGACGTGACCGGCTTTTCCTGCCCGCAGTTCGAGTTGGGGCAGGATGCGGAAGAGTTGGTCGTCGCCACGGCGCGCCTGCGCCTGCGGGTGGCCTGGCGGAGCCTTCGCTGCCGCTGGGACCTGCGTGAGGACGACGACTGGAGCCCGATCGCCGCGGACCGTCCGACCCAGGCCTACGACTTCGGCTGGTGGGACGGGAAGGCCCGGCATTATCTGAGACGCCGGCCTGACGAGGCCTATTACGGGCTTGGCGAGCGCTCGGGCGCGCTCGACAGGGCAGGGCGGCGGTTCCGGCTGAAGAACGTGGACGCCCTGGGATACGACGCCGAGACGTCGGACCCGCTGTACAAGCACATCCCCTTCTACGTCACGCGGGCTGCGGAACAGGGGCCATGCTTTGGTCTCTTCTACGACACCTACGCGGACTGCAGTTTCGACTTCGGCTGCGAACGCAGCAACTACCACGGCCTCTATCGGAGCTTTGAAGCGGAGAGCGGAGATCTCGACTACTACGTCATCGCCGGTCCCGAGCCGATGGCGGTCACCCGCCGCTTCACCTGGATGACCGGCCGCCCGGCGGCCACGCCCGAATGGATGCTGGGCTATTCCGGCTCGTCCATGGCCTATGCCGACGCGCCGGACGCGCAGGTCCGCCTGCTCGGTTTCCTGCGGACCTGCGCCGAACACCAGATCCCGTGCGAGGGCTTCCATCTCTCCTCGGGCTACACCTCGATCGGCCCGAAGCGGTGTGTCTTCACCTGGAACCGCGAGAAGTTCCCGGATCCGGAAGGCATGGCGCGGGCGTTCGCCGAGGCCGGCGTGCGCATCCTGGCCAATGTGAAACCTTGCCTCCTCATCGAACACCCGGACTTCCAGGCCGTGGCGCAGGCCGGCCTCTTCATCGGCGATGACGCTGGCCCGACCCTCGTCCAGTTCTGGGACGGCCTGGGCGCCTATCTGGACTTCACCAATCCGGCCACCGTGGCCTGGTGGCAGGAGAAGGTGACGAGGACCATTCTGGACGTGGGGATCTCAGCGGTCTGGAACGACAACAACGAGTTCGAGGTGCTCTCGACGCCCCCACGGGCGGACATGTTCGGCGCGCCTCGGCCGGCGATCGAGGCCAAGCCGCTGCAGACCCTGCTGATGATGCGCGCCTCGTTCGAGGCCCAGTGCGCCCATGCGCCGAACGTCCCGCCGATCGGCGTGTCGCGCTCGGGCGCGGTGGGCATGCATCGCTATGTGCAGACCTGGTCCGGCGACAACACCACCGCCTGGAAGACCCTGCGCTGGAACCTCCGCATGGGCCTTGGCCTCTCGATGAGCGGTGTCTCCAACCTCGGCCACGACATTGGCGGCTTCGCCGGTCCCCCTCCGGACGAGGAGCTGTTCGTCCGCTGGATCGGCGCATCGATCTTCCAGCCACGTTTCTCGATCCACTCGTGGAACGACGACGGCAGCGTGAACGAGCCGTGGATGCATCCCGCAGCCTTGCCGGTGATCCGCGAGCTCTTCGCCCTGCGCCGGCGCTTCATCCCTTATCTCGCCGAACGGTTGCGCCGGTATCGGGAGGAGTTCGAACCGGTCCTGCGCCCGGTGTTCTTCGACTTCCCCGACGATCCGTCAGCCTGGTCCGAGCAGGACGCCCACATGGTGGGCCCGGACATCCTGTTCGCACCGCCCCTCGATCCCGGTGTCGAGACGCTCGACATCCGCCTGCCGGCCGGCGCGGACTGGCAGGACTACTGGACCGGCGAGGCGCTGGCGGGCGGACAGGCGGTGTCCCGTTCCTGCCCATGGTCCAAGCCGCCGATCTTCTTGCGTGCGGGCGGGTCGGCGTCGCAGTTCGTCCGAGAACCTCGCTGACACGTTGTCCCTCCCCTTCATGGGGAGGGTGGCTGAGCGGAGCGAAGCCGGGTGGGGAAGTGAAGATCGTCCCCGACGCTGCGGTCTTTCCCCAGGGTTCCCCACCCGTCGCGCCTTTGGCGCGACACCCTCCCCATGAAGGGGAGGGACGTCTCCGGGCCAATCCGGCGATCGCGCCCCGCCATTGGCCAGCAAAATCGATCAGCGATCGCTCAGATTTTCGATTTGTCCGAACCTAAGTATCGCCCGGGCCAATGCTCGGGCGCGCAAGGACCCGGTCCACAGCAAACGCCTTGGGGGGTATCCTTGCAATTACCATCTCTCAGACAGCTGCAGTACCTCGCTTCCCTTTATGAGCATCAGCACTTTGGGCGTGCGGCCGAGGCCTGCCACGTCAGTCAGTCCACGCTGTCGGCCGGCCTGAAGGAACTCGAGGCGGTCCTGGACATGCGCCTGGTCGAGCGCACGCGGCGCGTCGTGGTCTTCACGCCGCTCGGCGTCGCCGTTGTACGCCGTGCGCAGGACCTGCTGCTACAGGCGCGGGACCTCTGCCACGTCGGCGTGTCGCCTCTCGCGGGCGTTTTGCGGATGAGCATCATCCCCACTATCGCCCCCTTTCTCTTGCCACGCATCCTGCCGACCATTCGTGCGGCCCACCCCGAGCTTGAGTTCCAGGTGCATGAGGAGATGAGCCACGAAGGCTGCGCGGGCCTCGCCAGTGGCGCGCGCGACTGCATGATCCTGGCTCTTCCCTACGAGTGCGGCGAGTTCGAAGTCGCCACCCTGTTCGAGGATCCCATCCTGGTGGCGGCCAGGGCCGAGGATCCGCTGATGCAGGCGCCGGTCGTCGACCCCTCGGAGCTGCCCGACGAGCGGCTCCTGTTCCTGCAGGAGGGCCACTGTCTGCGCGACCATGCGCTCAAGGTCTGCCGGCGCGCGGATCAGCGGTTCGGGTCCGCGCCCGGAGCCTCGATCTACACTCTGGTCCACCTCGTCGACGCCGGATTGGGCGTGACCATGCTGCCGCAGATTGCCGTGGACAGCGGGATCGTGTCCGGAACGCAGGTCGTCACGCGCCCCATCGCCGGCGGAGAGACCGGGCGGGTAGTCTCCCTTGTCTGGCGGCGCAACAGCCCTCGCGCGGAGGGCTTCGCGCTCCTTGCCCTGACGATCCGCGACATCTGCGTGCGGCAGGGGATCGTGCCGGACTCCTGATCTCCGGCTGTGATCGATTTTGTCAATCAGCTTCGTCAAATCAATTCATTTCCACAATATCGGCAGAACCGTTACCGGGCGCCCCACTCTCCTGCGGGATGGGACAAGGGATCCGAAGTGAAATGAAGTATAAAAGCGCCATTTTGGCTTTTTCTGTTCTTGCGGCGACTACCGGCTCAGCCCTCGCGCAATCATCGCCCGGGATGACGCGTGATACGGGCGCGCCGGTCGGCGACAATCAAAATTCCAAGACCGCGGGACCGGACGGACCCGTGCTCCTCGAGGACATGAACCTCATCGAGAAGCTCGCCCGTTTCGATCGTGAACGGATTCCGGAGCGCGTGGTGCACGCCCGCGGCGTCGGCGCTCAGGGCGTCTTCGTCGCCAGCACGGACTTCTCCAAGTACACCAAGGCTTCCGTCTTCGCCGCGCCCGGCAAGGAGACGCCGGTCTTCGTGCGCTTCTCCACGGTGATGAACTTCCGCGGCTCGCCTGAAGCGGCCCGCGACCCCCGCGGTTTCGCGGTAAAGTTCTACACCGACCAGGGCAACTGGGACATCGTGGGCATCAACGAGCCCATCTTCTTCATCCGCGACGCCATAAAGTTCCCGGACTTCGTCCACGCGAACAAGCCGTCGCCCGTGACGAACGTGCAGGATCCTGGCCGGGCCTTCGATTTCTTCTCAAAGGTTCCGGAGTCGACCCATGAGTTGACCCAGCTGTATACCGACAGCATCGGCATGCCGAAGAGCTACCGGACCATGGACGGCTACGGCGTGCACGCCTTCCGTATGGTCAATAAGGACGGTCAGGTCGTGTTCGTTAAGTTCCACTGGAAGTCCCAGCAGGGCGTCCACGGAATGACGCTGGAAGAAATGAAGGCGGCCGACACCAGCTACGCGACCCGCGATCTCTACGCCAACATCCGCGCTGGCAACTTCCCCAAGTGGGACCTGATGGTGCAGATCCTCACCGCCGAACAGGTCGCCCAGCTTCCCTATGACGGCTTCGACGACACGAAGATCTGGGCGAGTGTTCCCGAAGTTAAGGTCGGGACGATGACCCTCAACAAGGTCCCCGACAACTACTTCGAGTACACTGAAGAGTCGGCCTTCTGCCCCTGCACCTTGGTGCCTGGCATCGAGCCCTCGCCCGACAAGATGCTGCAGGGCCGTCTGTTCGCCTACGCCGACACCCAACGCTACCGGATCGGGCCCAACTACATGGAGCTGCCGGTCAACCGGCCGCTCACACCGGTCAACAACAACAATATCGACGGCGCCATGCGCTCGTCGCCGCAACAGGGCGACATCAACTACGAGCCCACCAACGATCCCTCGAAGCCGGTCGAGCAGCCCGAATACAAATATAGTGAGTACCAAGTTTCAGGGGTGACCCAACAACGGCCGGTCGACAAGACGGATAACTTCCGTCAGGCTGGTGAGTTCTACCGCAGCCTGAGTCCGGTCGAACAGGATCACCTGATCAAGAACCTGGCCGCCGACCTCGGCCAGCCGACGGTGAGCCAGCAGATCCGCCAGGCCATGGTCAGCCACTTCTACCAGGCCGATCACGACTACGGCACGCGGCTGGCCAAGCTGATCCAGGTCGACATCGCCACGGTCAAGCAACAGCTCGGCCAGTAGTCGAACGTCGCCTATCCAGGGGCGCGGTTCGCCGCCGCGCCCCACTTCTTCAGCTTCTGGAGATCCGTGATGAACCCGCGCATCGAGCGGCTTCTCGCCCTGTTGGCCCTGGCTGTGCTCATCCCGGCGCTCGCCTGGGGAGCCGACGCCATACCCGATCACTACAAGGGGCTCTTCTTCGATGCGGCCCGGGCGGGACGCGCGGATCTGCTCGAAGGAATGATCAAGGACGGCGTGCCCGTCGATCTGCGAGATGACCACGGCTACACCGCCCTGATCCTCGCCGCCTATGACGACCAGCCGGCGGCGGTCGATGCTCTGCTCGCGATGCACGCAGACCCGTGCGCTGGCGACCAGAGGGGGAACACCGCCCTGATGGGCGTCGCCTTCAAGGGTGACGTCGCTATCGCCCAGCGCCTGGTCGGCCGCTGTGACGTCAACGCTCGCAACCGCATGGGCCAGACCGCGGTGATGATGGCGGCCCTGGTCGGCCATGCAGACATCGTCCGGCTCCTGGTCCAGCGCGGCGCCGACCTCACCCTCAAGGACGCGGCCGGCAATACCGCCAACAGCGTCGCGCGCCAGCAAGGCAACGCGGCGATGACCGCCCTGCTTGCGGAAGTGGAGACCCCTGCGCACTCGCGGTAGAGCGTCTTTCGAACCAATCGGGGAAGCAGTGCGACTGCGCCCGTCAGTTTTGTCTATTTAAAAGAATAGTTGACCAACAGGATGTTGCAAAGAAATCTTCCGAATTCTGGCGACAATCGCCGAATCTAATTCCAATTTCCATCCGTTAATAGCTTGACTTGGATCGCGATATACAGAATAATAACCGCCATTGCGCGACCTTGAATCTTTGAGAAACCTGGCTGTTTCGTCAGTCCATCTTAGTCCGACCTGGGTAAAGAGCTTCGCTGCAGCATCGGCGCCGCCACTCACTAAGCTCTCATAAATCACCATTGTTCCGCCGGTTGTTTTGACCGCTTGATAGGCTTCGGCATTTGCGAGGAGCCAGTTCCAGGCGATCAAGTCCACCTCGTCTGACGTCGTGAAAGAGTGGGGGTCAATTCCCAAGCCTTTGGCGCTTCCCGTTTCGAGCAATTGTCCCAACTCACTCTGAGGTCCCATCACGCCAAGGGCTACACCTCGACGTATGGAGGCGACTACGGCGCAAGGATGTCTAATAAGCAGTATTGGCCGAAGTTCATCGCCCATAGCCTCGATTAGAATTCTCGCGCGACCCAGTGCGCTTACGGACTTGACTACCGGTACTATTAGTTTGTCAGGATCGCGAAAATCGGGGATCGCGAAATTTCGAGTGGCGCGCTCAAGTCCCAGGCTTTCGAGCAACTTCACGGCGCCTATCAAACCCTGGCGAACCAACTCCGACGAGGTGCTTCGATAATTCTTTCGGAAGAACGGTGTGCGACCAATGACCCGCGATGAGCGCAACCCTATTAGTCGATAAAAATAATCTCTAGCTGCGGCAATGTATATCTCGTCAGGAGACCCATTGAGCCAATACGGCAGAAAATCTAGGCCGCGGTTGAAGAGTTCTGGTTCATGCAGGTAAAGGACGTCTGGGTGACTATCGAATAATTTGGCAAGCCAAGTGGAGCCACTTCTCGGCGCGCTGAATATGCAAATGTGGGCCGTAGAACCGGAGGACACTGTGGCTGGCGGCATCAGCGGCAGCGTCGCGCCGGCGGCCAAGCTGAGAGGCGCGCCAGTATCGCCCAGGCGCGTCCGTCGCGCAGTGGTCCGGCTAAGCCGATGAACACGATCGCGATAAACGCGAACAGGAAGACGGTTCCCTCGAAGGCGCGCGCCAGCAGCATGCCCCATAGTCGCGCCTTGGATCTCGAAGTCCAGTAAAGCCGAGCCTCCGAGCTACCAGATGATTGTTTGTTTCACGGGCGCAAAGATCAGCTCACCACCCGTCCACCACCTTCGGAACGTCTTCTCTTGGGCAAGGAGGAGTTTCGACCCATCGCGGGCTCCCTGGGCCGGCATCGACCCTTGACTTCACCTCAGCCGGTAAACGGATACATGCGAAGGAGACTCGGCGGTGAAGGGCGCTCCCAGCCAGTCAGCGTGCCTGCTCTCCAGTTCGAACCCGGCGATCTCGGCCATGAGGTCCAACTCAGCCGGCCAGATATATCTGTGCGGAGAGCGGGCCGTTACGGCTTTGCGGCCCTCTCCAAAGAAGAAGTGGTGTGACACGACCCGCTGGCGCAGCACGTCATAGGTGTCTACGCAAAAGTGACCGGGTTCCGATGTCGCTACGATAGCGTCCTGACCCATAGGCAGTTTGCGGAGTTCGGGAACCCAGAGTTCGACCACGAAATGGCCGCGGGGGTTGAGATGGCGTGCGGCATTGCGAAAGCACGCGACCTGTTCTGCCTGGGTAAGCAGGTTCGAGATGGTGTTGAAGACGAGGTAGACGAGCTTGTACCCCCCAGGCGCCATTGTTATCGCCATATCTCCCATCACGACGGGAATGGCGACTTCGTCGGCCTTCGTCCGCAGCTGAGCAATCATAGCGGGAGACAGCTCGATACCCACCACCGGGACCCCTCGTTCCCTTAGTGGAACCGCGACTCGGCCGGTCCCGATAGCGAACTCGAGCGCCCTGCCGCCCGCTGCAAGTTCGACGAGACGCTCGACAGTGGGGCCCAGCACTTCCGCCCCGAACATGCCGACGCCCGGCGTGTCATACGTCTGCGCCGCTTCTTCGTTCCAGATCTCGGATTGGTCCATCACCACACGCTACGTCCGCACGCATGCGCGGTGAAGTCATGAAGCAAGTCGAAGCGGATTGACTCAGTCTGCAGCCGTGGCTTGGCGCGGCGGGTAGCGAGCGCGTTGCCCCCGGTTATGTCAGTCCCCGCCTGACCGTTCCCGAGTAGGTCGAGCGGCGTCACCTCCCGGGTCACATTCCGACAACCGTTCCGCAAGGGGCGTACGGAGGGCCGGGCTGCGCGGGATTGCGTCGGACCAAGGGCTGCGTTCTGATCCAGCAGCAAAGTTGCGTATGCCGGAGCCCGCCAGTGGACGCGCTTGACCTCGACGCCCTCCGCCGCGCCTACGCGCGGCGTGTCTATTTCACTTCCGGCGCCGACGACCCGCGCCTCGAATCCGCGCTTGCTGAGGTGCGGCGCGAGGATTTTCTCGGTTCTGGGCCTTGGGATGCGCCGGTCCTCGGCGTTGCTGGTGGAAGCAACTACCGCCAAACGCCCGACGACGATCCCCAGTGGCTCTATCAGGACGCCCTGATCGGCCTGATACCGGGAAAGGAACTCAACAATGGCTTGCCGTCGTTCCTGACCTTTCTGGTGTCGCTCGGTCGGGCTGCTGAGGGCGAGCACGCGGTCCACATCGGCGCCGGAGTCGGCTACTACACGGCCTTCCTGGCTCGCCTGGTAGGAGCGAGCGGCCGGGTGACCGCCATCGAATACGAGCCTGAGTTGGCCGTTCGCGCAGAGCGAAACCTCGCGCCCTACCGGCAGGTGCGCTGCGCCCAAGGCGACGGCTCGCGCTGCCCGCTGGATCCAGCCGACGTGATCCTGGTCAACGCAGGGGCTTCGCGACCGCTCGATCTTTGGCTCGATGCGCTGAAGGACGGGGGTCGGCTCATCCTGCCGCTCTGCGCAGGATACAAGTCACCTACCGGTAACCCGATGACGCGAGGTGGAATCTTTCTGATCGAGCGGCGCGGTGATGACTACGCCGCGGCCTATAAGTCGTCGACCGCCATCTACCCGTGCTTCGGAGCGTCCGACCCCGATTCGGAAGCTAGCCTCAACGAGGCGTTCCGCAGTGGAAACCCCGAGAGAGTTCGCCGCCTCTATCGATCGAACAGTATTCCCGACGACATCTGCTGGGCGCGCGGGGCAAGCTGGGCGCTGGGGTACGAGTAGGCTGCGACCGGCCCGGGGTCAGTTCGTGCAGCCAATGCCGGCCCACCAACCGAGGTCAGATTCTAGCTACTTGTCCTCGCCCGCAGCCGCGGACGGAACCGGGCTCCGTTCCCTGGCCCCCGGACCTGGTTCGACCACAATGTCGCGCGGACCCACCGGCTCGCCACAGGCCGAGCACACCAGCACCGGGTCGAACAGGTTGCCGCAGGCCAGATGCCGGTGGAGCACCGGGCGGCCCTCAGGTCCGGCGAGGTGCGTATCGCCGAAGTGCACCAGAGAGATGATCACTGGGTAGAGGTCCAGTCCCTGGGGCGTGAGACGATATTCGTAGCGGACCGGGCGTTCCTGGTAGGGAACCTTGGCGAGGATATCGGCGGCGACCAGCTTCTGCAGGCGGTCGGCGAGAATGGGCCTGCCGATGCCGAGTCGTTCCTGGAAATCGTCGAACCGCCGGATTTTGAGGAAACAGTCGCGCAGGATCAGCAGGGTCCACCGATCCCCCATGATCGACAGGGTCCGCGCGAGCGAGCAGGCTTCCGCCTCAAGCTGGCTCCATTGCATGGCGCTGGGTGTCTCCTAGGCGGGCGCGGCGGTCCTCGCTGCGGCCGCGTCCTCGATATCTCGAAGCCGGTCCTTGCCGAAATAAAGTTCGTCGCGGAACAGGAAGCTTGGGCTGCCGAAGACACCCTTGTCCACGGCGTCCTGGGTGTTCGCCAGCAGGCGCGCCTTGACTGCGTCGTCCTGAGTGAGTTGCAGGAGTTCGTCCGCAGGCAGGCCTGCATCCAGAAGGGCGGCTCGGGCGACGGCAAGGTCATCCATTTTCAGACCGCGCTCCCACATGTCGCCGAAGACGGAGGCGACATAGGCCTCGAACACGCCCAGGCGCTGGGCCGCCACCGTGCCGCGCATGATCAGCAGGGTGTTCACCGGGAAGTTGGGGTTCTGGCGGAAGCCCGAGACGCCTCGGCGTTCGATGAACCGCCGGGTCTCCAGCGCCTCATAGGCCAGCTTGTTCTTGATGTGGCCGAAGGCTGTCGCCGGGGACTGATTGTTGGTCAGCTTGAAGATCCCGCCCAGCAGGACCGGCTGGTAGACGAAGCGCAGACCCAGGCGCCGTTCGATGTCCGGGATGACCCTATGCGCGAGGTAGGCGTTGGGGCTGCCGAAGTCGAAATAGAAAATCACGTCTTCCATGGCCTCGCCTCCGCCGCGCGACGGGATTTCATCCCCGGTTGACTTCAGTTCTAAAAATGTACTCACTATCCTGTCAAGGGCGACAGAGCGCAGTTGGAGACGGCGGATGCAAGCGCGCGATCAGAGCGTGGCCATAGTGGGCGCGGGCGATTTCATCGGCTCGGCCATCGCCGAGAAGTTCGCGTCTGAGGGTTTCTCCGTCTTCGCCGGTCGGCGCGACGGCTCGAAGCTCGCGGGCCTGGCCGAGCGGATCGGCGCGAACGGGGGGCGGTTCGAGGCCCGATCGGTCGATGCGCGGAAAGAGGAGTCCGTGACCGCCTTCCTGCAGGAGGCCGAGGCGCACGCCCCGCTGGCGGTGTGCGTCTACAACATCGGCGCCAACGTGAACTTCCCGATCCTGGAAACCACCGAACGCGTCTTTCGGAAGGTGTGGGAAATGGCCTGCTACGGCGGCTTCCTCACCGGTCGCGAGGCGGCCCGCCTGATGCTCCCGCGCAAACAGGGCGCCATCTTCTTCACCGGCGCGACGGCCAGCCTGAGAGGCGGGGTCGGATATGCGGCCTTCGCCAGCGCCAAGTTCGGCCTGCGGGCGGTGGCGCAGTCCATGGCCCGCGAACTCGGGCCAAGCCACATCCACGTGGCGCACCTGATCATCGACGCCGGCGTCGACACCGCCTGGGTGCGCCAAAGGATCTCCGACCGCGAGGGTCCCCAGGCGCTCGACAATCTCGAGCCCGGCCGCCTGATGCGCCCCGCCGCGGTGGCGGAAGCCTATTGGTCGCTGTTCCAGCAGTCGGAAGACGCCTGGACCTTCGAGCATGAGATCCGGCCGTTCGCCGAGCGGTGGTGAGGTCTCAGCAACAGTCTGACAAAACTGAAATTTTTGGCTTCTGCGGGGCCATGCGAGCGTAAAGCGCAAGCTGTAGCAGCCTCGAACTTGCCGGTCTGCCGGCGCGCCTCCAAGTGGCGGGCCCCGGCGCCTTGCCGCGCCTGGAAGGTCGGCGGCGAGCCTGACCAGAAGACCCCACGGAGACTTTGATGAACGACCAACCCTACGTCGCCCTCAACGATGGGCGCCGGATGCCCCAGCTCGGGCTCGGTGTCTGGCAGACGCCCGCCGAGGAGGCGGCGCCGGTTGTGAAGGCCGCTCTGGACGCCGGGTATGCGCACGTCGACACTGCTGCGGCGTACCGCAACGAGAAGGGCGTCGGAGAGGCGGTTGCGGGACGCAACGTCTTCGTCACCACCAAGCTCTGGAACACCGACCAGGGCTATGACGAGGCGCTGCGAGCCTTCGATGCGAGCCTGCGCCGGCTCGGACGAGAGTCCGTCGACCTGTACCTGATCCACTGGCCCGCGCCGAAGAAGGACCAATATGTCGACAGCTGGCGGGCGCTGGTGCGTCTGCGCAAGGAGGGGCGCGCCAAGTCGATCGGCGTCTCCAATTTCAACGAGGAGCATCTGCGGCGGATCGTCGACGCGACAGGGGTGACTCCGGCCGTCAACCAGATCGAACTTCACCCCCGCTTCCAGCAGCGCAACCTGCGGCGCGTTCATGAGCAGATGGGAACCCTCACCGAGTCGTGGAGCCCGCTGGGTCAGGCCCGCTTCCTGGACGATCCGACGATCAAGTCCATCGCGGCCAAGCACGGCAAGTCGCCGGCCCAGGCGATCATCCGCTGGCACCTCGACAGCGGCCTCATCGTCATCCCCAAGTCGGTGCACGCCGAGCGCATCCGCCAGAACATCGACGTGTTCGATTTCAAGCTGGATGCGGACGACATGGCGGCGATCGCCGCCCTCGACGCGGCAGACGGGCGGATCGGCCCCGATCCCGAGACCGCCGACTTCTGACGCCTCTTCGTTGACCACTGTGGACGGCCGGCTCTAGCGTCGGGCGCATGTCCTCAAGGTCATCTGAACCGGCCGATGCCGGCTCCCCGCTCTCGCAGGCTTCTTTATGGGGCGTCTCGTGAGCGAGGGAGCCGTCATTTGTTTCGGCGAGATGCTGATCCGATTCAGCCCGCCGGATCAGGAGCTGCTGCTCCAGTCGCCCGCCCTCAAGGTTTCGTACGGCGGCGCCGAGGCCAATGTCGCCGTCGGCCTGTCACGCCTTGGACGTCGTGCGCGCATGGTTAGCGTCGTGCCTGACAACGATCTTGGGCGAGCCGCTGTGGGCGAGCTTCGCCGCTGGGGCGTCGACGTGTCGGGTGTCAGGTACGGCCCCGGCCGCATGGGCCTTTATTTCGTGACGCCGGGGGCGGCCCTCCGCAGCACAGAGGTTCTCTACGACCGCACCCATTCGGCCTTCAGTCGTGCAAAAGCGGCGGACTTTGACTGGGAGCGTGAGCTCCAGGGCGCCAGCTGGCTGCACCTGTCCGGAATTACGCCTGCCCTGGGTCCCTCGGGACTCGAGGCTTGCGTCACGGCCGCGAGTGTCGCGCGGGCGCGCGGCGTGAAGGTCTGCTTCGACGGAAACTACCGCGCCAATCTATGGGCGGAGCGGCCGGGGGAGGCGCCGGCGGTCCTGCGCCAGTTGCTCTCGCGCGCGGATCTGGCCCTGGTGAACGAGCGCGACCTTGCGCTCGTCCTCGGGCGCGACTTCCCCGGCGAGGATGAGCTCGCTTCTCGAGCCGACGCCGCCGCGGAGGCTTTCGCCGCGTTTCCCTGGTTGAAGAGGATCGCCGCCCTGCTGCGCTCGACCGGCCCAGGCGGCCAGCACCAGCTGGCGGCGACCATGGCCACGCGCGAGAGGTCGATCGTGGCCGAGCCCCTTGGCCTTCCGGCGATCGTCGATCGCATCGGCGCAGGCGACGCGTTCGCGGCGGGTCTCCTCCATGGGCTGCTCGGGGATGCGACCGAGGAGGCGGCTCTGGCCACCGGTTTGCGGAGCGCCGCTCACAAACACGGCGTCCCGGGCGATTTCTCGATGGCGACCGCCGCTGATCTGGCGAACTTCGACGCGCCGTGGACGGACGTCCGGCGCTAGACCGCGTCGTCGCGCGCGCCTGAAACGTGGTCGACTAGGCCGAAGGCCTTCGCCTCCTCGGCGCTCATGAAGTTGTCGCGGTCCATCGCGCGCTCGATCTCTTCGATCGTCCTACCCGTATGACGGGCGTAGATCTCGTTGATCCGGCGTCGCGTCTCGAGGATGTCCTTGGCGTGGCGCTCGATGTCCGAGGCCTTGCCCTGGAACCCGCCGGCGGGTTCGTGGACCATGATCCTGGCGTTGGGCATGGAGAAGCGCTGGCCGGGCGCGCCCGCCATCAACAGGAACGAGCCCATCGAGGCGGCAAAGCCCATGCAATAGGTCGTCACGGGACTGCGGATGTATTGCATGGTGTCGTAGATCGCCATTCCGGCGGTCACCACCCCGCCGGGCGAGTTGATGTAGAGGCAGATTTCCTTCTTCGGCGACTCCGATTCCAGGAAGAGCAGCTGGGCGCAGACGAGCGCGGCCATACCGTCTTCGATCTCCCCGTTCACGAACACGATCCGCTCCCGCAGCAGGCGCGAGAAGATGTCGAAGGCCCGCTCGCCGCGGCTGGACTCTTCGACCACCATGGGGACGAGACTGGTCATGCGGCCATCCTCGTCGGGAACGCCCGAACGCCGGCGGGGGTCCGCTGTACCGCGAGGCTCGCGACGACGGGCTCGTGCACGATCCGCAGGCGCGCCCCGCCTGCGGCGCCCGGCGAGACGACGAATGTCACCTGGCTCGACACCGCGCTGTCCGCCTCACGCCAGCTGAGGCGAAGCCGGCGTCCCGGCTCGGCGTCGAGCACCTCGCAATCGATCCGCCGGCCCTCGTCGTCGAGCGTGAAGCGCTCGCCTGGCCGCGTCCCGACCTTACCGCTGGGCAGCCACTGAGACGACAGGGTCGGATCGCTGAGTGCGCGCCAGACGCGGTCCGGAGGCGCGTCCAGGTCGGCCTCGACGACGAGGGTTCGCCCATCATCGCTCATCGTCCATCTCCTTGAGAGTGGTCTTCAGCCGTTCGATCCGCACGGGCCAGAAGGCCCGGTACCGATCCAGCCACGCAGCGAGTTCGCCCAGGCCCGCCGGATCAATGGCATAGTAGGCGTTGCGCCCTTCGCGACGCTCCCTCACGAGGCCAGCCGCCCTCAGCGTCGCCAGATGCTGCGAGATCGCCGGCTGAGAGACCGCAAATCCGGTTCTCAGAGCCGAAACCGTCTGTTCGCCATCCGCGAGCCGCTCGAAGACCGCCCGTCTCGTCGGGTCGGCCAAAGCGCGGAACACGTCGGCGTTCATCATGTGATCAATAAGTCATGACTTATGGGATTCTGCAAGCGCGACGTCCTTCGGCGCGGGGGGCAGACGCGCCGCCTCCCGCGCGAGCCGCTCGACCGCCTGCCAGTGACCGGCGGCGATCAGCTCCGGCGGGGTGAGCCAGCTTCCGCCGACGCAAACGACATTCTCCAGTCGTAGATAGGCGCCCGCATTGGCTGGTGTGATCCCGCCCGTCGGACAAAAGCGCGCCTGGGGGAGGGGCCCGGCGAGCGCCTTGAGCAGGGCGGGGCCGCCTGCAGCTTCGGCCGGGAAGAACTTCATGAAAGAGTGTCCCGCCTCGAGCGCGGCCATGACCTCGCTGGCCGTCGCCACTCCGGGCAGCAAGGGGAGGGAAGCGTCGGCCGACAGGTTCGCGGAGAAGCCAGGGCTGACCGCGAACTGGGCTCCCGCCTGCTCGGCGGCCGTCATGTCTCTTTGGGTGAGAACGGTGCCGGCGCCGACGATCACTCCCTCGACCTCTCCGGTGATGCGGGCGATCGCCTCGGCCGCCGCCGGAGTGCGCAGGGTGATCTCGATCACATTCAGCCCGCCGGCGAGGAGGGCGCGGGCCATCGGAACTGCGGATGCGGCGTCGGCGATCGTCACTACCGGCAGGACCGGCGAGCCGCACAGGAGCTCAGCCAGCATGGCCACGCCTTTCCGCCCCGCGGGACGCAACAGCCTTGCGCGGGACGCCGCCTGACGGTAAGCCCCGGGCATGATCATGCCGCTCGGCATCCTTCCGCTTCTTCAGCTGGGGCTTAGACGCCCCCGGGCGTTGTCGCTGGCTGCGTGATCCTTCGCGGCCGGGCGCCCGGGGGTCGATCCTTCGCCCTTCGCTCCAGCCCACCGTGAGACCTGACCCCATGACTGCCTCCATCGCCAACGCGGCCAACGAGACCCGCGTACCCTCTGGCGTATCCGACCATGTCGTAATCTTCGACACCACCATGCGCGACGGCGAGCAGTCGCCGGGCGCCTCGATGTCGATCGAGGAAAAGCTCGAGCTCGCCAAGATC
>DATHPX010000070.1:0-8444 GCA_035483335.1 Caulobacteraceae bacterium | reverse complement strand
GGGCCTCGCATCGAGGATCTCGCCGATGCGGGCCATCGCGCCGGCGGTCTTCTGCACATCGCCCCAAGCCTCGCCCAGCGAGCCGACCGAGCCGGCCGCCAGGGCCGCGAGCAGCACGAACTGCAGAAGGGCGCCAGCCGTCATGCTGTTGGCGACGAACACGTCGAGCGCCGCGCGCCAGAGGACGAGGCCGAAGCCCCCGGCAGCCAGCACCATGACGAGGATGGTCATGATCGCCCGCGCGCCGATGCGGGCGAGCGAGGTCCGGAACGCCGCCTCCACCGCCTCGCGGAAACGGGCGGCGACCGAGGCCTCGCGGCCGAAGGCCTGCACCGTCTCCAGCGCATCGAGGGTCTCGCCGGCATAGCCGACGGCGTCGGCGAAGCGCGCCTGGGCGGCGGTCGAGAGGCGCCTCACGCGCCGGCCGACGGCGAACAGCGGCAGCAGGATCAGGACGACGATCAGGCCGACGAAGCCGGTGAGGCCGGGGTTGACCACGATCATCACCGCCAGGGCGGCGATGACGGTCAGGGCGTTCCGCATGGCCACGGCCACCGTCGCCCCGACCATGGCCTCGACGATGGCGAGGTCCGTGGTCATACGCGAGAGCACCTCGCCGGTGCGCGTCGTCATGAAGAAGGCCTGGTCCAGCGAGACGACGTGGGCGTAGAGCGCCTCGCGCAGGTCCGCGACGACCCTCTCGCCGAGCTTATGGGTGAAGAAGAACCGCCCGCCCGTCGAGAGCGCCAGGGCCAGGGCCACAGCGCCCAGGACGAGGAACGCCTCGTTGATCGAGCCGGCCGCGTGGCTCGCCAGGCCCCGGTCGGCCATCCGACGCAGGGCGAAGGTCAGGCCGATGGTGAAGGTGGTCGAAAGGGTGAGGAAGACGCCCGAGAGGATGGCGTCGCCTCGGTGCGCCCGCACGAACGGGCGCAGGCGGGAGAGCGGCGAGAGGTCGCGACGGGGGCGGCGTGAGACGGCCTCGGAAGGCGCGGTGTCGCGGCCGGCGGGACCGGCCTCAGGAGAGACTCCATCGACGGATGTCATAACGTCTGGCAGAACCCTTGCTCGAGCCGACCCAGGTCGTGTATGGACCGCCGCTCGCGAACGCCCGCGCCCGCCGGTTCCGGCGGGCTTTTCGTTTCAACCTCGCCGTCAGATCGGTGGGACCAGGCCATGAAGCAAGACACCCATCCCGACTATCACTTCATCACCGTGACGATGACGGACGGCACGACCTACCGCACGCGCTCCACCTGGGGCAAGGAAGGTCAGAACCTCCACCTCGACATCGACCCGAAGACGCACCCGGCGTGGACCGGCGGCAACCAGCAGCTGCTCGACCGCGGCGGCCGCGTGTCCCGCTTCACCGCCAAGTACGGCGGCTTCATGAAGAAGTAGGGGCTCGCGCCCTTACGACCTCTTCAACCGCGCCACGGTCGCGTCCAGCCAGGCGAGCAGGTCGGTGACGACCTCGTCGCGGTTGGTCTCGTTGAGCATCTCGTGGCGTCCGCCCGGATAGACCTTCAGCTTCACGTCCAGACCGGCGGCCCGGTAGACGTCGATCAAAGGCGTCAGGCGGGCGAGCTTGGCGTTGATCGGATCCGCGTCGCCCACCAGCACATAGACCGGAAGCCCGCGCCGCACCTTGGCGAGAGTGGCGACGCTCAGCTCACGCTCGCGCAGGCTCGTGAACGACGCCGTGGACTGCGGGGTGAAACGGATGCCGCAGAAGGGGTCGGCGATATAGGCGTCCACCTCGGTCGGATCCCGTGACAGCCAGTCATAGGGCGTGCGCGCCGGCTCGAAGTCGCGGTTGATCGTCCCCGGCTCGATCCGTCCCGGCCCGGCCGTGCCGGACAGCACCAATGCGTCGATCAGCTCCGAGTTTTCCGGCAGATAGGCCTGGGAGAACATCGCCCCCATCGAATGGCCCATCAGGATCAGCGGCAGGCCCGGCGTCTCGGCGCGGGCGCGGCGGGATAGGACCGCCATGTCCCGCACCGCCGCCGGCGCGCCGCCCGCGCCGAAGTCGCCCAGGCTGGTCATGCCTGAAGTCAGCCCGTGACCCCGATGGTCGGCCGCATACACGACATAGCCGGCTTCCACGATCGGCGTGAGCGGCTCGCGGTACCGGCCCGAGTGCTCCCCAGCGCCGTGGGCGAGCTGCAGCACGGCCTTGGGCGCCGCGTGGGATCGCCAGACAAAGCCCGCCAGGGCCGCTCCGTCCTCGCCCTCATAACGGAACCGCGTCTCCCGCACCGTCATGTCGCTCCTCCCGGTTTCGGTTATCCAAAACGGCCTTGGAGCGGAGCTTGGCAAGACGTTATGCGCCGCGCATCACTAGAAAAAAGGGAGACGCCGCATGATCGCCTATTCCACCCTCGGGGTGAACGACATGGCTCGTTCGATCGCCTTCTACGACGCCGTGTTCGCCCCGCTGGGCGCCGCGCGCGAGACCACCAGCGAGACCTGGACAGGCTATCGCCGCCCCGGCGAAGGCGCCCGTTTCTTCCTCACCCGCCCCTTCGATCGCGCCGCGGCCACCAACGGCAACGGCGCCATGCTGGCCTTCCTGGCCGAGGACCGCGCCTCGGTCGACGCCTTCCACACCGCCGCCCTGGCCCACGGCGGGACCTGCGAGGGCCCGCCCGGCGTGCGCCCGGGCATGGATCCCGTCTTCTACGCCGCCTACGTCCGCGACCCCGACGGCGCCAAGCTCTGCGTCTTCGTCAGGAGGTAGCGGCAAAGACTGCCGCGGCCTCCTTTCGGACCGCCGGCATCCTGCCGGCCTCTTCTTCGATTGGGCCATGCCAGAAGGCGCCCTCAGAGCCGGCAGGATTCCGGCGGTCCAAGAGGTCGATCAGGCGCTCGGCTTGCGGGCCCAGGCCTGGAAGTAGGGGCCGTGGATTACGAAAGTCTCCGGATCGGCGATGCAGCGCGCCAGGTCCTGCCTCAGCTCAGCGTATTCTGCCTCGGTCAGGTGACCCTCCGAGATCATGCGATCCTTCAGATTGTCCGCGACCTGAAGGACGAGCGGGCGGCGCGCATGCTCGGGCGGCAGCACGTGGAGAATCGGTCGCACGCTGACATCGGTGAGTCCGGCGCGGCGAAGAAGACGCGGCAGCTTGCGCCCGACAAACAGGTCGATGCCGTTGGCCTCGCTGTAGCGGACAAATCTGTCGACGAAGCCGGTCCAACCCGCCGAGGGCGGATCGCAGATGAACGCCAGCCAGTCCGCCTCGTGAAAGGCGACGGCGCCTCCGGGGCGGGCCAGCCGCGTCGCCTCCGAAACGACCTGCTTGGGGTCTGGCACATTGACGAGCACGAGCCGGCTGGTGACCAGGTCGAAGCGCGCCGGCGGCAGGCCCGACGACTTGGCGTCGCCGCAGACCACCTCGACGTTCGACAGTCCTCGCTCCGCGACCATCCTCTTCGCGAGCTCGACCGCCTCGGGGCTGCGCTCGAGCCCCACGACCCGGCCCGAAGGGCCCACGCGGGCGGACAATAGGTCCAGGCAACCGCGAGGCCCGCAGCCGATCTCCAGGACCTCCTTGCCCTCCAGGGATCCGATCGTGTCGAACAGCCAGACCGACTCGGCGGCCAATTCGTCGGCCTGCCGCTGCAGCCGCTGCTGCTCAGCAGTCCTGTAGCCCAGGAAATATTGGTCCGGCTCGTTCATGACCCCGCCACCGTTTAAGGTTTCGCAATGGGCACGCCGACTGATCTTGAGATTTATCCTGGCGGCGAAGCGCCTGTGAGGCAAGGCCAAGCTCGGCGTCGCGCCGGGTGGAGGGGCGAGGTTTGCAGCAGTCCAGATGGGGGAAGTGATGAGACAGCTTTTCAGCCGGCGCGGCGCGTTCGCCGGGCTCGCCACCGTGGCGTCGTTCGCAGGGCTGGGCGGCCCTGCCCTGAGCGCCGCGCCCGCCGGTTATTACCGCGACCAGAAGGTCGTCTATCAGAACAACGGCGGCCCGCCCGACGACGCGACCTTCTTCAGCCACCTGCTCGGACATCTGCGAGCCCACTTCGCGGCGGTGGGAGCGACGCATCTTGAGATCCGTGTCGTGGATTTCGGGAATGGGGTCGACGCATTCAGCCTCGCCCAGACCGACAAGGCCCTCGCCGGCCAGATGGACGAGATGCGTGCGCAGGGCGTACGTTTCCTCATGTGCGCCAACACGCTGCGCTTTCGGAAGATCGACTGGCGCGCCCTCTACGGCGTCAAGGAAGACGACATCGTGCCCGCGGGGGTGGCGGAGCTCGCCCGGCTCCAGGGTATGGGCTTCGCCTATATCCGCGTGTGAGGTTGTGGACGGCTTGGTGACCGCTCGAGGGCTCGCCTGCGCCATCGCGCTGCTGGCGACGGTGGCGTTGACTGCTTGCGGTCCTCAGCAGACGACGGGGTCCCAGGCGTCCCCCAGGCCCGATCACGTTCAGGCGACGTCCTGGGCTGCGCCTTCCGTTGAAGCCCTTCCCGACGACGATTGGGGCCGCACGGTGCTCTACGGCCGCGACCTCGTCACCAGGACCTACGCCCTGATCGGGCCGGAGGCGCCCGATCCTCACATGCGCTTCGCCGGGAACAATCTCGCCTGCGCGAGCTGCCACATCGATGCGGGGCGACAGAGGTTCGGTCTTCCTCTCGTGGGTGTCTATGCCGACTTCCCCAACTATCGCGCCAGGTCCGGCAAGGTCGGGACGATCGAGGATCGCATCAACGGCTGCATGGTCCGCAGCATGAACGGCAAGCCCTTGCCGGCGCAGGGCCGCGAGATGACGGCCATGGTCGCCTATCTCAAGTTCATGTCGAGCGGCGTTCGCGTGGGCGACCGGACGGACGGGCGCGGGGTCGGCGCCATGCCCGAGCTCTCCCGCGCCGCCGATCCTGTCCGTGGCAGGCTCATCTACGCGCGAACCTGCGCCGCCTGCCACGGCGCGGACGGCGCCGGCCGGCGAACCGGCGGCGAGGGGGACGCCGGCGGCTATGCGATCCCGCCGCTGTGGGGGCCGGACAGCTTCAACGACGGCGCTGGCATGGACCGCCTGATCGACGCGGCCAACTTCATCCACGGCAACATGCCCGCCGGCGTGACCCTCGCCCAGCCGGCCCTGCCCCCGTCCGACGCCTGGGACGTCGCCGCCTTCGTGGTCTCGCAGCCGCGTCCGCACATGGCGCGCCTGGGGGACGACTACCCCAAGCGGGAGGAGAAGCCCGTCGACGCGCCCTACGGGCCCTATGCAGACACATTCGGCGCGACGGCCCACAAGTTCGGCCCGTTCGGCCCAATCCGACGGGCGTCGACCGCGCGGGACTAAAAGGAATCCCTGGCGGCCAAGCTCACCGCGATGAAGTCGCGGATCGCCTCGAATCTGTCAGCCAGCGGTCCGTGCTCCCCCCTGAACTCCGTCATCGCCGGGCGCCCGAACCACGCCGGCGAGGGCGCCGGCGCTCCGTGCGCCCCCCGCGGCGCCTCGGTCGTCCCCGACATCGCAAGGCTTACCCGGAGCGCCGGCGCCCTCGCCGGTGAACGGCCTCTCGGCTCCGAGGCGCTCGGAAAGGCTCACTCCCACCCCCTGGACTCCGCGCCGCCTCCGAGTCCTAATGTTCCTGGTTTGTTCCAGGAGCGGGTGTGATGATGGCGCGGCGGTTTGAGCGCGGGTTTGGGCTGATCGAGCGCTGTCAGGACGAACTGCCGTTTCTGGCGGCGGATTTCGCGCACGACGCCGCCATGCGTGAGGCGCTCGAGGAGATCGTCGAGGCGGCGCGCAAGGTCGACCGCCTCCTGCGGCGCTCCGGCCAGGAACCTCGGCCCGAGCCGCCCGGCGCGCCTTGCGCCGATGCCTGAGCCGAGCCGCCCGCCCTGGCTGATCGAGCCGGATCTCGCCGCCCTCCCGATCGAGCGGCTGATCATGGAAGGCGCGGCAGTCGGCCTGGTCTGTCACGCCTGTCGGCACAGGGCGATCTGGTATCCGGGTGATCTCCGGCGACGCTTCGGCGGTCGGCCCAAGTTGACCTTCCGCGAGCTGGCGCCCCGCCTGCGCTGCCGCGCCTGCCGATCCGAATGGGTTCAGGTGACGCGCGAGAGGACGCCCGCGCGATGATGATGTTCCAGACGCTCGCGCGTGTGATGCTGAGCGGCGCCGATACGCTCAAGATCGAGTGCGGCGCGTGCCGTCGCACCGTGGAGTGGGGGAGGGCGCAGGCCTTCGAGCGCCTTGGCCCCGATGCGACCCCGCGCGAGGTCTGTCAGCGCCTGCGCTGCAGCGCGTGCGGCGCCCTGCGGCGCGCCCGGGCGTGGGTCTAGGCCGCTGGACATCGCTGTCCCGCCGTCTAGCTTCGCCGCATGTGCAACCTCTACGCGATCAAGCGAGGGCGCGCCGAGATCGCCGAGTTCACGCGCGCGCTGTTCGACCGGAACCACAACCAGCCGCCGATCCCCGGCGTCTACCCGGACTATTCGGCGCCCGTGGTCCTGGACGCAGGCGAGGGTGGGCGGGAGATGCGCGACATGCGCTGGGGAATGCCCTCGCCCAAGAATGTCATGCTCGATGCGGCTTCGAAACGCGCCAACAAGCTCAGGGCCAAGGGTGGTGCGGTCGACTTCGCCGAACTGCTGAAGATGGAGCCCGACAAGGGCGTCACAAACATCCGCAATGTCGCCAGCGCCCACTGGAAGCCGTGGCTCGGCCCGAAGAACCGCTGCCTCGTCCCCTTCACCTCGTTCAGCGAGCCCGATCACGTCGGCGGATCGCTCAAGCAGATCTGGTTCGCCTTTGGCGAAGACCGGCCGCTCGCCTTCTTCGCCGGCCTCTGGACGCCCTGGACCAGCGTCCGCAAGGTGAAGGAGGGCCTGGTCGACTGCGAGCTGTTCGGCTTCCTCACCACCGAAGCCAACGCCGACGTCGGCGCCTACCACGCCAAGGCAATGCCGGTGATCCTAACCGACCCGGCCCAGTGGGACCTCTGGATCAGCGACGCGCCCTGGCCTGAGGTCGCCCACCTGCAACGACCGCTCCCGACCGGCGCCCTCGAGGTCGTCGCCACCGGCGTCCCTGAGGACGAGGCGGAGCCGGTCTGATCATCGGGCGGACGGTCGCCCGTTCGGGCGCGCCGTCTCCCTGAAGCTTCCCCCCTTATATTCCGTCATGGCCGGCCTCGTGCCGGCCACCCATCGATCGGCTGTGCGAGCGCTCGCCGTGGCTGCGCGCGAGCGCGGCCATGACGCGCAGTCCGGCCTGGCGAGGGTCGCGCGTTTGGCGGCAAGCGATGGGATGACCGCCGCGAGCTAGTCGTGCTCTCCGACATGGCCGCGCCGCCCGACGCGGCCACTGCGGACGCCCGCCCAGCCGATCGATGGGTCGCCGGGACTTTCGCCCGGCGATGACGGGGTTTGGGGTGCGGACAGCCGACCCCTGGCCACCCTCCGCACTCGACTTCGTGATGACCTGCAGACTTGCGGTCCGCTGTCGGGAGAGCGACCGTCGTGCGCACATCCGCGGAGGCCAAGATGGACATCCGGGAAATCGTGGCTGGCGTCAGCTCAAGCGGGATGCTGGGCCAGGCCGCCAGCCAGGCTGGAATCAATCAGGATCAGGCGCAGGACGCCCTGCATGGCGTGCTGGAGCACTTCACCAACGGCGGCTCGCTGGAAGGCGTGGCGGAAGCCGTGGCCGCCAAGGCGGGCATCAGCCAGGACCAGGTGCAGGCCTTCCTGCCCCAGGTGCTGCCCATGCTCCAGGCGCACTCTGACAACGCCGGAGAAGGCGTGCAGAGCGTCATCGGCGGGGTGATCAACTCGCTCACGTCCGGCGGAGGGCTGGCGGGTCTCGCCAAGGGGCTGTTCCGCTAGGGCGTCACGCCTGAGGCCGCCTCCATCGGGAAGCGGCCTCTGTTTCACGCGCCGGCGATCGTCAACCGGCGAGTGTGATCGCCTCTCTCCGGCGCCGGGCCGCGATCCCGATCATTCCCACGCCCAGGATCAGCATCGTCCAGGCCGCGGGCTCTGGCGTCGGGTCCCAGCCGATCGACTCCAGCATGGTGTATTCGATGCTTCCGCGGGTGATGTTCGTCGTCGGCTCGTTGTAGCAACTGAACGCGTCCTGGACGACGCCGAACGGCCCCCCGAAGCCGCCGGCGCTTCCGCACGAGGTCGTCGTGGGGCCGAGGTCGCCAAAATCGCCGGAGGCGTTCTGGTTGAACGTGGCGAGGTTGGTGACGCCATTGTCGAGCGAGAAGTAGGCCGTCGCGTCCGGATCGGTCGAAAAGCTCGGCGTTCCGGGCGCCGAATAGCGGAAGCGGTCCAGTGCGCCTTCGTAGGTCGCGCCGAGGCTTATGCCGTCATTGATGAAGTTCAGCGCCGAGCCGGATCCGCCGATGCCGAGCGCCTCGTCGACCTCGTGCGCGATCGCATCGCGGGCGTTGTATTCGAGGTTGCTGCCAT
>DATHPX010000069.1:0-37060 GCA_035483335.1 Caulobacteraceae bacterium | reverse complement strand
GAACTGCAGCGCCTGGAACTCGCGCAGCGCCCGGCCGAACTGCTTGCGCTCGCTCATGTAGGCCCTGGCCGCCTCGAACGCCTGGCCGGCGCCGCCGAGCGCGCAGGCGGCGATGTTGAGCCTTCCGCCATCCAGCCCCATCATGGCGATGCGGAAGCCCTGGCCCTCGTCGCCGATGCGATTGGCGACGGGGACGCGCACATGGTCGAAGTGCACCATCGCGGTGGGCTGGCTGCGCCAGCCGAGCTTGCGCTCCGACGCGCCGAACGAAAGGCCCGGCGCGCCCTTCTCGACCACGATCGCCGAGACCCCGCCCGCGCCCTCGCCCCCGGTGCGGGCCATCACCACGTAGAGGTCCGAGGTCCCCGCGCCGGAGATGAAGGCCTTGGCCCCGTTGAGCACATAGTCGTCGCCGTCGCGCCGGGCGCTGGTCTTGAGCGACGCCGCATCCGAGCCCGCGCCCGGCTCGGTCAGGCAGTAGGAGGCGATCAGGTCCATCCGGCACAGCGCCGGCAGGAAGCGTTCGCGCAGCGCCTCGTCGCCGAAGCGGTCGATCATCCAGGCGGCCATGTTGTGGATCGACAGGAAGGCGGCGGTGGAGACGTCGCCATAGCTGAGCGCCTCGAACACCAGCGCCGCGTCGAGCCGCCCAAGCGCCGAGCCGCCGACATCCTCCCGCACATAGATCCCGGCGAGGCCCAGCGCGGCGGCCGCGCGCAGGGTCTCGACCGGAAACACCTTCTCCTCGTCCCAACGGGCCGAGTGAGGCGCCAGCTCGCTGGCGGCGAAGGCGCTGGCGGTCTCGAAGATCGCCTGCTGGTCCTCTGAGAGTGTGAAGTCCACCTCGTGCGCCCCCGCCGCCGCTACTTCATTGTCGGGATGACGAAGGCGCTGTCTTCGGTCATGCCCTCCGGCCACCGCGCCGTCACCGTCTTGACCTTGGTGAAGAACCGCACGCCCTCCATGCCATGCTGGTTGGCGTCCCCGAAGGCGCTGCGCTTCCACCCGCCGAAGGTGTGGTAGGCGACCGGGACCGGGATCGGCACATTGATGCCGACCATCCCCACATTGACCTTGGCGGCGAAGTCGCGGGCGGCGCGGCCGTTGCGCGTGAAGATGGCGACGCCATTGCCATATGCGTGCTCGGACGGCAGGGCGACCGCCTCCTCGAACGAGCTGGCGCGGACGATCTGCAGGACCGGCCCGAAGATCTCCTCCTTGTAGGTCTTCATCTGCGGCTTGACGTGATCGAACAGGGTCGGGCCGACGAAGAACCCCTTGTCGTAGCCCTGCAGCGAGAAGCCGCGACCGTCGAGCACCAGCTCCGCGCCCTCGTCGGCGCCCAGCTGGATATAGTCTTCGACGCGCTTCTTGTGCGCGGCCGTCACCAGCGGGCCGTACTGGGCTGCGGGATCGGTGGAGACACCGACCTTGAGGGTGTCGATCTCCGCAAGCACCCGCTCGCGCACGGCCTCCGCCGTCTTCTCGCCGACCGGGACGACCACGGGCAGGGCCATGCACCGCTCGCCGGCCGAGCCGTAGGCGGCGCCGATGAGGTCCTTGACCGCGTGGTCGAGGTCCGCGTCAGGCAGGACAATCCCGTGGTTCTTGGCGCCGCCCATCGCCTGCACGCGCTTACCGTGTTCGGCGCCCTTGGCGTAGACGTAGTGGGCGATGTCGGACGATCCGACGAAGCTCACCGCGCGGATCAGCGGATGCTCGAGGATGGCGTCGACTACCGCCTTGTCGCCGTGCACCACATTGAGTACGCCCGCCGGCGCGCCGGCCTCCATCATCAGCTCCGCCAGCCGCACCGGCACGCTGGGGTCCTTCTCCGACGGCTTGAGGATAAAGGTGTTGCCGACCGCGATGGCGACGCCGAACATCCACATCGGGATCATCGCCGGGAAGTTGAACGGGGTGATGCCGGCCACGACGCCGAGCGGCTGGCGCATGGAATAGACGTCGATACCCGGCCCCGCGCCTTCGGTGTATTCGCCCTTCAGGGCGTGGGGGATCCCACAGGCGAACTCGATCACCTCCAGGCCGCGCTGCACGTCGCCGCGGGAGTCGGCGACGACCTTTCCGTGTTCGGACGACAGCAGCTCGGCCAGCTCGTCCATTTTCGCCTCCACCAGGCGCTTGAACTCGAACATGACGCGCGCGCGGCGTTGGGGATTGGTCGCCGCCCACCCCTCCTGGGCTTTCGCCGCCGCCCTGACGGCAGCGTCGAGGACTTCGGCGTCCCCGAAAGCGACACGCGCCTGGACTTCCCCGGTGTTGGGATTGAAGACCTCGCCGGAGCGCAGGCCGACCCAGTGAGAAGAGCGGCCTTCGATGAAATGCTCGATCTGGCGCATGGTGAAGATCTCCTGGGGCGGCGCGGTCAGTGTGACGGGGCGAAGGGCAAAGTGGAGAGCACGCCGTTCCATCCAAGGGGTCGGACGACCAGTTGCGGCCCTTTCGGGTCCTTGGCGGCGTTCACGGGCTCGTAGAGCGCCCGAACTTCCAGGGGCCTGTCGGTGAGCACCGACGTGAGGCAATCGAACGTGAAGCTTCGCGAGCCGGAGGACCAGGCCGCGAGGTCCCGCCCGACGCCGCAAAGCTGATCGCCCACCACGATCTCCAGCTGTTGCCGTGCGCCAGCGGCCTGGGCGGTCGCGGTCCCGGTCGCCTCGATCAGGTAGCGACCCGCGCTCATCGCCGGGATCTCGCACCTCGTCTCGGCGGCGCTTACGACACGGCAGGCCGATTGGGGGATCGTCGGCTGGGTGTAGCCAGCGAAGGCGCGGGGGAGCGGGGCGGGGGGAGCCGCGGGCGTCGGCGTCTGGGCGCTGCGCTGCGCCTCAGCGGGCGCGCCGGCAAGGACGAGCAGACAGAGCGCCGCGCGTCCCGCCGTCTTGTGGAAGGTGAGCGACATTCGCGTCTCTCTAAACGACGCCCCGGCTGCGGGACAACCACGGCCCTGGGTTGCGCCACGACGGACCTCGCCATAACCCTGTCGATCGAGGCTGCGGAGGGGACAAACCGCCATGAAGACCTGGGGTTTCTGCGCGGCGCTTGTGGCGATGCTCGTGGCTGGCGCGGCCTGGAGCCAGCCGCAGGCGACGATCGAGTCCGGAACGTTGACGGGCGTCGAGGAGGGGCCGGCGGATGTCTTCCGCGCCATCCCCTACGCCGCGCCTCCGGTCGGGCCGCTTCGCTGGGCGCCTCCCTCGCCTGCGGCCCACTGGAGCGGAGCGCGCGCCGCGGACAAGCCGGGCCCGGCCTGCCCGCAGGCCGTGACTCCCGGACGGCCCAACGCGGGAGGCTATATGGGCCCGACTGACGAGGACTGCCTCACCCTCGACGTTACCGCGCCCCGCGCGGCGAAGAAGGCGCCGGTGATGGTGTGGATCTACGGCGGCGGCAACGTCGCCGGCGCGACCGATCTGCCCAGCTACGACGCGCGCAACTTCGCCCGCGACGGGATCGTCGTGGTGGCGATGAACTATCGCCTCGGCCCGCTCGGCTTCTTCGCCCACCCGGCCCTCACCGCCGAGGCGCACGACCACCCCCTGGCCAACTATGGACTGATGGACCAGGCCGCCGCCCTCAGGTGGGTCCGGCGCAACATCGCGGCCTTCGGCGGCGATCCCGACAACGTCACCCTGTTCGGCGAGTCCGCCGGAGGACTGGACGTCCTTCAGTTGATGGCGGCGCCCAGCGCGCGCGGGCTGTTCCAGCGCGCGATCGTCCAGTCGGGGGTCGGAGGCGAGCCGATGCAGGACCTCAAGGCGGCGGAGGCTGAGGGCGCGGCCCTGGCGACCCGGGCCGGTCTTCCGGGCGCTCAGGCCACCGCGGACCAATTGCGCGCGTTGCCGGTCCAGACGCTGCTCGCCGCCGCGCGCCGCGCCCAGCCCATCGTGGACGGCCGGCTGATCGAGGAACCCCTCACCGTCGCTTTCGCCCGCGGCGACGAGGCGCGCGTGCCCCTGATCATCGGCTGGAACAGCAACGAGGCGTCACTGCTGCGCGAGTTCGGCGCGAGCCCGGCGCAATGGATCGCGCGCACACCCGCGGGCGTGAAGGCCGCCTACGGAGATGGAGAGAGCGAAGCCCTACTGGCGCGCGACCTGTTTAACGACGAGGTGATGGCCGCGCCCGCCCGCTGGTTCGCCACCGAGCAGGAGGCGCACCACGCGCCGGCCTGGCTCTATTACTTCTCCTACGTTCCCGAGCGGCAAAGGACCGAGCGCCTGGGCACGAACCATGCTTCGGAGATCCCGTTCGTGTTCGATTCCATCGACGCCGTTCCCGGCAGGTCGTCGATCGCGACGGTCAGCGAGCGAGCCGAGACCACCCTCGCCCACGCCTGCTGGGTCGCCTTCGCCCGCGAGGGGCGCCCCGACTGCGCTGACGGCCGGTGGACCCGCTTTTCGCCCGCGGACGGCCTCGTCTACGAGTTCGGCGACGAACCCGGGCCCCGGCCTCATTTCCGCGAGGCGCAGCTGAAGGCCCAGGCAGCCTCCAATCCTACGCTCTCGGCCTCCCCCTGATCGGCTGAGGTTGCCGGCTCGCCGAGGTCGCAGTAACGCTCCGCGCCTTGGCGCGGGTTCGGCCCCGCAGAGGATGCTCGAATGACGCAAAGACCGCCCGTGGCGATCATCATGGGCAGCCGCTCGGACTGGGCGACGATGAAGGGCGCCGCCGAGGCCCTGGACAGCCTGGGCGTGAGCTATGTGACCCGGATCGTATCGGCCCACAGGACACCCGACCGGCTCTACGCGTTCGCCCAGGGCGCGCGCGAGGCCGGCTTCAAGGTGATCATCGCTGGGGCCGGCGGAGCCGCCCACCTGCCTGGAATGACGGCTTCGATGACCGACCTGCCCGTCCTGGGCGTCCCGGTGGAGGTTCGCTCCCTTGGGGGTCTCGACGCGCTGCTCTCCATCGTTCAGATGCCCGCCGGCGTACCGGTCGGGACGCTGGCCGTCGGCGCCCCCGGCGCGCGAAACGCGGGCCTGATGGCTGCGCGGATTCTGGCATTGACCGACGCCGACCTCGCCGAACGCGTCGCGGCGCACCGGCGCGCTCTTGCCGAGGGCGTGCCGGAGACGGTCGAGGACGCGTCGCGGAGCTGAACGACCTTATGAGTTTCCCTCTCGCGCCCGGCGCAACGATCGGCATCCTCGGCGCAGGACAGCTTGGCCGCATGCTCGCCATGGCCGCGGCCCGGCTGGGCTTCGATGTCGTCGTCCTCACGCCGGAGGAGAACTCGCCGGCGGCTCGCGTTTGCGCGGGCGCCATCGTCGCGGCGTACGACGATCTTTCCGCCCTCGACGTCCTGGCGGATCGGTGCGGCGTGATCACCTGCGAATTCGAGAACGTGCCAGCCCGGGCCCTGGCCCATCTCGAGCAGAGGGGCGCGTTGGTGGCGCCATGTTCGCGGGCCTTCGCCCTCGCGCAAGACCGGCTGGCGGAGAAGACCTTCCTGAACGAGGCGGGCCTGCCCACCGTGCGCTTCGCCCAGGTGGACGGCGAAAAGGACCTGGACGCCGCCCTCGAGCTTCTGGGCGCTCCGCTGCTGCTAAAGACGCGGCGAGGGGGCTACGACGGCAAGGGTCAGGTCTGGGTGAGATCGGCGCCCGAGGCCGCCTCGGCCTTCGAAGCCATCGGCCGCCGCCCGGCGATCGCCGAGACACCGGCGGACTTCGTGCGGGAGTGCGCGGTCATCGCCGCCCGGGGTCGGGACGGACAGACCGCCCTCTATCCGCTCACCCGCAGCGAGCACGAAGGCGGCATCCTGCGCCGGACCATCGCTCCGGCGGAGGCCGCGCCGGCGACGCTCGCTGCGGCGGCGCAGGCTGCGGAGCGGCTGCTCGTGGCCCTGGACTATGTCGGCGTGCTCGGACTGGAGCTCTTCGAGCGCGCTGACGGCTCGCTGCTCGTCAACGAATTCGCGCCCCGCGTCCACAACACGGGGCACTGGACGTTGGATGGGTGCGCCGTCGATCAGTTCGAGCAGCACGTCCGCGCCGTCGCCGGCTGGCCGCTTGGGCCAACCGACGCGCTCGCGCGCGTCGAGATGCTGAATCTCCTGGGCGAGGACGTGGACCGTTGGGAAGTCCTGGCTTCCGATCCCTCAGCCCGCCTTTGGCTGTACGGCAAAGCGGATGCCCGAGACGGTCGGAAGATGGGTCACGTGAACCTGGTTTCGCCGCTCGCCCTCTGAGATGAGGTCCGTAGGCTGACGGACACCAAAAGACCACGTTGCCGCCATGTAGACGGAATCGTACCGTGGCGTCCGTGTAGGAAGCTGGCGAACAAATCTCCAGGAAACTCAGTGTGATCTTAGACAGTTTGAACTGAACTACGTCAACTCCGCGACATTTTCGCCGCACTGCGGCCATAGAAGTTTCAACAACACTTCATCCCGACGCGGCGCCCGCTTCGCTATTTCTCTCATCAAAGCGGACAGCAAACACGCCGAAGGCGCGCCTTCGCCAGCGCGGCCGGTTGGCCAACGCACAAGACAATAGCGATCGGGGAAAACATGCAGCGATACTCCTTGTTCGCCGGCGTGGGCCGGCTTGCGCTCGTTTTCGCAATTGCCGCCGCGGCCAGCGCCGCGAGAGCCGAGGCGGCCAGCGCGGCGGACTCGGCGGCAGGCGCGCCGTCGGGAAGCTCGACCCTCAGTGGGGTGACGGTCGAAGGTGAACTGGTGAGGACGGCGCCGCCGGTCCCGCCACTGCAGACGCCGTATACGGTGAGCACCGTGACGGCCGCCGAGGTCCGCGCCCTCCCGGATATCCCGACCATCAACATCCAGTCGATGTTGAACTATCAACCCTCGTTCTTCTCCACCACTGATGGCCCGAACGAGGGCGTCACCACCTACTTCCGATCCTTCGACTCCGGACAATTCGCCGAGACCTACGAAGGGGTCGCCCTCAACGACGTGTTCAATGGCGGGGTGACCAACCAGGCGAGCGTCGTGAACGGGACTTTGCTGCTGCCACGGAACGTCGACAGCGTCGTTGTTTATCGCGGCATCAACAACCCTGCCGTCAACTCGTACAACTCGCTGGGCGGCACGATCGACTTCCTGCCGCGCATGCCGACCGCCGACATGAACGGACAGATCGGCGCCAGCTACGGCAGCTTCAATTCCTATGACGCGCACGCCCAGTTCAACACCGGTGATATCGGCGGCTTGCGCCAGTTCATCGCCTACGACCACACCGAGAGCGACGGCTGGCTGAGCTTCACCAACGACCGCAACACCAACGTCTATTATTCGGCGACCTACGACGCGCCTAACGGCGACCACCTCAGTCTCGTGGGCGTCTACAACCACAACAATGGTTATTCGCCCCTCGCCTCGCCGGTCGGCTTCCTGCAGTTGGGCAACGGCTTCACCGGCTGGCCCCTGGGCGTATCGAACGAGAAGGACTCAGACACCGAGTATCTGGCGATCCTGGACTTCAGGGCGCCGCTGAGCAGCCATGTCACCTTCGATCAGAAGGTGTTCGGCGGCGCCAACAACTATCTGCGCACCTCGTTCGCCGATCCGAACTACTCGGGTCCGTTTGCGGGCTCCCAGCCCAACTCGCCCGAGAGTTTCAACTTCTGGCAGTTCTATCCGAGCGGCCCGACCTATGACCCGGCCTCGGTGTTCGGCTCGGTTGCAGCCGGCACCGACTATCACTTTTACGGCTATGCCTCGTGGGGCATCGGTTACCAGCCGAGCGTGACGATCGACCTGCCTCACAACAACATCGTCGTCGGCGGCAACATCACTTACGGGAATCTCCACTCCCGGGAGTACTGGTACGGTTCGTACAACATGCCAATGATCGTCGGATACAACAACGCCTGGGATGAGCACGATAATCGCCTGCTGGCGTCCGGATATATCCAGGATACGATTACGTTGTTCGACGACCGGCTGACGCTGACTCCCGGCATAAAATATATATTTGCGCACACTTTGGACAACGACGCGATAGGCTTCTTCTACCCGTATGGCGGGACGCCGAGCGACAATGAGGATTATTTCGCGCCGACTTTCGCCATCAACTACAGGTTCACGAAGAACCTCGCGGCCTGGTTCGCCTTCGGTCAGAACATCAAGTTCCCCGACATCAGCGCCTTCTACGGGGCCGTGGCGGCGAACACCGCCCCCGCCGGCCAGCCGGCATTCGCCACGCCGACGATCACGATCAAGCCGGAACACGTCAACGATTTCGAGGGTGGGGTTCGCTACCAGGACGGCGGCTTCTACGCGGAGGCCGACATCTACCGCGAGGACTTCACCAACACTTTCATCACACAATTCAACAGCGTGACTGGAGCCTCGAACATCTCCAACGGAGGTGATTCAGTCTACGAGGGCGTCGAGCTTCAATTCAAGGACGCCATCGACATCAACCAGTACGGAACCCTGCTTCCGTTCCTGAACTACTCGTACAACCACGCTGAATACACCTCCTCGTTCTCCGACCAGGCGTCGGGCCTGACGGTCGTTCCGGGCGAACCGGTGGCGAACGTGCCGATGTACCTGCTGCAGTTCGGCGTGAACTGGACCTACGAAGGCTGGAACGTCACGGCCCAGGGCCGCTGGATCGGTGGTCAGTTCATTATCGACAACGACACCGGCGGTACGACCGGCCAGAAGAACCCGGCCTACTTCGTGTCCGATATCGGGATCATCAAGACTTTCCCGCTGCACGACTTCGGACTCAGCTTCGCCAAAAGCGTGACGGCCGCGTTCAACGTGACCAACCTCTTCAACAAGTATTATTATAATACGTTCTACTTCCAAGGCGGCGCCGAATTCGTTACGCCCGGCGCCCCGCGCGCGGTCGTCGGCCGTATCGACATCAACTTCTGATCGGAGCGCTTTGGTTGTCGCCGGCGGATCCTCCCCCGCGCTCGCGCGGGGGAGGGGGACCACGAAGTGGTGGAGGGGCGGCCGCCGCCCCGGCGTCTACAACCGCGGACTTGGGCGCTGCAGGACATTGAAATTGGTAGCGAGCCCCGCCCCCTCCACCGCTTCGCGGTCCCCCTCCCCCATTCCGCTCCGCTTCATGGAGGAGGATCTGTCACGCCCCTACAGATCGGACGGCATGGGTTCCGGAGGCGTCGGCTCGTCCGTCGACGCTTCGCGGCCGTAGCGGATCCGACTGAGGAACGCGGCGCCGCGGCGCGCGAGCTTCGAGGGACGCACGGCGCGCGCCTTCCATTTTTCGAACGCCATCACCCCGGCGATCCGCTGCTCGACGTGCCCCTCTGCCGCCGCCGCGCCCGAGGCGAGGCGAATGGCCAGACCGGAAATCAGGATCTCGGCGAGCAGGGCCCGCTTGCTGTAGTGGTTTTCATCCGTGGACGTATCGCCCGCCCATCGCCACAGACCGTCGGCGCTCGACCAGGCGAGCCGAAGGCCAAGGGCGAGATTGCCGGGCAAGGCGAGGAATCCGGTCCAGCGCCGCACGGCTGGCTCGTGGTCCCCAGCGGCCGCCAGCCAGGCGCCAACGCCGCGGCGGATGCGCTCGCGGATCTTCATCGCAGCCGGATCGGAGTCCGCCAGCGCCTGAAGCGCCTCGCGATCCAGGTGGCGAGACAACAGGGCGGCGAGGTCCCTCGGCCCCTCGGGCAGGAGCAGTTCGGCTTCCGGAGCGGTCAGACCGACGTCGCGCCCGGCCTGCCGGACGAGCGCCCAGGACCAGCCGAAACGCGGCGCCAGCCTCAGGGCCGCCTCAAGTAGTTCCTGTTCCTTGGCCTGAGCCCAATCCCGATCGTCGCTCATGTCGCCTTTCTACCAGAGGTCGACCATGGACAAAACCGGGTGAGCCTGCTACCAGCCTCGCCTCTCATTCGACGAGCACTGGGGCGGGGAGTTAGGTTCCTGCGCCCCTCGATGCTTTGGAGGCCCCTTGGTTCAGATTTTCGTCCGCGACAACAATGTCGATCAGGCGCTCAAGGCCCTGAAGAAGAAGATGCAGCGCGAAGGCTCTTTCCGGGAGATGAAGCGCCACGTTCACTACGAAAAGCCGTCGGAAAAGCGGGCCCGCCAGAAGGCGGAAGCCGTTCGCCGCGCGCGCAAGCTGGCGCGCAAGCGGGCTCAGCGCGAAGGGCTCATCGCCGCGCCGAAGAAGGTGGCCCGCTAGACACGACGCCTGAGGGCCCCGATGGCGGGTGCTCGCAGAAAAATGGAAGGCGCCGATCTTAGGTCGGCGCCTTTTTTCATGCCCGACCGCCGCACGGCCTGGCCTTAACCCGCAGCGGCGGCGAAATCGATCGGATGTGCGTCCCGCACGCGGACGATGCCACGGATGATCGCATCGTTGTAGCGCGAGCTCAGCAGGGTCGCGTGGTTGGCGGCCGCGACGTGTTCCAGATAGCCATACCGCGAGGACTTCGCCGGCAACGCCTGGAGGGCGCGAACCGACGTGGCCGGCCGGATTGGCCCAGCCAGGATCACCGAAACCGGCAGGTCGGGATCGTAAGCCCCGGCGCGCGAGGCCTCCTTCGCCGTCTGTTTCCAGAGGGACACCTCCTGGGCCGACCAATGGTTGTGACCCGGATCGGCGAAGGCCCACCGCTTCTCAGCGGCTGGCTCGGCGTCGAGGCCGATCGTGTCCCCCACGCCGGCCCACTCGTAGGGAGCGAGCAGGCCATTTCGGCTGCCCCAGGCCGCGGCGCCTGAAAGCCCGGCGAAGAGGTCCACGAGAACGCCGGCGAGACGCGAATCGGTCACCTTCGGAGTCGTGGCGTCCACCAGCACGACGCCGGCCAGCCGCGCCAGGTTCGCGCGCGCGAACAGGGCCGCATGGAGCCCGGCCATCGAGTGGCCGCAATAGATCAGGGACCCATTCTCGCCCATGGCCGCGAGCAGGGCTTCGAGGTCGGCCCGCACGGAAAGGCCGTCGCGCGGCTCTGGTCCCGGCGGTGAAAATCCAAGACCCGCGCGGTCATAGGCCAGGGACCGCATTCCCTCCCGGGCCAGCCTTGCCTGAACTGCGGCCCAGTCTGCTGAAAATCCGAAGGCTCCCGCCTCGAGCACCACGAGCGGCCAGGGCGACCTCTGCGGTCCCTCGAGGATCGCATGGAGCTTGCGCCGCCCCCCGATGCAGACGAGGCGACCGCGAGGCTTGGGCTTGCGAGTGCTGCCGTTCATTTCGTCCCTGGCGACGGCGACGAACGCGCCAGGGCGCTCGTTCGATCGAACGATGATTTAGGGGCTCATCCCAATCTTGCAAAGGCGGATGCCGTTTGCGTTTCCACAAGGCGATTGCGCCGTCCTCGGAGCGCCATTTTTGTACAGAAACGTTCTCTCTGACCCTGTCACGCCAGCGAGCCGGGCTGGGCCGCGTTTCGGGCGCCGGCGACGCTTCTCGCTACTCGAGGACGACGGGCGGCGCGAGCTGACCGTTGGCGAACGAGCTGCTCGCCCGGTCGATCTCGCCGAAGAACACCATCACGTCATTTCGGTCTACACCGGCGGCGTCGAGACGGGCGACCAGAGCTGCGAGCAGAGCGTGCTTCTGCTTTGTCTCTGTTCCTGACGACACCAGGACCTCGATCATCAACAGATCCTTGGTTCTGGGCTTCGCCAATCCCGGATAAGTCGGATCGATCAGCAGATCGTCTGCCTCCAGGCTGAAGAATCTCTGAAACATGTCGTTCTGCGGATAACCGGCCGAGACGCTTGCGGCATGGATCGCCGCCGAGATGGCGCTCTTGTTGGGACCGCGTCGCCCCGACCTCATAGTGACGGTGAACATTGGCATGCGGTTTTCGCTTTCTCAGATCGTTGGGCGCGACGGGCCCTGCGCTAGCGTCAATAGGGCAGCGGCCAGCGCGGTGGCGGCTTTGTCGGGTCGCGCTTTCTCGTAGAGCGCAAATTCAAGATCAGGCAGGCGCGGCAGGCCCTCTTTCGGTCCAAGAATACGCAAGCCAGCGGTGATCGCGCTCGCCGGCAGCGGCGTGATCGCCAGACCCGCAAGCGCCGCGGCGCGCACGCCGGTGAGGCTCGGGCTGGTATAAACGATCGCCCAGGCGCGATCGCCTTCGCTAAGCGCGGCAAGCGCGGCCTCGCGTGAGACAGACTTCTCGCGATAGAGCGCAAGCGGCAAGGCGGCGCCTGGAACGAGTTCAAAGGCTTCAGCGGCCGCCCATACCAGCGGCTCTCGCCACATCAGCCGTCCGCGCGAGGTGCCCAGCGGGCGCTTGGCGAACGCGACGTCGAGCCGTCCCGCATTGAGCTGCTCGATTAATTCCGCGCTGATCCCGATTTGCACCTCGAGCTTCACGCCGGGATGCAGCGTAGCGAAACGGCCAAGCGCCGTCGGCAGCGAGCCGCCTGCAACCTCCTCGACCACGCCAAGACGCACCGAGCCCGACAGCCGCGGCGCCGCCAGGCGATGACGCGCGGCCTCCTCGAGCTGCAGCAGCTGACGGGCGTCGCCGAGAAGCATCTCGCCATCATCGGTCAGCGCGACACTGCGGGTCGTGCGCCGGAAAAGCGGACGCCCAGTCTCGAGCTCCAACCGCTTGACCTGCTGGCTGATGGTCGACTGCGTCAGGTTGAGCCGTTCGGCTGCGCGGTGAAATCCACCGCAATCGGCGACGGCGACGAAGGCGCGCAGCAGCTCGAAATCAAGCATGCGTTTGATCCAATTTCGTGATCAATCATATTATGAAATATCGTTTCTGTAATCAATATTTCATCCCTACTTCCGCTCCGGAGACAGCGTCGAGCGAAGGGAGTTCAGGATGTCAGAGGCCCTACAACGCGGAGCTGATCGCGCCGCGCGGCTGGCGAGTGCCGCACGGATCTGCGGCACGGGCGAAAAGCCCTGCCCTCCCGGCCGTTCGACCGACCTGCAACTCACAATGGAGTACGGACATGCACATGCTTGACCGCCGAATGCTCATGCGCGCCGGCGCTGCCGGAGCCGGGGCCGCTGCACTCGCTGCCACCGCACCCGCCCTGGCGCGGGCGCCTCAAGCGGACGAGCGGGCGCAGCCTGGCTTTCACCGCTTCAAGCTCGGAACCATCGAGGTCACCGTCGTCAGCGACGGGACGCTCGAGTTCCCGGCCGAAACGCTTTGGGGCGATCGCGCCGATGATGCACGAGACCTGCTCACATCCACGTTCCACACGCCTCGGCCGGTCGGGCTGCAAATCAACACCATCCTCATTAACACTGGCGACAAGCTGGTGTTGGTCGACGCTGGCTGCGGCGTCGACAAATTCCAGAAGGCGAACGGCCGGTTGATTGGCAACCTCGCCGCCGCAGGCTACGCGCCAGGCGATGTCGACATGATCGTGTTCACTCACGCTCACTTCGACCATCTGTGGGGTATCAGTGATCACGAGAACGCGTCACTGCTATTTCCCTCGGCCGAATACGTCGCCAGCGAGACTGAGGTCGCATTCTGGAGCGACCCGGAATTGGCCAACAAATTACCGCCTGAACAGCAGCCGCGGGTTACCCAGAAGAATCTGAAATTGGTCAGCCCCCGGCTGCGCCGGATCAAGGCCGGGGCGGAGGTGGCGCCTGGCGTGTCAACCTTCGACACCGCCGGTCACACGCCGGGCCACATGTCCGTTCACATCGGTTCAGGCGGCGAAGAAATGCTCCTCGCGGGCGACGTCGTGGTCGATTCAGAAGTCGGCTTCCAGCATCCGGACTGGCCGTTCGGGTTCGACATCGACGTGGCGAAGGCAACCAAGTCGCGGATAGCCTTCCTGGACCGCGCAGCGACCGACAAGACGCTGGTTGGCGCCTACCATCTGCCCTTTCCTGGCGTCGGGCACGTGGTGCGCGAGGGGAACGAATACCGCTGGCTGCCGGCCGATTGGCAGTGGACGAGCTGACGATCACGCCGGGGGCCACGCGACCGGCCATCCCGCGCCATCAAGACTAAACGCTCAATTTCAATATCCACAACGAGGAGGCGTCATCATGTTGATGGACAGACGAACTCTATCGACCGCTATGCTTGCCGGCGCAGCGGTTTCGCTGATCTCCACTCGTGGTATGGCCGCAAAGGCGCCTCCGCCCAAGGCCCGCAACATCGTTCTCGTGCATGGGTTATTCGCCGACGGGTCGTCCTGGTCCGAAGTGATCTCCCGACTGCAGGCGGTGGGTCTCAATGCGACCTCCGTGCAAAATCCGCTGACGACGCTGCCTGAAGCGGTCGCGTCAGCTGAGCGTGTGCTGGCGCGGCAGGACGGCCCGACGGTTCTGGTCGGTCATTCCTTTTCTGGCATGATCGTCACCGAAGCCGGCGTGCATCCGAACGTCTCGGCGCTGGTCTATGTCGCCGCGCGCGCGCCGGACGCCGGAGAGGACTACGCCGCGCTCGCCAAGACCTATCCGTCGCCACCGGCGTCGGCCGGCGTCGTTTTCGACGGCGATGAGGGGCGACTTTCCGAGCAGGCTTTTCTGCGTGACTTTGCGGGCGACCTGCCGGAGGCGAGGGCCAAGGTGCTCTATGCGGTGCAGGAGCCGTTCCAGAAATCGCTCCTCGCCGGAAAGACGACGAACGCAGCCTGGCGATCGAAGCCGAGCTACTACGCCGTCTCGACGGAGGACCGCACCATCAATCCGGACCTCGAGCGCTTCATGGCGAAGCGGATGGGAGCCAAGACCATCGAGGTGAAGGCGAGCCATCTTTCACTGATCTCGCACCCAGACGAAATCACGCGGCTTATCCTGGAAGCCGCCGGACAGTATTCTTGAAGACATAAGACTGTGTGCAGCCAGTGAGAGACCCCATGCAGGCAGTACATCGAAAAGGCGACGTTATGCAGGTTCTCAAAATTGTGGCTTCCCCGCGGGGGGATCAATCTGTTTCGTGTGCGCTCGTCGATGCTTTTGTTCGCGAATATATGACTAAGGCGGACGACGTCGTCGTCGACACACTGGATGTCTGGCAGGAACGCCTTCCTGAGTTCGACGCCGAAACGATCAACGCGAAGTACAAAGGTGTTTCGGGCGAGCCGATGACCCCGACCGAGGCCACCGCCTGGGAGAAGATCCGCGAGCTCGCGTCACGCTTTCAGAGGGCGGATCGTATCGTCCTGGGGGCGCCGATGTGGAACTTCTCTTTTCCTTACAAGCTGAAGCAGCTGATCGATCTGAGCTGTCAGCGCAATATGTTGTTTAGGTTCGACGGTAAGCGCTACGGCCCCTCGCTCAACATCGAGAAAGCGTTTGTCGCATTCGTTCGAGGGCAAAGCGACGAGGCCGGATTCGAGACGGTTCCGCAGCCCGGATTCCAGTATCTGAGTGGGTATGTCGAATTCTGGCTGCGGTTCATCGGCGTCAAGGAAGTCGTCACGCTTACGCTCGAACATACGTGGGACGGCCGCGCGATCGATATGATCGACGCCGGCAAAAAGAAGGCCGCCGAGCTGGCAAAGCAATTCTGACAAAAGGACCGTCCCGGCGCCCTATTGAACCATTCGCCAGCTTCACCGATTGTTCGCGCGCGAGGCCTCTGGAGGATCAGCGATGGCTGTATCGGATCGGCGTTCGACCTGGCTGACGATCGAAGGAATCCTCCTGATCGTCCTGGGGGGCTTCGCCTTGATGGCGCCCCTCTTCGCCGGCATCGCGCTCGCCCTGACCATCGGCGTTCTGCTCGTGGTCGCCGGCGCCGTGGGCCTGATCTCAGCGATTGCAGGCAAAGACCACTCGCACCAGGGATGGAGCCTGCTGTCGGCGGTCATCGCGCTCGTGATCGGGGCGCTGCTCCTCATCTCCCCGCTGACGGGAGCGGTGGCGATCACGCTCCTCATCGGCGCCTATCTGCTGCTCGATGGCATCAGCCTCATCGGGCTCGCCCTCGATCACCGCCGGCGCGGCGATCGCGCCTGGGGCTGGCTGCTCGTGGCGGGGGTCGTGGATATCGTCCTAGCCGCGTTCATCGTCTTCCTCAGCGCGGCGGGATCGGCCGTGCTCATCGGCTTCATCGTCGGCCTGGATCTGATCGTCGCAGGCGTGGCCCTGCTCATGATCCACCGGCGCGGTGTGATCATCCCGCCTGCTTCGTGAGCCACCCGCCTCCCGACATGCGGCCGGGGAGGATCAGAGCGCCTTGACGATCCCCTCGACCATCTTCTTGGCGTCCGAGAACAGCATCATCGTGTTGTCGCGGAAGAAGAGCTCGTTCTCGACGCCGGCATAGCCCGAGGCCATCGACCGCTTGATGAAGAGGACGGTCTGCGCCTTTTCGACGTCCAGGATCGGCATGCCGTAGATCGGGCTCTTGGGATCCGTCTTCGCCGCCGGATTGGTCACGTCGTTAGCGCCGATGACGAAAGCGACGTCCGCTGTGGAGAACTCGGAGTTGATGTCGTCCAGCTCGAAGACTTCGTCATAGGGGACGTTCGCCTCAGCGAGCAGGACGTTCATGTGTCCGGGCATCCGGCCGGCTACGGGGTGGATCGCGTATTTCACCTCGACGCCCTCCAGCTTGAGCCTGTCGGCCATCTCGCGCAGGGCGTGCTGGGCCTGGGCGACGGCCATGCCGTAGCCGGGGACGATGATGACCTTGCTGGCGTTCTTGAGGATGAAGGCGGCGTCGTCGGCCGAGCCCTGCTTCACGGGCCGCGTCTCGACCCGTCCGCCGGCGGCCGCGGCGGAGTCGTCCGCCCCGAACCCGCCCAGGATGACCGAGATGAAGGAGCGGTTCATCCCCTTGCACATGATGTAGCTGAGGATGGCGCCGGAACTGCCCACCAGGGCGCCGGTGATGATCAGGGTGATGTTGGCCAAGGTGAAGCCGAGCGCCGCGGCCGCCCAACCCGAGTAGCTGTTCAGCATCGAGATCACCACCGGCATGTCGGCGCCGCCGATGGGGATGATCAGGGTCACGCCGGCGATCAGGGCGAGGGCGAAGATCGCCCAGAACGCCCACAGCGCATGGCCGCCGCTGGCGACCAGGATGACGATCAGGATGATGATCGCCGCCGCGATGGCAATGTTGATGAGGTGCCGCGCCGGCAGCAGGATCGGCGCGCCGGACATGTTGCCATTGAGTTTGGCGAAGGCGATGACCGATCCAGTGAAGGTGACGGCGCCGATAGCCAGGCCGACTGACAGCTCGATGAGGCTCTCGAGGCGGATCCCGCCGCCCTCCGCGATGCCATAGGCCGACGGCGTATAGATCGCCGCCGTCGCGACCAGACAGGCTGCGAGCCCGACCAGGGAGTGGAAGGAGGCCACCAGCTGGGGCATGGCGGTCATCGGAACGCGCCGCGCAATCACGGCGCCCACGCTGCCGCCGACCGCGATCCCCGCCGCGATGATGGCGATCGTGACGCCATCCAGGGCGCCGGTCGTGGCGATCAGGGCAAGTGTGGTCGCTATGGCGATGGCCATGCCGAGCATGCCCATCTGGTTGCCGCGCCGGCTCGTTTCGGGGCTCGAAAGCCCCCTCAGAGCGAGGATGAAGAGGACGCCGCAAACGAGATAGGCCAGGGTGGCGAGATTGGCGTTCATGCCGGTTCCCCCGGACCGCCTCGCAGGCGCCCGCGCCCGCTCATTGCGTCCCCTTGGGACCGGGGCGATCCTTCTTGCGGTACATCCCGAGCATGCGTTGAGTGACCAGGAAGCCGCCGAAGATGTTGACCGAAGCCAGCGTCACGGCCACCGCGCCGGCGCCCTTGGAGACCCACGCCGTACCGCCCACAAGCCCGTGCGCGGCGGCGGCGAGAAGCGCGCCAACGATGATCACCGAGGAGATCGCGTTGGTCACCGCCATCAGTGGCGTGTGAAGGGCCGGGGTGACGCTCCAGACGACGTAGTAGCCGACGAACACGGCCAGCACGAAGATGGCCAGGCGAAAGAGGGTCGGATCGACGGCGTCCAAGGTGTTCCTCGCTCTCCTCGACCGAAAGGTCAGGCGGCCTGCAGCAGGGCTGGATGGATGATGGCGCCGCCGTGGACCACCAGGGACGCCTTCAGGATTTCGTCCTCGAGATCGGGCGCCAGGGCGCCTTCCTTCGACAGTAGCAGCTCTGCGAAGGCGAAGAGGTTGCGCGCATAGAGCGCCGAAGAGTCCGCGGCGACGCGGCCGGGGAGGTTCGAGAAGCCCGTCACCTTCACGCCACCGGCCACGACGACCTCGTCAGGGCGCGATCCCTCGACATTGCCGCCCTGCTCCACCGCCAGATCGACGATCACAGAGCCTGGCTTCATGCTGGCGACCTGCGCCTCGCTCACCAGCTTCGGCGCAGGCCGGCCGGGAATGAGGGCGGTCGTGATCACGATGTCCTGCTTGCGGATGTGCTCAGAGATCAGGGCCGCCTGCTTTGCCTGGTACTCGGCGCTCATCGGCTTGGCGTAGCCGGCCGCCGTCTCGGCGGCCTTGAACTCCTCGTCCTCGACCGCGACGAACTTCGCCCCGAGAGACTCCACCTGCTCCTTGGCCGCCGGGCGGACGTCCGTCGCCGTGACCACCGCTCCGAGGCGTCTTGCGGTGGCGATGGCCTGCAGTCCCGCGACGCCGGCGCCCATGACGAAGACCTTGGCCGGGGCGATCGCGCCGGCGGCGGTCATCATCATCGGCATGGCGCGGCCATAGAACTCCGCCGCTTCGATCACGGCCCGATAACCGGCGAGATTGGCCTGGCTCGACAGGGCGTCCATGACCTGGGCGCGGGTGATGCGCGGAACGAACTCCATCGTGAAGGCGCTCACGCCGCGTGCGGCCAAAGCCTCGAGTGACGAGCGTTCCTGATGGGGATTGAGCAGGCCAACGACGATGGCGCCGGACTTCAGCGCCGAAGCCTCCTCTGCGTCAGGCGCGCGGACCTTCAACAGGACATCCGCCTGTGACAGGACCTCCGCCGCCGTCGATAGGATCCGCGCTCCGGCGGCCTCGAACTCAGAGTCGGGAATGGAGGCACCCGCGCCGGCGCCCGCCTCGATGACAACCGAGAGGCCGCGACCCGCGAATCGCTTCGCGGTGTCCGGAGTTACGGCGACGCGGGTCTCACCGTGCCGACGCTCCCTGATGACCGCGACGACGGCCATGGGTTCCCTTTCGAACCGAAGCTATTGGGGGCCGTGACTTGGCACGGGCTGGGCGCGAAGGAAAGTGACGCCCAGAGCCAGGAGAAGCACGCCGGGAATGAGACCACCAAGGAAGGTCGCTCCCAGGCAAAACCAGAGCACCAGCATCACCACCAGGACGGCGATGGCCAGGCTGCACCACTTCGCCATGTTCCCGAACGCCCGATAGGTGCGCGCCTGCTCGGCGACGCTCATCTCGCCGTGCTGGTAGTCCGAGGCGGTCTCGTCCATGGATTAGCCCTTGAAGGTCTGAGTTGTGGTCTGAGGTAACGGGCGCGGGGCCGAGGGCTACACCAGCGCTGGGCCGCGCTCAAGCCGGCGTGTCTCAACCTTCGGTCAGCGCCCCCACATCGTCAGCACCGACCTCAGCGCCGCCACCAGCGCCAGGGGCTGGTCGACCATGATGTGGTGCTCGCTGTCGGGGATGACGATCGACGGAACCCCGGCGAGGACTTCGTTGGGATCCCGCCCCGCCTGCGCGTGACGCCGGATGATCGCCGACCGCTCGCCATAGATATGAACCATCGGCACGTCGGTCCGCGTCTCGGGGGTTGTCATGCCGGAACGCTCGAGCTTGCTCCACAGCGAGGGGTCGAACTTCCAGGTCCAGCCCTGGCCCGAGCCGTCGGGAAGCGGGGCGGGCTTGAGGGACCGGCGGGCGATGAAGTCCGCGACGTAGAGGTTTCCAGGAACCTGCGGCGGCATGAAGCGGAACCGCGTCAGGGCCTGCTCGAAGGTGGGATAGACCCGGTGAGGGCCGCTCCGCTGCGGCGGCCCGCGCCAGCGCCCCGCCGGCTCACCCCGGGCGATCGCCTCGCGCTCCATGCGTTCCATGTCTTCGCGGCTCGGCGGGCCGCCAAATCCGGTGTCGACCAGGATGCAGGCGCTCATCCGCTCGGGATGGCGCGCCGCCGAGTAGAACACCTGCCCACCGCCGAAGGAGTGGCCAATGTAGACCGGCCGGGCTCCGCCGTCGAAAAGGCCCGCGGCGCGCCCGGCTTCGTGGATCTCGGTGGCGAAGATCTCGAAGCTGTAGTGCTCGCGCCAGTCAGAGGCGCCCATGCCCGAGATCGACAGCGCCGCGACGCGGTGGGTCGCGGCGAAATAAGGCGCGATGAAGCTCCACCAATCGGCGTGCGCGCTATTGCCATGGACGAAGATGAGGCCCGGCTTTCCGCGCTCTCCCCAGGTCAGCAGCTCGATGTTCGCGCCGAGCACCGGGACCAAGGTGCGCTCCGGCTCGATGGCGATGATCTGATCGAACCACGCCGGGGCCGGTGGCGAGGCGCCGGCGAACGGCGCCAGGGGCGAGGCGATCTCCGGAGGGAGGTCCGGCTCGAGCCGGCGCGGCTGATCGTCGTCCACCGGGACGTCGAGCGGCAGCGTCTCGGGCTTGTCGTCGGCCATTTATAAGTCTCCCGCACCTGCGAACGGCAGACTAGCTAACAAGCGTTTGAAAAATGGCAAGCGCGCCGGCCCGCGACGCAGGCGCGCGAGATGTCGACAGCCTCGGCTCAGGACGGGCTTTCGGCCGGAAGATCCGCCAGGGAGATGACGCCGGCCTGTCCTGCCTCATCGCCCCAGGCCACGAGGCCACCCTCAAGGACGGCGAGGGCCGCCAGGGGACCGCCGGGCTCCGCCTTCGCCACCTTGCGCTCCTCGTTGACGAGGTCGAGGGCGGCGATGTGGCCCTCCTCGCTCGCGGCGGCGACCACGCGCCCAGACGCGTCGACGGCGAGGCGAGCGGTGAGGCCGGGCAGCGAGACGTCCATCTGCAGGGCCTGTCGACCCATCGGCCCGTTGGCGCCGTTGAACGGCCACAGCACCAGTCCGGGCGCCCCAGCCGTGAGCAGCCATTGTCCGCCTGCGGCGAAGCCCATACCCCTGACCCGGCTCTGGTAGCCGCTCATGGCCATGTCCTTTCCGTCGGACAGGCGCCAGCCGTGCAGGGACGGCTCCTGCATGGCCGAGACGACAAACTTCCCGTCCGGGCTGAACAGGACCGCCAAATGCGAACCGGCGCAACGGAGCATCACCGGCTTCTGTTCGGCGATGCGGGCGTACCAGAGGGCGACGCCGCCATAGGTGGCCGCGGCGAGACGTCGCCCCTTCGCGTCGAAGGCGAGCGAGGCGACCGAGGCGGCATGCGTGAATTCGCGCCGGAAGTCCGCATTGGCCGCGTCGACGACCACGGCCATCTTGCCGGCCGCCGCCGCGACGAGGCCGCTTTCCTGCGACACCGCCAGCGCCTCGATCCAGCGCCCGGGCAATTCCAGGAGCAGCCGGCTCTCGTCCGGAGTGGACCAGACGAGCCGACCGTCATCGCCGCCGGTCAGCACGCCGACGCCGGAAGGATGCGGCGCGGCGGAAAGGATGGCGCCGTCGTGCGCCTCGCGGACGAGATCGCCGGCCCACCGCAGTGTGCCGTCCCCAAGCGCGAAGACCGGCTGGCCTCCGTCATCGATTATGTCCGTGACGTAGGCGTCGAAGCTGAATTCCATGGCGCCTCGCTTAACCGAAGCGGACACACGCTGGCGAGACGCCTTGCGGCGACATCGCGGGCTTTACATCCGCGAGGTTCCGCGCAATTGCATCCGGCGTAATTTGAAAGAGCCCGGCGCCTCCCAACAGAGGGAGCCCGGATGAGGAGTCCTGGATGGCTGCGAAGATCGGTAGCGCCGGAGGAAGTAGGTTCGACCTCGGCCAGAACGCTGACATGAACGTGACCCCCTTCGTGGACGTCATGCTCGTGCTGCTGATCATTTTCATGGTGGTGGCGCCGATCGCGACGACGTCGATTCGGATGGACATCCCCCCGGCGACCCCGCCGAAGAACGACAATTCCAAGCCGCCGACCTTCATCTCGATCAACGACTCCGGCCAGATCTACGTCTCGTTCGGCAAGAACGACATCCGCCCGTCGTCGATGGGGATGCTGCCCTACGACCTCGCCAAGTCCCTGGCGGTCGCCAACCCGACCAACGAGCGCATCTTCATCCGCGCCGACCGCCACGTGCCCTACGGCAAGTTCATGGAAGTGGTGAACCAGCTGCAGCTGGACGGCTACTACAAGGTCGGCCTGATCGCCGAGAACCTCGGCACGAGCTGATCGGCCCATCGCCGGATCCGGAAAGGGCCCCTCACGGGGCCCTTTTCTTTTTTTGATCCTCCTCCGCGAAGCGGGGGAGGGGGACCCCGAAGGGGTGGAGGGGGCGGCCGCCGCTCGGGCGTCCGGCGGCCGGCTGGCGGAACGATCGCAGCGGAACTCGGTCGAGAACCCCGCCCCCTCCACCGCTTCGCGGTCCCCCTCCCCCATTCCGCTTCGCGTCATGGAGGAGGATCCAGGAGAAGCTCCGGCGCCTACGCTGCGCAGGCCTCCAGGCTCTTGCGGAGGACCGCTTCGTCGAGGCCGCGGCCGATGAAGACCATGCGGCTCTCGCGCGGCTCGTCCTCGCGCCAGGGCCGCTGCAGGTCGCCCTCGAGCATCATATGCACGGCCTGGAACACGAGGCGGCGATCCTCGCCGGCCACGTTCAGGATCCCCTTGGCCCGCAGGATGTCCTGGCCTTTGGTCTGCAGGAGGTCGTTCAGCCAGCGGGTGAACTTGCCGCCGTCGAGCGGACGCTCCAGGCGCAGTGAGACGCCCGCGATGTCATCCTGATGCTGGTGGCCCCGCGGCCCCCCATGCTCGTGATCGTGATGATGGTCGTGGTGATCATGGTCATGATCGTGGTCGCAGTCGGCATCGTGGACGTGGCCGGGCTCGCCATGCGCCGGATTGAGGAAATCAGGCTCCAGGGCGGTGATCCGTTCGAGATCGAAGCCGCCTCGGCCGAGCACCGCATCCAGCGGCACGTTGGAGCGCACCGCGCGGTGGATGCGCGCCATCGGGTTGAGGCCGCGAAGGCGGGCCTCGATCCGCGACAACTCCGCCTCGTCCACCAGGTCCGACTTGTTGAGCACGATCTGGTCGGCGAAGGCGACCTGCTCGCGCGCCTCCTTGCTGTGGTCGAGCGTGGCGGGGCCGTGCATGGCGTCGAACACGGTGGTGACCGAGTCCAGACGTGTGCGCGCCTTGACGTCCTCGTCGACGAAGAAGGTCTGGGCTACGGGACCTGGATCGGCGAGACCCGTGGTCTCGACTACGATCGCGTCGAACCCGCGCTTGGCGTTCGCCTGGCGCTTCATCAGCCCTTGCAGCACTCGGATCAGGTCGCCCCGGACCGTGCAGCAGACGCAGCCGTTGTTCATCTCGAACACTTCCTCGTCCGCGCCCACGACGAGGTCGGCGTCGATGCCGATCTCGCCGAACTCGTTGACGATCACGGCGTACCGCTTGCCGTGGTCCTCGGAGAGGATGCGGTTGAGCAGGGTGGTCTTGCCGGCGCCAAGGTAGCCGGTGAGCACGGTGACGGGGATCTGAGACATGACCGCAAGATAGGGAGCCATCGGGCTGGCGCGCAACGCCGAGCTCGCCGATCCGGCCGCGGCTGAATTTCCGCCCGCCCCGGTCTGAGCTATAGCGAGCCAAAGATTGCTGGGGACGCCGATGAACCGCGCAACGACCGCCGCCTGGACCGCCGTCCTCCTCCTCAGCGTCGCGCCGGCGGCGTGGGCCGCCGATCCCCTGGCGCCCCTGGGCGTCGGTCCGCGTCCCTCGCCGCCGCCGGCGCGTCCCGTCGACGACACGCTCTACGGAACCAAGGTCACCGACGCCTACCGCTTCATGGAGGCGCTCGATCCGCAGACCATCGACTGGATGAAGGCGCAGGGCGCCTACACGCGGCGGGTGCTGGACGCCATCCGTCCGCTTGCCGCGCTGAAGACCCGGACGGCCGCGTTCTCGGGAAGCTTCGGCTTCATTCAATCCTATGCGACCTTCGGCGGGCGAGCCTTCTATCAGGAGCGTGCGCCCGGATCGGACGCCTTCGACCTGATGGTCCGCCAGCCGGATGGCCAGGTGCGCAAGGTGATCGACGTGGCGGCGCTGCGGGCGGCCCACGGCGGAACGCCCTATGCGATCAACTACATCCTGCCCTCGCCCGACGGCTCGAAGGTCGCCGCGGGGGTCTCCTCCGGCGGATCGGAAGACGCAGATCTCTTCGTCTATGATGCGGCCACCGGCGCGCAGATCGGAGGGCCCATAGATCGGGCCCAGTTCGGCCCGACCAGCTGGAGCGCAGATTCCAAGACGCTCTATTTCGTCCGCCTGCAGCCGCCGAAGCCCGGCGCGACGCCAGCCGACAAGTATCTCAACGTTACCCTGGACGCCTGGGACCTGACTTCGGAGCCGGTGATCCTGCTGGGGGCGACCACCGGTCGCGGGCCGACCTTCTCCGCCACCGAGGCGCCGGCGCTCCAGATCATTCCCGGCGCCACGATCGCGGTCCTCGCCTCCCAGAACGGGGTGCAGAACGAGATCAAGGTGTGGACCGCGCCCGCCGCCGGCGCCGCCAGTCCGGATGCGCCGTGGAAGCAGCTCGCCGACCGCTCTGACGGGGTCACCAGCCTCGACGCCCGCGGAGACGAGCTCTTCCTGCTCTCGCACAAGGACGCGCCGACCTTCCAGGTGCTGACGCTGAAAGGGGGCGAGAGCCTCGCCCAGGCCCGCGTGCTCGTGCCCGCGCGGCCCGATCGGGTGATCGATGGCGTGCACGCTGCGTCAGACGCGCTCTACGTCACCGTCCGCGACGGCGTCTATTCGCACCTGCTGCGCATCCCCGCCGGCAGCGACAAGGCCGAGGAGGTTCCCCTCCCCGTCCACGGCCACGCCGGCGAGGTGTTCAGCGACTCCCGCTACCCGGGCCTGATCGTCGACATGTCGAGCTGGACGACCCAGCCCACCCTCTTCCGCTACGATCCCGCCGGCGGCCGCTTCTCGGAGATCGAAGTCGGCGTGCGTGGGAACATGGATCCTGCCGGTTTCCAGGTCAGCGACCTCAAGGCCCGCGCCGTCGATGGGGTGGAGATCCCCCTCTCCCTGATCCAGCCGAAAGGAGTCTCCGGTCCGCAGCCGACGGTCGTCGAGGCCTATGGGGCCTACGGCATCTCGAACCTGGCGGACTTCTCGACCCGCAGGGCGCAGCAGATGAAGGAAGGGATCACCTACGCCATCTGCCACGTCCGCGGCGGCGGGGAGTTGGGCGAGGCCTGGCGGCTGGGCGGCAAGGACGCGACCAAGCCCAACACCTGGCGCGACCTGATCGCCTGTGGCGAGGACCTGATCGCCCGCGGCGTCACGACCAAGGACCGGCTGTTCATCATCGGCGGCTCGGCCGGCGGCATCACCATGGGTCGGGCGATGGAGGAGCGGCCGGACCTCTTCGCCGGCGTGATGGACCTCGTCCCCGACGCCAACTCCACCCGCTCGGAATTTATGCCCAGCGGCCCGCTCAACATTCCCGAATTCGGCACGGTCAAGACCGAGCAGGGCTTCCGCAATCTCTACGAGATGGACGCCTATCTGCACGTGAAGCCGGGCGTCGCCTATCCGGCGGTCATGATCACCACCGGTCTCAACGACCCGCGCGTGGCGCCCTGGGAGCCGGCGAAGTTCGCCGCCGCACTCGAGGCCGCCGGGGCGCCCAACCCGGTGCTTTTGCGCATCGACGAACAAGCCGGACACGGCATCGGCTCGACCCGCACCCAGGGCGACCTGCTGAGCGCCGACGAGATCGCCTTTGTGTTCTGGCGCTCGGGGCGAGAGGGCTGGCGGCCGGATGCGGGAGCGACGCAATGAGCCCGGCCGCCGCCTTGACTTGCCGGGGCCCGCGAGTATAGGTCCCAGCCTTCGCCCGCGGCTCCATCGCGGGCGATCGCGTTTTCACGTCTGCGACTTTAGACTTCCGATCTTAAGGGCCTCGACAAATGTACGCTGTGATCAAGACCGGCGGCAAACAGTACCGGGTACAACCGGGCGACCTGCTGGTGGTCGAGAAGCTCGACGGCGAGCCCGGCGCGGCCGTGGCGTTCGACCAGGTGCTGATGCTCGGCGACGACTCGGCCGTCACCGTTGGCGCGCCCCTCATCGAAGGCGCCAGCGTGAGCGCGACGCTCGTCGAGACCCGCAAGGGCGACAAGATCAAGGTCTTCAAGAAGATCCGCCGCCAGGGCTATCGCCGCACCCAGGGCCACCGCCAGTTCGAGACCGTCCTGCGCGTCACGGGCATCGCCGGCGCCGGCCAGGAAGCGAAGTGGGACGGCGAGGTCGACCTCACCCCCTTCTCGGTGATCAAGGCCCGCGCGCAAAACCTCGCCCGCAGCCAGGAAGCCGCCGGCCAGAAGGCCGAGGCCCGCGCCGAGCGCAAGGCCGCCCGGGCCTGACGCGCCAGACAAGGAATTAGGAGCAGACCATGGCTCACAAGAAATCCGGCGGCTCGTCCAGCAACGGCCGCGACTCCCACTCCAAGCGACTTGGCGTGAAGAAGTTCGGCGGCGAGGCCGTCCTTGCGGGCAACATCCTCGTACGTCAGCGCGGCACCAAGTGGTGGCCGGGCGAGAACGTCGGCATTGGCCGGGATCACACCCTCTTCGCGACCGTCGATGGCGCGGTGAAGTTTACGACCAAGAAGGGTGACCGAACCTACGTCAACGTCACGCCGGCCCAGCCGGCCGCGGCCCACGCCGCCGAGTAGCGATCCAGTAAGACCCCCAAGTCTTCCGGATCGCTGAGAGACCAGCGATCCGGACCAGCCTTGAGCGCGGGCGCCCCGGATCGGACCTACCGCCCGCGCGACGCCCAGGCTCCTCCTTAAGGAAAGGCGAGGCCGGCCTGGGCCCGGAGGGCCTGATGACCGCCTTGGAAGCCGCTCGGCCGGTTCTGAGCACCCCAAGACTGATGCTGCGCTTCCCGCGTCCCGCCGACGCGCCGGAAATCGCATGGTACGCCAACGACCTCGACGTCGCCCGTATGACCACGGGCATTCCCCATCCCTATGGTCTCGACCAGGCGCGCACCTTCCTCGAGCGGGTCGAGGCGATGCATCCGGACGAGGAGGCCCTCTTCGCCATCGAGGCCAAGGGCGAGGGCGTGATCGGCCTCGTGGGCTTCCACGCCAATGACCAGGGCGACTGCGAGATCGGCTACTGGCTGGGCCGCCCCTACTGGGGCCGCGGCCTGATGACCGAGGCCGTGCGTGGCGCGGTCGACTGGGCCGCCCAGACCTGGAGCCGTCGGTTCCTGATGTCCGGCCACTTCGCCGACAACGAGGCGTCAGGCCGCGTCCTGATCAAGGCCGGCTTCCTCTACACCGGCGAAACCCGCTGGCGCTTCTCCCTCGCCCGCGGCGAAGCCGCCCACACGCGGATGATGGTGTGGCTGGCGTGAAGGGGGGAGTGGGTCCTCCTCCGCGCTTGCGCGGGGGAGGGGGACCGCGAAGCGGTGGAGGGGGCGGCCGCGGCTCGGACGCAGGTTACGGCCTCTGGCGCCGTTCGTAGCTGAAACGCTTTGCGATCCCGCCCCCCTCCCCCATTCCACTTCGCCCCAGGGGGAGGATCCTCCTCCCCCACCGTCACGCGACGACCGACGTCCGGCGTCGGGTGCGCAGGGCGGCGCCGGCGGCGCCGAAGCCGATGAGGGCGAGGGTCCAGGTCGCCGGCTCGGGCACGGCGGCGCCGGGATTGACCGTTACGACGAACTCCGCCGGCGAGCCGAAACCCTCCAGGAAGAAGCCGACGGCGTATTTCTGGCCGATGGTCGTGGCGACGGTCTGATAATATTCGTCGAAGTCGCCGGGCGTATAGCCGCCAAAGGCGAGTCCGTTCGTGCCCGTGCCCCACCCGTCGTAAAACTGCAGCGAAGCCGAACCCGAGGCTGCCGGCGTGAAGCTCCAGGTCGAGCCCAGAAGATTGGCTCCCCCGGCGGCGGGCGTCATGCTGATATCCACGGGGTCGTCGCTCCCGGACACGTCATATCCGTAGAACGCCAGAGTGGTTTCGTTCGCCGTGGCCTTGAAGGATTCGGTGAAGGCCTCGTTTTTGGAGTAGGTCGACCCGAACCCCGCCCAATCAGCCTGATCGAACAGCGTCAGGCCCGGGAGCGACGCGTGGGCCGACGCCGTCGTCGTCCCGCACACGGCCGCCATGGCCGCAACCAGTATCCTCTTCATTTTGTTTTCCTATTTTCCCCTGACTGCACGTAAGTGCGGGCTATCTTTTACGGTCACGCTTTGTCAGGTTAATGCCGCTTTTGCGCCATATTTGAAATGACGCGGTGCGGGCAAGGCCAGGGGGCTGACAGGCGGCGGGAAAGGGCCTATATCCTCCCTCACATCGTCCGATGGCGCTGGATGGCGCTTTCGAGCGGCGGCCCGCAAGGCCCGCCGCTTTTTGTTTGGCCGTCCGGCGTCGTCCTCACCGAGGGAACCGTCTGTGCTGCGCGGCAAGACCGCCGAAGACCAGAAGCTGCTGGAGCTGCTCGACCCCGTGGCCGACGCCGCGGGCTTCGAGATCGTCCGCCTGCGACTGATGGGCGGAAACGCAAGCGGACGACGCCTGCAGGTGATGGCTGAACAGAGCGACGGAACCATGCTGGTCGAGGACTGCGCGCGCCTCGCCCGCGCCCTCTCGCAGGTGCTGGACGCGGCCGATCCGATCTCTGGCGAATATCTGCTCGAGGTGTCCAGCCCCGGGATCGACCGCCCCCTGACGCGGCTCAAGGACTTCGAGACCTACGAAGGCTACGAGGCCCGTCTGGAGATCGACCGGCTCGCCGAAGGCCGCAAGCGTTTCCGCGGCGAGCTCGCCGGCCTCGACGGCCAGAACGTCGCGATCAACCTCGAGGGCGAGGCCGAGACGGCTCTGCTGCCCTTCGACTGGCTGATCGAGGCCAAGCTCGTCATCACCGACGCCCTGCTCAAGCGGGGCGCTGAGGCCAGGGCCGCGCGGCTCGAACAGGAAAACAGACATGAGCACGGCGGAACAGACGCCGGTGCTCCGCACGACGAAGAGGAAGGACCATGACCACCATCAGCGGGATATCCGCAAACCGTCAGGAGCTGCTCCTGATCGCCGAAGCCGTGGCGCGCGAGAAGTCGATCGAGCGCGAGATCGTCATCGAGGCGATCGAGGAGGCGATCCAGAAAGCCGCCCGCACTCGCTACGGCGCCGAGCACGACATCCGGGTCAAAATGGATCCCAAGACCGGCGAGACGACCATCACCCGGGTGGTGACCGTAGTCGACGACGACTTCGGCGCGGGCGCGGTCGAGGGCGAGGAAGGCGCCGAGACCTTCAACGACTACGCCCAGCGGCGCCTCTCGGACGCGCTGAAGACCGACAAGGACGCCGTGATCGGCAAGACCTATACCGAGATCCTGCCGCCGTTCGACTTCGGCCGCGTGCAGACCCAGATGGCCCGCCAGGTCGTCATGGGGAAGGTTCGCGAGGCCGAGCGCGAGCGCCAGTACGAGGAGTTCAAGGACCGCGTCGGCGAGATCGTCAACGGCGTGGCCAAGCGGGTCGAGTACGGCAACGTCATTGTCGACCTGGGCCGCGGCGAGGGCATCATGCGCCGCGACCAGTCGATTCCGCGCGAGACCTTCCAGGTCGGCGATCGCGTGCGCGCCTACATCTACGACGTCCGCCGCGAGACAAAGGGCCCGCAGATCATGCTCTCGCGCGCCCACGGCGGCTTCATGGCCAAGCTGTTCGCCCAGGAAGTGCCGGAAGTCTATGACGGGGTGATCGAGATCCGGGCCGTGGCCCGCGACCCCGGGTCGCGCGCGATCCAGGCAGCCGCGCCAAGATGGCGGTGGTGTCCAACGACAGCTCGATCGACCCGGTGGGCGCATGCGTAGGCATGCGCGGCAGCCGCGTGCAGGCGGTGGTCGCCGAGCTGCAGGGCGAGAAGATCGACATCATTCAGTGGAACCCGGACGAGGCGACCTTCCTCGTCAACGCCCTCGCGCCCGCCGAAGTCACCAAGGTGGTGATGGACGAAGAGGACGAGCGGGTGGAGGTCGTGGTGCCCGACGAGCAGCTGTCGCTGGCCATCGGCCGGCGCGGCCAGAACGTGCGCCTCGCCAGCCAGCTGACCGGCTGGCAGATCGACATCATGACCGAGAGCCAGGAGAGCGAGCGCCGCCAGCGCGAGTTCGCCGAGCGCACGACGATGTTCCAGGAAGCCCTGGACGTCGACGAGGTGATCGCCCAGCTGCTGGTCACCGAGGGCTTCGCCTCGGTCGAGGACGTCGCCTATGTCGATCCGGGCGAGATCGCCAGCATCGAGGGCTTCGACGAAGACACCGCCGAAGAACTTCAGGCCCGCGCCCGCGACTACCTCGACAAGGAGGCGGCCGAGTACGACGCGAAGCGCCGCGAGCTGGGCGTCGAGGACGCCGTGCTCGAGGTCGAGGGTGTCACCCTTCCCATGACGGTCGCCTTTGGCGAGCACGAGGTGAAGACGGTGGAGGACCTTGCCGGCCTCGTCCCGGACGACATCCGCGGCTACTACGAGACCAAGAACGGCGAGCGCGTGCGCGAGCCGGGGATCCTCGAATCCATGGAGCTGTCCCCCGAGGACGCCGAGCGCATGATCATGCGCGCCCGCGTCGCCGTCGGCTGGATCGAAGCGCCGCCCGAGGAAGAGGCCGAAGGCGAATTCGAAGCCGAACCCGAACCTTACGACGAAGCCGCCGCGGTGTTCGGCGAGGGGAATCGTAGCTAAGTCCCATCCCTCCCCTTCCGGGGAGGGTGGCGCCGAGCGAAGCGAGGCGACGGGTGGGGGAGTCTGGGGAAGGACACCGACGCCGCGGATGATCCAGACTTCCCCACCCATCGCGCCTCCGGCGCGACACCCTCCCCAGAAGGGGAGGGATAGGCGAGGAAGGAACGAGGCGCCGAGGATGATCCAGACTTCCCCACCCGGTCTCGCTCCGCTCGACCACCCTCCCCACGAAGGGGAGGGACCACCACCCCCCGCCACCCACGCCGAGGCCTCGCGCCAGCGCCGCGACATCGTCTCGGGCGAGGTGATGGAGGAGGATCGGCTGATCCGTTTCGTCGCCGGGCCAGACGGCCAAGTGATCCCCGATCTCGCCCGCAAGCTCCCCGGCCGCGGCATGTGGACCGCGGCGACACGTGAGGCGGTCGCGACTGCGGCGAAGAAGAATCTGTTTTCCCGTTCGGCCAAAGCCAAGCTCCTCGCGGCGGCGGATCTGGCGGATCACGTGGAATCTCTACTTCGCAACCGACTCCTGTCCGGCCTGGGTCTTGCGCGGAAGGCCGGCGCGCTTACCTGCGGATTCGAGGCAGTGCGCGAAGCCTTGGCCACGGGTAGGGTCCGGTTCCTCGTCGAGGCCTTCGACGGAGCTTCGGATGGCCGCCGCAAGGTGTTGGCTCTGGTGCGCAATTCGCCTCAGCCGGTGACGATAGTCGGGGTCTTCTCGCAGGCCGAAATGGGTTTGGCCTTGGGCCTGGAGAATGTGGTACACACCGCGCTCCTTGCCGGGCGGAGCACGGAACGCTGGGTGGTCGACATCGATCGCCTGGCGGGGTTTCGCCCCCTGTTCCCCGAGACGTGGCTGTCTCCCGGGCCTTGACGAGGAGACCGGGCCACGCCCGGCCATCGGACGAGTTCACAAGTAGACGCCGGGGCGGTTCTCCGTCCCGGAGGTGTTTGATCAAGCGAGCGCATGACGGACGAGAACGATAACAACAGGCCGGCCGGTTCCGGGGCGCCCGGATCGCGGGCGCCGCTGACCCTCAAGCCCCGCACCGGCGGGGCCGTGAGCTCCGGCATGGTGAAGCAAAGCTTCAGCCATGGCCGGTCCAAGACCGTGGTTGTGGAGACGAAGCGCCGGCGCGTGGACGCCCCAGCCGCCAGCGTCCCTGAACGCCGTCCTCCCGTCGAGACGCGCCCGCCGGCGCCTGCCCCGCGTCCCGCTCCGGCGGCCTCCGGCGGACCTGCGCCCCAGGCCGGTCCCCAGCGCCAGCTTTCTGACGACGAGCGCCGCGCTCGCCAGCGGGTGATCGAGGAGGCCACGCGCGCCTCGCAGGAACGCGTCGCCACCGAGCAGGCCGAACGCTCCCGAGCCGAAGCCCAGGCCGCCGCCCAGCGCGCCGAAGCCGCCCGCGCGGCCGCCGCGGCGGCCGAAGCCCAGCGCGCGGCCCAGCAGCAGGCAGCCGCCGAGGCCGCGCCTGTCGCCGCGCCGGCGCCGTCCGCCGAGCCGGCCGAGCCGGCGCCGGCCGCCGCCGCTCCGGCCCCGCAGCCGCAGCCCGCCGACGCCCCCGCGACAGTGGCGCGCGCCCCTGAGCCTCAGCGCCCTGCGGCTCCCTCCGCCCGGCCTGCCGAAGCGCCGGCCCGCCCGGCCTACAACCAATCTCGCCCCGACCAGGCCCGTACGCCTCCGAACCACGGCCAGGGTCAGCGGCACGAGGGTCAGCGCCATGAGGGCCAGCGCCAGGGCCCGCCGCCGCAGCGCTCCGGCGAGGCCTCGCGCCCCACCGCGCCCGGCCAGACCCGGACCTACGAGCCGAGCCGCGACCGTCGCGACGACCGACCCACGACGACCACCTACCGGCCGGCGCCCACCCAGGGCGTCGCCTTCAACCAGCGTGTCGCGCGTCCGGATCAAGCCCGTCCCCCCCGCGACGACACGCGCGGCCCGCGTGATGACACGCGCGGCCCGCGTGATGACGCACGCGGACCGCGCAACGATCGCCCCGATGGGCGGTCCGACGCGCAGCGCCCTCAGACCGTCCGCTATTCCGCGATCGCGCCCGCGCGGCCCCCGCGCGAGGGTGGACCGCGCACCGGCGGCCCTCGCCCCGGCGGCCCGCGTCCGCCGCCTTCGTCCGCGCCGAGCGGGCCGGAAGTCCAGCGCGCGGCGCGCCAGGCGCCGCGTCCCGGCGCCGCAACCCTGGACCGTCGCCCCGACTTCGACGACGAGAGCGGGTCCGCGGCCCGCGGCCGAACGGCCGCACGCGGCACGGCGGTCTCGCGCACCAAGGGCGAACCCAAGCGCCGTGAAGGCCGCCTGACCATCCAGGCCGTCGCCGGAGACGACGAGGGCGCGGTGGAGCGCATGCGCTCCCTCGCCTCGGTCCGCCGGGCGCGCGAGCGTGAGCGCGAAAAGCGCAAGGGCGGCGCCACCGAACAGGCCCGCTCCGCCCGCGAGGTCGTGATCCCGGACATCATCACCGTCCAGGAGCTGGCCAACCGCATGGCCGTGCGCGGCGTTGAGGTGATCAAGTTCCTGGTCCGCTCGGGCCTGATGCTGAAGATCAACGACGTGATCGACAGCGACATGGCCGAACTGGTGGCCGCCGAATTCGGCCTGACGGTCCGCCGCGTGTCCGAGAGCGACGTGGAGACGGGCTTCCTGACCGAGGACGACCACGAGGAGGGGACCGTTCCGCGGCCTCCGGTCGTGACCGTCATGGGCCACGTCGACCACGGCAAGACCAGCCTCTTGGACGCCCTGCGCTCCACCGACGTGGCGGCCGGCGAGGCCGGCGGCATCACCCAGCACATCGGCGCCTATCAGGTGCAGTTGCCAAGCGGCGATCGCGTCACCTTCCTCGACACCCCCGGCCACGCCGCTTTCAGCGCCATGCGCGCGCGCGGCGCGAACCTGACAGACATCGTGGTGCTGGTTGTGGCCGCCGACGACGGCGTCATGCCCCAGACGGTGGAGGCGATCTCCCACGCCAAGGCGGCGGGCACGCCGATCATCGTGGCGATCAACAAGATCGACAAACCCGACGCCAACCCGACCCGCGTCATCAACGAGCTGCTGCAACACGAGATCGTCGCCGAGAGCCTCGGCGGCGAGACCCAGATGATCGAGGTCTCCGCGCTCGAGAAGCTGGGCCTCGACGACCTGCTCGAAGCTATCCTGCTTCAGGCCGAGGTGATGGACCTGCGCGCCAATCCCGATCGCACCGCCGAGGGCGTGGTCATCGAAAGCCAGATCGACCGCGGCCGCGGCGCCGTGGCCACGGTCCTGGTCAAGCGCGGCACCCTCAAGCGCGGCGACATCGTCGTGGCCGGCGCCGCCTCCGGCCGCGTGCGGGCCCTGCTCAACGAGCGCGAAGAACAGGTTCCGACCGCGGGCCCCTCCACCCCGGTGGTGATCCTGGGCCTCGACGGCGCCGCCGATCCCGGCGAACCTTTCGCCGTGGTCGAAAACGACGCGCGCGCCCGCGAGCTGACCGACTACCGCATCCGTCTCAAGCGCGAGCGCAGCCTCACGCCGGTGGGCGCGGCGCCGACCCTGGCCGACATGATGGCCAAGCTGGCCGACAAGAAGGTCAGCGAGCTGCCGATCCTGATCAAGGCGGACACCCAGGGCTCGGCCGAGGCGATCGTCGGCTCGCTCGACAAGCTGGGCACGGACGAGGTCCGTGCACGGTTCATCCTCTCGGGCGCCGGCGCCATCAACGAGAGCGACGTGATGCTGGCCAAGGGCGCCAATGCGCCGATCATCGGCTTCAACGTCCGCGCCTCCAAGCAGGCGCGCGCCCTGGCCGAGCACGAGGGCGTGGAGATCCGCTACTACGCGATCATCTACGACCTGATCGACGACATCAAAGGCGTGCTCTCGGGCATGCTGGCCCCGATCCAGCGGGAGAGCTTCCTCGGCTTCGCCGAGGTGCTGCAGGTGTTCGACATCACCAAGGTCGGCAAGGTCGCCGGCTGCCGCGTCCGCGAGGGCGTGGTGCGCCGCGGGGCCCGCGTACGGATCATTCGTAACGACATCGTCGTCCTCGAACTGGGCACGCTTCGCACCCTCAAGCGGTTCAAGGACGAAGTGGCCGAGGTCGCCAACGGCTTCGAGTGCGGCATGGAGTTCGCCGGCTTCCAGGACATCCAGGTCGGCGACCACATCGAGTGCTTCACCGTCGAAGAGGTCAAGCGCTCGCTGTAGCGGCGCTCCCTTCCCGAAGCCCGGTCCCTCCCCTTTATGGGGAGGGTGGCGCGCCGCAGGCGCGACGGGTGGGGAACCCTGGGGAGAGACACCGGGGGTGCGGGATGACCCAGACTCCCCACCCGGTCTCGCTTCGCTCGACCACCCTCCCCAGAAGGGGAGGGACTCCCTTCTATGGCGTTCGTCAGCCCAGCGAATGGCGCGTCGGAGGGCCTGTCACGGCGTCGCCCTCTAGCCAGACCTCGATGACGTCGCCGTTGGCGATATGGGCCAGGCCAAGCGCGTGGCCGAACCGCTGCTCGACGAGGGCATGGATGGCGTAGCCGTGCGTGACGGCGATCAGCGGACCCTCGGTTACGGCCAGCGCCTCGCTCAAGGCTTCCCAGCAGCGCTCGGCAACGGCGTCGCGGCTCTCCCCGCCGTGCACGCTGACGTCCAGCACGGTCAGTCGGTTCTGGGCCATATGCTTGCCCACGTCGGCGTAGGACATGTCCTCCATCCAGCCGAGTTCGCCCTCGCGGATGCGATGGTCGTGCGATGGGGTCCAGCCGCACAGGGCGGCGATCGCCTCGGCCGTGGCGCGGGCGCGGGATTGGGGGCTGGCGATCAGTGTCGCGGGGCCGATGTCCTGAGCCGCGATGAAGGCCGCGACGCGCCTGGCCTGCTCGTGCCCGGCCTCGCTCAGCGGAGAATCGCCCCTGCCCTCAAGGCGCCCGGCGGCGTTCGCCTGAGACTGGCAGTGGCGAACGAGCAGGATCCGGCGTGGCATGCGCCCCAACAGCCTAAGCGCCGACCGGCCGTCAACCCGGCGCCGCTACATCCGCTCGACGATGATCGCTGGGGCCATGCCGCCGCCGGCGCACATGGTGACGAGGCCGCGCTTGAGGCCCTGGCGCTCGAGCTCGTCGACCATGGTTCCGATCAGCATCGAGCCGGTTGCGCCGATGGGATGGCCCAGCGCGATGGCTCCGCCGTTCACGTTGACCTTTTCCCGGTCGAGCCCGAGGTGGCGGACGGTCCGCTCGACCACGACCGCGAAGGCCTCGTTGATCTCGAAGAGGTCGATATCGTCGACGGTCAGCCCCGCCTTGTCCAGCACCTTGCGGATCGCATTGACCGGCGCGTTGAGCATCAGCGTGGGGCAGTCGCCCTGGTTGGCCATGGCCACCACCCGGGCGCGCGGCTCGAGCCCATGGCTCCTGGCATAGTCGGGCGAGGCCAGCAGCAGGGCGGCCGAGCCGTCGACCACGCCGGAGGAATTGCCGGCATGGTGGACATACTGGATGTCCAACCCCGGATACTTCTGCAGCACCAGGCCCTTGAAGGTGACGCCGCTGGCGTCGACCGGAACATCGGCCATGGCCGCGAAGGAGGGCTTCAGCGCCGCCAGCCCCTCCAGGGTGGTCTGCGGGCGCGGATACTCCTCCCGGTCGAGGGCCAGCGTCCCATCCTCGTGATGGACCGGGATCAGGCTCTTTTCGAAGCGGCCTTCGGCGATGGCGATCGCGGCGCGGCGCTGGCTCTCCACCGCCAGCTTGTCGACATCTTCCCGGGTGATCCCCTCCATCGTGGCGATGGCGTCGGCGCAGACGCCCTGCTGGGTCTGCGGATGGCGCTCGCGCAGGCGCATGTTGCCGTTGTCGAACACCGGGGAGGTCCCCGGCGCCGGCGTCGGCCGGTCCTTGCCGCTCATCATCTCGCACCCACCCGCCACGACGAGGTCGGACATGCCGGCCATGATCGTCGAGGCCGCGAAGTTCACCGTCGTGATCCCCGAGCCGCAGAAGCGGTCGAGCGTGACGCCGCTGCTCCTCATGTCATAGCCGGCGTCCAGAGCCGACATGCGGCCAAGATCCCGCCCCTGCAGCCCAACCTGTGCGCTCGTACCCCAGATCACATCGTCGACGTCCGCGGTCTCGATCCTGTTGCGCTCGGCCAGGGCGCGCAGGACGGTCGAGCCGAGCTGCTGGGGATGGATTTCGGCCAGGGCCCCTTTGCCGAGCTTGCCGATCCCCCGCGGCGTGCGGCAGGCGTCGATGATCCAGGCTTCGCTCACGAGGGTTCCTCCTTGTCGGTCTGCCGCAAAGACTGCCCCCTTCGCGCCGCGTAAAGCAATCG
>DATHPX010000068.1:0-10730 GCA_035483335.1 Caulobacteraceae bacterium | reverse complement strand
GGGAGCCCTGCAGGTGATGTCCCGGATCGCCTTCGTGATAGGCCGTCGTGGCGATGGTCCACCGCGGCCAGTCGGCCGTCGTGTGCAGGTTGAAGTAGATCGCCGCCGGCCGCGAACCATCGACCGCGCCTGACTGCTCGTAGGCGCCCGGCGCGCCCAGCTCGATCGCCGGGGGCACGCGGCGGACGTCCAGCGGCGTTCTCGGCAGGTGAGAGAAGGCGCGGGGCAGCCGCTTCTGCATGTCGTCCAGCCTGGCGCGGACGAAGGCCAGAACCTGCGCGCGACCGGCTTCGTCATCGGGGAAAAGCTGCACCGGGTCCTTCGACAGCTGCGCCATCCCTTCGCCGACGCTCACGCCGCCCAGGCCGTGTGTCGAGAGGATCTGCCTGGCGCGGTCGGAGACTCGTGCAGCTTCCTCGATGCCCAGTTGGTGGACAGCGTCCGGGGTGAGGCCGGTCGTGGTGTGAAACTTGAGGCAGGCTTCGTAATACGCGCCGCCGTCGGGCAGCGCGTCCACGCCCGCCGCCTGCCTCGCGCCCGGACGCAGCCGCTGTAACAGGGCGAGTTGGCGGGCCGCCGCCGCCGCGATCGGGCCGTCGACCAGTTGTTGCGCCTTCGGCTCCCAGTCACCGGCGATCCCCTTGTCGCGCGTGCGTCGAACGAGCGACGTGACGAGCGATGCGCTGGGCCCACGCTGGGCCGTCTGGAAGCTCTGAAGCTGGCTGATCGTCCGATCGAGCAGGAAGTCCGGCGGCGCCGCTCCGGCCGCCGCGCCGAGCCGCATCTTCTCGGTCTGCTGGTCCATCGCGGGACCGAACGCCGCCAGGCGGTCGAGATAGGCCTCGGCGTCGGCGCGCTCGGCGATCACATGCTGGGTGTCGAGGAAGTCCGGCAGGACCTGGTAGGCGCCCTCGGTCTGGCTGACGACGTAGGGGACGGGATAGGCGTCGACGCTCATCGCCCCGTACCGGAAACCCGCGAACGGGCTGACGCCCTGCGCCAGCCAGAGCGCCGTGGCGCGGAAGATCTCGTCGCGCGAGCCTTCGCGCGCGCTGGCCCGCTCGAGAGCCGGCGCCAGGTCGACGATCGGCTTGTAGAGGCCGAGTCGATTTGCGGGCGAACGGTCGTCCAGCTCCCGCTTCAGAAATGCACGGGGCCCTGTGTCGAAGCCATAGGACGTCGCCGTCTCGGGCGAGCGCCGCAGCAGCCCCTCGAGGGCGGCGTCATAGAGCCCGGCGGTTGAAGGCTCGGGCGCTCCCCGCGCACCGCTCGCAACGAGCGTGGCCGTGCTCGCGGCGAGGAAGGTGCGGCGATCCAGCGAAGCGCGTCCCCCGCCCGCCCGTGAAGCTTCCATCGTGATCCTCGCATCCGCCGTCATGGCTGGGCGCTCGCAGGTACATCAGAGAATACCGTTGGGCCTGTCGTCCTAGCGCTGGCGGTGTCAACTTTGTCCGCGGCGTAGCGACTCGATTGCAGACGCCGCAGCCGCGGCCATCTCCGCCTCGATCCGTGCAACGCCCTCGAACGGCCGATGCGCGCGGGTGAAGACCGAGACGGCGAAGGCGCGGCCATCCGCATGGGTGATCACGCCGACCTCGTTGCGGACGCGGCCCAGCAGGCTGCCCGTCTTGGCGGCGATCGTTGCCTGGTCGGGCAGAGCGCGGGCGAGGCGGCTGCTCACCTGTTGCGCCATCAGCGCGCGCAGGTCGGCGCAGGCCTGTGGGCTCGCCGCCTCGTCCTTCCAGATCGCCGTCAGCAGGCGGCTCATTTCGCGCGGCGTGGACCGGGTGGTCCGGGTCGGGTCCAATGCGGCGCAGGCGTCGATCCGCACGGCGTCGTGGCCCCGTTCGCGGGCTTCCGGTCCCAGCGCGCCGGACTGGGCCTCCAGGAGTTGCGCATAGTCGACAAAGCCGAGGTCGGCGCCGATGCCGTCGATCAGCGTCCGCAGGTCGCTCTCCACGACGGTGAGGGGGCAACCGCAGGCGCGGGCGCGGGCGTTCACCCGGCCCAAGGTCACCTCGGCGAGAAGCACGTCCGTTGCCGTGTTGTCGCTGATGCTTATCATCAGCCGGCAGAGATCGCGCAGCGAGATCTCCACCGGATCCTCGAACATGGAGATCCCCGTTGGGCCGGCGGTGCGCATTTGTGGCGTGATCCGCAGAGATCGCGCTGGGTCCAGCACGCCCGAATGGGCCTGATCGAAGAACTCGAACGCGACCAGGATCTTGAACACCGAGGCCAACACGACGGGCTCGTCAGCGCCGACGCAGATCTCGGCGCCGCCCGTCACCTCGATGGCGTGAAGAAATCCCGTGCAGCCGACCCTCTCGAAGCCTTCGGCGATCGCCGCCTCGGGCTCCACGGCGCTATCCCTCGCGAGGCTCAAGGGAGCGACGGCTTCCACACGTAGCCGTCGCCGGAGGCGACGACGTGGCCGACGCCTGGGAAGGGCATGTGCGGCCCGAACGCGAGCTCACCGCTGTGGGCCAGATCCGCGAGCGTGGCCTTGCGGGTCGCCTTCCCCTGCGCATCGTCATTGTCGTACCCGATGCTCCAGTCGGGCTTCGCCAGCGAGACGATGGAGCTGTGCGCGGCGTCGCCGAAGTCCAGCAGGCGCGCGCCGCCCGAGCTGATCTGGTAGCCGACGTGACCGGGCGTATGGCCGTAGAGCGCCACCGCCCTGACACCGGGCGCGAGATCGCCCCCGGGCTCGAAGGCCTTCACCTGGGCGGAGATCGCCTGGACGAGGGCGGCGTTCTGGGGCTGGCTCTTCATGAAGGCCCACTCGCGCGCGGACATGTGGACGACGGCGTGCGGGAATGCCGGGCCTCCGGACGGGCCGACGAGCCCGCCGACGTGATCGCCGTGCGAATGGGTGATGAAGATGTCGGTGACCTCCGCGGGGCGGAGGCCGGCGCGAGCCAGGCTCTCGATCAGGACCCCGTGGACGCGAGGACCAAGGCCGGTGTCGAACAGCATCACCCGGCCGCCACCCTCCACAAGCAGGGCGTCGACCGAGATCGTTATCGGGGTTTCCGGCGCACCGGCCTTGCGCAGCACCGCGGCGACCTCGGCGGGGCTGTGGCCGACGCCAAAGACCTTGCTGTCGTTGTCCACGACGTTATCGGCGTCGCGAAGGGCGAAGACCTTCAGGGCGCCCAGGGTGAAGGACTTGGCGTCGGGCGCCACCGGCGCAGGCTTCGCACCGACCGAAGTGGAGAGCGCAAGCGCAGCAGCGGCGAGCGCCAGGAGCGTCACGTAACTTCTTGAAGGGGCGACCATCCGTTCCATCCCTCGGCAATCGATGCGATCACCCGGGAAGATACAGAGAGATCGCTTCCGGCGTCAGCCTTGACTGTGGGCGCCGGCGCTCCGGGGAACCTTCCAGCGTGGCGTGGCCGCGACTCAGTGCTGGTTTTCGGGAAGCCTCACGACCAGGCCGTCCAGCACGTCGCTGACTTTGATCTGGCAGGAGAGGCGGCTGTTCGGCTCGACCGCCTCGGCGAAGTCGAGCATCGACTCCTCCATCGCCGTGCGCCCGCCGGTCTGCGCCAGCCAGCTCTCGTCGACATAGACGTGGCAGGTGGCGCATGCGGCCGCGCCGCCGCAATCGGCGTCGATGCCTGGGACGTTGTTCTTCACCGCGCCTTCCATGACCGTAAGGCCGGATTGGACGTCGACGACGTGCTCAGCGCCGCTGTGCTGGATGTAGGTGATCTTGGCCATGGTCTCGCTGGGCAACCTTCCTGCTTGTGGGATTTCGTTCAGACGCCGCTACCAGACGCGCCACGGGATGACGACCTTCATCTCGCTATAGCCGCGGATGAAGCTGGTGGGCGCGCGAGAGGGCTCTTCGACGACCTTGATCTCGGGGAAGCGTGTCAGGATCTCCTCCCGCAGGACGCGACAGCGCCGCAGCCCGGTTGTGGGGTAGGGTCTACGAATCCGGCGCGCGCAGGAGACGAAGATGATCCGCGAGATCCTGAAGATGGGCGATCCCCGGCTTCTGCGCGTGGCCAAGCCGGTCGAGGACATCGACGACCCTGCGCTGAAGGCGATCATCGCCGACATGTACGAGACCATGCACGCCTCCAACGGCGTGGGCCTGGCGGCGCCGCAGATCGGCGTCGACCTGCGCCTGATGATCTTCGGCTTCGACGCGAACCCGCGTTACCCGGACGCGCCGCCGGTCCCGGTCACCACCCTGATAAACCCCTGGCTCGAGGTGCTCACGGAGGAGACCGAGGAGGGTTGGGAAGGCTGCCTGTCCGTCCCGGGCATGCGCGGCATGGTCCCGCGCGCCACCCGAGTCCGCTACGGCGGGACGCTGGAGGACGGCGGCGCGCTCACGCGCGAAGCGAAGGGGTTCCACGCTCGGGTCTTCCAGCACGAGTTCGATCACCTCAACGGCGTGCTCTACCCACAGCGCATCAGGGACATGACGAAGTTCGGTTTCATCGAAGCCCTGTTCCCGGAAAACGAGCTTGCAGCTCTGGAAGCGGAGTGACAAGTCGACGGCTTCAGAAGAAGGGCCACGAACTACACGAACAAAGAATATAAATGCGCCTTCGGCGCGCTAAATTGTCGTCCGCACATCGGGATTTGATCGTGCGTTCGTGCGTTCGTGAGGTTCGTGGCTCAATAGCCTTTCTTCCGCCAAGCTGGCGCGCTCGCCGATCCGCTAATCCGCCACCGGCTGGATGCGCGGCGCTCCCGCCTCCGCCGCCGCCTCGGCGATCGCCGAGGCCTCCGACGCGCGACGCAGGTTCTCCTCATGTCGATGGCGGCTGATGTCGTAGAAGCCGAGGAAGCCTACGGAGACGAGCATCAGGCCGGCGAAGATCGGCATGTAGGTCCACACCAGACGCGTTAGGATGTGGGGATCGACCTGGCCAGGCCGCGCGGCGGTCGGGAAGGCGACCAGCCACAGCAGCAGTCCGGCAGAGAAGAGCCCGCTGGCCGATACGAGCTTCCCGGTGAAGGCCGAGGCCGCGAAGAAGAGGCCCTCGGAGCGTCGGCCGGTCCTGAGCTGGCTGTCCTCCACGACGTCGGCGATCATCGACGAGATCAGGATTCCGGTGGTGATGCCGAGCGTGTTGCCGATCGCGACGGTCCCGACGAGGGCCGGGACCAACCAGGGCGAATGGTTGGCTGGGAAGAGCCCCCCGAAGCGCAGCAGGAATGGCAGGAGGGATGCAGGGATTGTCAGGGTGAGCGAGGTTAACGCCGCCGCCTTCTTGCCCATCTGGCGTCCCAGCCACGGCGCGAGGAGGCTGCCGGCCACCGCCCCGACGAAGCTGTCGATCACCAGCAACGAGATCTGGGCGCTGCTCAGCTCCCAGAAGAAGGTCGCGAAGTAGAGCGTCAGGGCGGCGTGAACGCCACCGCCCATTGAGGCGAACGATCCTGCGCCCAATGTCATCAAGAACGACCGGTGCGAGAGGGTCGAGAACATCTCGCGCACGAACTTCGAGAGTTTCTTCGGCGCCTCGGTGGGCCTGTGGAGGAAGGGGACGAACCTCTGCGTTCCAGCGGCCGACAGGATGATCGTCGTGAACATCACCACCGCCGAGGTGACGCCATAGGCGGAGTAGCCGTGCGGATTGAGCTGACCCTGCGGATAGGCCGCCGTCGGCCGAAGGAAGACGAGGTATGCCAGCAGGCCCATGCCCAGCCCGCCGAAGTAGCCGAAGATGGATCGGTAGCTCAGCAGGCCGGTGCGCTCGTCGTAGTTCTGCGTCAGCTCGGCGACGAGGGCGGAACTGGGGATCTCGTAGCAAGTGATGAAGGTGCGCACGACGACCGCAGTCGTCAGCAGGTAGAAGAACAGGAACGAGTGGGACGCGTGCGGCGGATTCCACAGCAGCAGATAGGACAGTGCGAGGGGCAGGGCCGCCGCGTACATGAACGGGTGGCGCCGGCCCCAGCGCGAGCGCCAGTGGTCGGACACCTGGCCCACCATCGGATCGACGCATGCGTCGACCACCAGCGCCAGGGCGATGGCGCCGGAAACCCACAGCGAGGGAAGGCCCACGAGCTGGTTGTAGAAGAGCAGCAGGAAGGTCTGGAATCCGGCGTCCTTCACGCCGAACGCCATCGAGCCCAGGCCGTACGCCAGCTTTGTCGGCAGTCCCAGGCGCGGCCGCTGGCGATCGCCATCCCGAGCTTGGGCTGCCGGCGACTCCTCGCCGCGCGCCAGTGTCTTCACGGTCAAGGCGCCTTCTCGCTGGGTGTCGACTTGCGCTACTCGGCCGCCATCGCCGGCGCGGCGCGGCTGGAGCGCTCGACCATGCGGCCGGGCCGCGCGTCGGTGGGCGCGCCATCCTGCTGGATCGCCTCGCCGCTGACGAAAGTGGCGACATAGCCGCTCGCGTCCTGAGTCAGCCGCCGCCCGCCCGAGGGCAGGTCGCGCACCATTCTCGGCGCCTTCAGCGTCAGGCGTTCGAAGTCGATCACGTTGAGATCGGCTTTCAGTCCCGGCGCGATCCGCCCGCGGTCGGCGAGGCCCAGCATGGCCGCCGGCTTGGCGGTCAGCGCGCGGACGATCTCGGGGAGGGGAAGTCGGCCCTGCTTCCGGTCGCGGCCCCAATATCCGAGCATGAAGGTCGTGTAGGTGGAATCGCAGATCATGCCGTAGTGAGCGCCGCCGTCGCCCAGCGCCGGCACGGTCGCCGGATCGACCAGCATCTCGCGCGCGGCCTCGAGGTTGCGATCGGCGTAGTTGGCGATCGTCTGCAGCAGCAGGGCGTGGCCGTCTTTCTCGAGCAGCAGGTCGTAGGCGATCTCGTCCGCCGAGACGCCACGTGCACCCGCCATTGCCGCAATGCTCGTCGAGCGGTCCGGCTCGTAGTTGGGTGGATCGCCGAGCGCGTAGATGATGTCGAACGCGCGGGCGAGGCGGAAGAACAGCATCCCGCGCGGCTCGGGCGTGTCGGCCAGGATGGCCGCGCGGACCTCGGGCCTGCGCATCTCCGCCACCCGCGCCGCCAGCGGCAGCTCGGCGATCCGCAAATAGGTCGGGTGCGCCGAAAACGGGTGATAGGAGGCGTCGAGACCGAGCAGCACACCCACCGGCCTTGGGAACACCTGGCCGGTGACCGGCACGCCGGCTGCGCGCGCCTCCCGCGTCATCGCCAGCAGGTCCCGCCAGCTTCCCGGGTCGGCGCCGCCCACCTGCAGCAGGGTGAACGATAGCGGACAGCCGCTCCGCTCGGCCACGCGGCGGAACATCTCGAGGTCAGGCCTCGGCGTCTCGACGTTCAGGATCGCCTGGATCACGCCGCCGCCGCCGTCGCGCACGCCTTCGGCGATCGCGGTCAGCTCGGCCTCGGGGCTGTGCGCTGTAGGGATGATCTGGCCGTCGAGCGTGGTGTGGAAGATGTTGCGCGAGGTGCCGAAGCCGAAGGCGCCTGCCTCGACGGCCTCGCGGGCCAGCACGCGCATCTGCGCGATCTCATCTGGGGTGGCTTCGGCCCGGTCGATCGCCCGTTCGCCCATGACGTACATGCGCAGCGCCGAGTGCGGAAGCTGCAGGGCAAAGTCGAGATCGTGCCGGCGCCGCTTCACCGCCTGGACGAATTCCGGGAAGCTCTCCCAGTCCCAGGCGAGGCCGTCGGCGAGCACCACCTCGGGCATGTCTTCGACGCCCTCGAGCAGCTTGATCAGCCGGGTATGATCTTGGGGCCGGCACGGCGCGAAACCGACGCCGCAGTTGCCGGTCGCCACCGTGGTCACCCCATGCGACGACGAGGGCGACAGGCGCTCCGACCAGATAAGCTGGCCGTCGTAGTGGGTGTGCGCGTCGACGAAGCCCGGCGTGACCATGCGGCCCCGCGCATCGATCTCCTCGCGTCCCGACCCGGCGAAAACGCCTACGGCCGCGATCCTGCCATTTGTCACCGCGACGTCGGCCTCGAACGGCTCGCCGCCGGAGCCGTCGAACACCGTCCCGCCCCGGATCACCAGATCGGCTGCCGCTTCCATCTCGCACCTCTTTCAGGGCACAGGCTTTCCACCCGGCGGCCATACTGCGCCCTTGCGCGAGACATCGCATAGCGGGGAAAGGAAGAATGTCGCGAGGTTGACAATCTTCCAGTGGCGGCGATGATTTTTGCGTGACCCCGACCGACCTGGCGATCCTCGAAACCGACGCCTGGTTCGGCCAGATTCCTCTCGAGCGCCGTAAGCTTCTGCTCAAGGAGGTCGAGGTCCGTTCCGTCGCGACGGGAGCTCGCCTCTACAGGGCCGGCGATCCGCCCAACGGGCTATGGGTCGTGATCGAGGGCGAGGTCCGGCTCAAGGGCTATCCCACCGCCGGCCTTGAGTTGCTGGCGCCGATCCTTCGGCCGGGGACCTGGTTTGGCGAGCTTTCGACCATCGACGGTTTGCCGCGCCCCACCGACGCGACCGCCATCGAGCCGGCCCGCGTCGCCCACCTCTCCATGGCCGCCTTCGCCCGCGCCGTCGCCGCTGCGCCCGAGCTCTACCGCGACCTCGCCATTCTCGCCTGCTGGCATCAGCGTGTCGCCCTGAGCTTTATCGGTCAGACGGTCGCCCACCCCCCACGCGTGCGCCTCGCCATGCTGCTCGCCGGCCTGGCGCACGATCGGCAGGGCGTCCTGCAGATCCGCCAGGAGGACCTGGCTGGGATGGTCGGCGTCTCGCGACAGACGTTGAACCGTCACCTCAACGTCCTCCGGCGCGAGGGTCTCCTCGACCTCGCCTACGCCGTAATCACCGTCCGCGACCTCCCCCGCCTGCTCGAGCTGTGTCCGGAGGACGTGCGTTAGGCCGCGCCCTTCATTCGTCGCCGGCGCAATGGCATGAGTTGGGGCCATGCGCGTACACGCCATCCGCCTGACGCCCGGGACTGATCTGAAGGAGGCGCTGGCGCGTCTCACGAAGGAGCACGCGCTTCGAGCCGGCTGCATCCTCTCCTGCGTGGGCAGCCTCTCCCGCGCGCGCCTGCGGATGCCCGGCGCCTTCGGCGAAGCGGAGGTCTTCAGGTCGTTCGACGAGCCAATGGAAGTCGTCTCCCTGACCGGCACGCTGTCTCTGGACGGGCTCCACCTCCACATCAGCCTCGCTCGGGCCGACGGCGCCTGCGTCGGCGGCCACCTCGTCGGCGGCTGTATCGTGAACACCACCGCAGAGCTGGTGATCGGCGAATTGGACGAGGTCGAGTTCCGCCGGCTCCCCGATCCCGCCACCGGATACCGTGAGCTCAGCGTGCAGTCGCGGCGGCCCGACGGCGACCCGTCGGCGACCTAGCCCACACGCTTCATCGCGACGGTCACGCCGGTCTCGATCGTCTCGTGGAAAACCCCGTCGGGACGGACCCGCCGAAGCGCCGCCGCTAGGTCATGTTCGAACGCGTCTAGCCGTTCCCCGAAGAGCCGCTGCGTCGAGTCGGACCTCGAATAGAGGAAGCCGATGATGGACGGGATGTCGCGAGTGATCGTCGAGCTGAACTCGACATCCTCGGTGATCTCGAAGGCCGACCGGCGGAGCGCGGGCTCGTGGTGGGGCTCGGCGTTGCGCTGTGGATGCGGGGACTGCTTCCCCAGGTAGCGCTCGACCACCTCTTCGGAGATGGGCTCCCAGGATTCCTGGGGGCGACGGCGGCCGGGATTGATCAGCGCGATCCCGCCGCCGTCTTCGATGAGGCGCTGGAAGTCGCCCAGCACCTGGCCCCGATCCATCCAATGAAAGGATTGGCCCATCACCGCGGCGCGGAAGGGGCCTTTGAGACCGCCAAGCTCGGCCGAGCCGGCCTGCATCCAGGTGATGTTGTCGATGCCTTCCGATCTCGCGAGCCGCCTCCCTTCGGCCAGCATGTCGGGATCGGGGTCCATCGCGATCACCTCCGCTACGTGTGGCGCGAGGCGACGCGCGAGCGTCCCTGGCCCGCAGCCAAGATCGATGATCCGGGACGCGCGGGCGAGACCCAGGCGCTCGACGGCGAACTCGATGGCCGCCACGGCGTACGGCGCTCGGTACCGATCGTAGAAGGCCGCCGCGCCTCTGAAGAGATCGGGATCGTAGGTCATGTGCGCATCGGCTGGTGCGCCGGCGTCTCGCCGGCTCTTTTCTTCTTGAATTTATCTTTGTTGGCCGCTGGTATGGCGGCACGATTACAACAAACGTCGAGTACGTAAAGAAGAGCCGGCGAGACGCCGGCGCACCGAACGAACCGCCGGGGTCTTATCTGCGAGCTGCCTTCGCCTGACCGCTGCCACCTCATACCGACCGTCGAGTAACTGGCTCCACAGCTTGGCCCACGCCAACGAACCGCGCTAGACGCGATGAATGGCGATAGACCCTGGCACCTTGGCGCACTGGAACGAGGTCACGCCTCACCATGTCGTCTCGCCCATGTACCGGACCGAAGACTTCCGACGCGGCGAGATCGTGCTGGATCCGGTCGTCCGCGACGCGATCGGTGAGGTCGCCGGCAAGCGTCTGCACCTGCAGTGCCACTTCGGCCTCGACACCCTGTCGCTGGCGCGCATGGGCGCGAGCGTCACCGGGCTCGACTTCTCGATAGCGGCGATCGACCAGGCGCGGGCCCTGGCGACGGAAGCGGGGATCGCGGCGACCTTCATCGTCTGCGACGTGCTCGACCCGCCGGCGAACCTTACCGGGTTCGATGTCGTGTTCGCCTCGTGGGGCGCGATCTATTGGATCTCTGACCTGGAGCGCTGGATGCGCGTGGCGGCGGACGCGCTTGC
>DATHPX010000067.1:0-19350 GCA_035483335.1 Caulobacteraceae bacterium | reverse complement strand
CGCGCCGTCCGAGGAGCCGAGATAGGCTCGAGCCTTGATTTCGCAGATCTTGCCGGACTTCACTTCAAGCTGGTCGACAACCGCCACCTCGTCCTTGCTTGTCGTAAGCTTGCACTCGAGGGCGCCGTTGGCAGGCATTGCGATGCATGGCTCCGCTTCTATGGCGTTATCAAGCCGCGGCGGCGCGGCGGTGATCAGTATGTATCCAGCGCCTGCACGGCAGGCGACTTCGAAGACCGTCTGCGTGGCGTTGTAGCCTATGAAACGAGCGTCGGACGGCGTGCAATCCGTGCGGGTTTCGGAAATATACGGGGCCAGTCCAAGTTTAGGATCGGCGTTCCCTGGCAATGAACATTGCAGGAAATTCGGTTTGCGGTGGCGAACTGGGTGTACCATCTCAAGGCACGTGGCGGCTGATACTTCGCTCGGCGATGCTTTTGCAATAATGAAGCCCTCGCTGCCCGCGCAAGCGACCTCATAGAAATCTTCCTTCGATTTGGATCGGGCGTTTGCAGCCTCGCCAATGAACCGGGCGTCGGCCAGCTGACAGTCGATCCCGGCCGTTTTCAGGAGAGCTGGAGCGTCCGCCAGACCTTTGGCTCGCGCCTCGCTCGCCGTCATCTGCCTCTGGCCTGTCGAAGCTGAATCATACTCGAACGGCTTAGGCATGGCATACGACAGCCGCTGAGCCAGGACCTGCGGACTTTGCACCGCAAACCCATCCTGAGCGCGTGCTGAAGCGGCCAGACACGTTGCCAGCGCGAGCGCGCCCAAAGTGATCCGCCACACCGGGAATTCTCCCTAATTCCTTGTTTGGACATCAAATTCCCGTCAAGGCAAGTCGTCAAGGCGATTTCGGAGGGGATTCAAGAGATGGTGTCTGGCCCAATTCCTGATTCGCAGAGCGGTGTTTCGGCGTTCAGGCCAACATCTCGCCAGCGGCGGAAATGAAGTCGGTCGCTGAGTACTTGGCCATGTTGATGAAGAACACCGGACGCCCGTCCGGATCGATCAGCATGAACCCCGCGCCCGCGTCGTCGCGCCCCGGCTCGCGATAGAAGCGCAGGCCCTCGCGCCGCGCTGTCGCCGCCACCGCGTCGATGTCGCCCTGCCAGAAGTTCAGCTGCAGCTCGTCCGGGTCGAGATAGCCCTGGTAGAGGCATATCCGGCACTCGCCGTTGGTCAGCGGCGCCACGCGGGGGTCGTCGTCCGGCCGCCGGCGAAAGCCCAGCAGCTCGTAGAAGGCGGCGGTGCGATCGGGATCCTTCACCGGCAAGCTGACCTGGCAGAAGCCGCGGTCCAGACTCGAGCCCGATGCCGGCGGCCAGGCCCGTGTCACGCCAGGCTCGCGGATCAGGTAGATCAGCTGCCCGTCAGGGTCGCGCGTCATGATCGAGACGGCGCCATCCGGCAGCTGGACGAGGCCGTCGCTGCGATCGTGCTCAGCCAGTCGCCCACCCTGCCGGACTATCTGGGCGCCCGCCTCGATAAGCTTGCGCGCGCATCCCTCGACGTCACCCTGCCAGAAGATCAGCTGCGCCTCGGAAGGATCGAGGACGCCCTGGTAGAGGGCGATGCGACAATCGCCCGCTTCGAGCGTCCGGCTCTTCCCCACGTCGTTTGTCTCGACGACTTGCAGGCCGAGCGCCTCGTAGAACGCGCTCGTCCGCGCCACATCGGCGACGGCGAAGCTGGTCTGAAGCCAACCCAGGTTCATTGCTCTCTCTCCTGGCCTTGCAAGGCGTGCGTTCGCGGAGACTAGGGTGATGGCAAACTCAGGATCGCACGGCGACGATCTTGAACGTCCGCGCGCCAGGGCGCGCCGGCTCGAAAGTGTCTTTCCACGTTGCGCTGAGATCCGTGAATCCAGCGGCCTCCACCAGCGACATCGCCTGCTCAAGAGAATACCAACGGAGCGTCGGCGTGTGGCCCTGCAGCTCGCTCCTGACGACGACGCCGTCGCGGATCACCTCGTAGCGAAATACCTCGTCAACGAGTTGTTGGGCGTCATGCGAGCGGAAGCGGGTCCACCGGCGGACGACCTCGCCGTCAGGGCGGGCGGCCTCGGCGTCGACCCACCAGTCTGACCACTCGCCATCGGCCGGCGCAGGTCCGGGTCCGTCCCACATCCGCAAGGCGCGGAACGACAAGGCGAGGCGACCGCCTTCGAGCAGATGCGCGCGAAAGGCGTGCAGTGTGCGCTCGACTTCCCCTGGCGCAGGGAGCAGCAGGATCGCGAGGGAGGGCACGAAGATGGTGGCGTACCGACGCGGAAGGGCGAGCGCCTGCATCTGCGCGCGATGCAGGCGGGCGGTCACGTCCAGGCCCGCCGCCTTCGCCTTGGCGCGGCAGAGCGCCAGCATCTCGGGCGAGTTGTCGACGCCATCCACGTCCAGACCAGCCGCGAGGTAGTCGAGCAGCAGACGTCCCGTGCCGCAGCCGACATCGAGCGCGGGGCAGCCCCCGTCGCGCTCGATCAATGTCCGAAACCAGTCGCGATCCTCCCAGCCGGAGGTGTCGCCGCGAAGAAGGTCCCAGGCCTCCGCCATCAGGCCGCGGTATTCGTACTCAGCGGACACAGCGCTCCGGCCCCCTGCATTCGTCTTCAGCAGCTCCAGTGTAGCGCCGGACGGCGGGTTTGACGTGTTCGTGCGGGCCCGGCGTAACCTTTGGTGATCTCGTCTCCGAAAGCGAGCCAGGGGCAGGACGGTCGAACCTCTGGGAGCAGATCGCGTGAACCTTCTCCAGGCAAGCCGGAGCCCGCTCGTGGGTCTCGTCGCCCGGCGCCCCAAGCTCACCCTGGCCCTCGCGCTCGCGGCGGGGCTCGCACTTGCCTTCGCGAGCCGGCTTGCTCCGCGGGCGACCCGCATCGGGTACACGCCGGTGGTGGAAGAGGTTCTGAACGACACCGGGCTGCCGGCGAGCGGCGCGAACCGACCGCTCGTCACGCTGGCCGTCTTCTCGGACTACCAGTGTCCGATCTGCCGGGCGAACGAGCCGGCGCTGGAGAAAGTCGTCAAGCGACGAAACGACGTGCGCCTGCTCTATGTCGACTGGCCGATCTTCGGGCCGGCCTCGACCTTGGCGGCCGAGTACGCGCTGGCGGCGAACGAACAGGGGCGATACGTCCTGATGCATCGCGCGTTGATGTCCGCCCGTCCGCCCTTCACTGCAGCGGCGCTCGACCAGATCGCGCGTTCGGCTGGCGTCGACGTTCCCCGACTGCATCGCGACCTTGTCGCCGATCGCACGGGCATCGAGGCGCGTCTCGCGAAGAATAGAGTCGAGGCCTGGGTTCTTGGGCTCCAGGGAACTCCGGCGTACCTGACAGGACCTTACCTCTGGGTTGGCAGTCTCGGCGAAGGGGGGCTGTTAAGAACGATCGACCGCGCCAAACGCGACTTGCCGCCCGAGACGGGGGCGCAATCCTGAGGCGACACTCCACTCCCGTCCCGGTCGGAGCCGTCACCAAGTTATCCCGGCAGGACAAAACACCTCCCTTCTTCCTTTGCGGGAGAAGGAAGTGCGCAAACCGCTTAGCTGATGTCGGTTTATTCGGAGGAGCAGGGGGCCGCGGTCGAGGCGTGAGCAGGGTTGTCGCTACCGGCGCTGGTACTTCATCACGATGAAGACTTCGCCGGACTGGTCGGGGGTCGTCCGCAGGTCGCCTTCCTTCACCAGGCGCAGAGTGGCCGCGCCGAAGTCGAAGCCGGGAGGGCTTTCTTCGTCCACCGCGCAGTCGTCGAGACGCCCTTGGGACTGGGCGTCGCAGCGGATGACGGCGAAGCCTTCGACGTCCAGCTTTCGCGCCCGATCGGGATAGACCTCGGCGATCAGGTCCGCCGGGACCGACGCGAAATGCGCATAGGCGGCGAAGCGGACGTTCAAGGCCTGGACCGAGCGGGCGGGCGAGCCGTCGGCGGCCTTGACCGGCTGGACGCCGGCGTCCTTCACGCCGGTGGCGCAGGCGATCGAGTTGAGGGTTGTGGGGCGGGCGCTGCGGAGAATGTCGCAGGCCTCGACCTCGCCCTTCGGACCAACGGTGAGCGCCAGGTCCACGACGGGACGGCCGGAACCCGGTGGCATGCCCGAAAGGATGAGCTCCACGTCGGGCGCGCCCTGGCCGAGGACGACCTGGCCTTGCGGCCACTTCACCTGCACGTCCAGAAGGCCGTGGACCGGCGCTCCGTCGTCGTTCGCCGGGGCGAAGCGCGCCTGCCGGATCGCGGCGCAGCCCTTATCGTCGAGAGACCGATAGCCGCTGGAGGCGCGCAGGCGGCACTCTTGCGCCTGCCCCAAGGGCGAGACGGACACCGTGTAGTCGGAGAGCGCCTCGACGTTCGCCGTCATACCCTTAGGCGGCTCGGCCGGCGCGGGAGGGGCGGAGACGAGCTGTGGGAGCGCGGCGGCAAGAGCGGCCAGTACGCCGATCATCTCTGTCTTCCCTAAGCTGCTGCGGGCAGGCTAGCCGGCGCAGGGGCCGCCCTCAACGCTGGGCCATTTGAACCACGAACCTCACGAACAACACGAACGAGAAAGAATATCATTGCGCCGAAGGCGCATTCTTTATTTGTTCGTGAGGTTCGTGGCTGACTTCCTTCCACCGCGGTGACGACTAGGTATCGGCGCGATGGATGACGCCGACGGCCCACACGTAGCCGTCGGGGTCCTGGACCATGACCTCGCGCCACCCGTGGCCACGGGCTGCGACCTCCTTAAAAAGGGCGCCTACCGCACGCGCCCGCTCGGCGACATCCTCGGGATTCATGCCGAGCAGGCGAAGTTCGGCGCCGAGCCCGCGCGTCTCTCCGCTCTCCAGTGCGCCTCGCCAGGGACTGCCCTCATAGGTGTGATCGACATGCAGCATCAGTTCGGCGCCCAGGACCCGGACCGCCGCGAAGTCCTGGTCGGCGTAGTGAACCTCGGCACGCAGCACCTGCCGATAGAAGTCCAGCGAGACGTCGATATCGCGCACGATGAGGTTCACGGAGAACTGCGGCAGCAGCGCCCCGTATTCGGGCGCGGGAATCCAAGGTGTGCCGGTTCGCGTCTTCATCTTCTCCCCCTACTCTAAGTTTCGGCGGTGACGCGGACAGCGCCATGCCGCGATAACGGCATTAAAATCCAAATTCGACCCAGCAATCAAAGAGCCTTGCGGGCCGTTTAGGCGAGATTGCGCAACGCGCCATCGGTGCGCTCCAAGCCAAGCAGGACTTCCATGCCACAAGCCAGAGCCGAACCCGGGTCAAAGCTGCTTTCCCCGCACGATCACACCCTGATCATGATCGACTTCCAGTCGCAGATGGCCTTTGCGACCAAGTCCATCGATGCGGTCAACCTGCGTTCCAACGCCGCCCTGGTCTCTGCGGCGGCCGCGGGATTTGGCGTTTCGCACATCCTGACGACCGTGGCCGAGAAGACCTTCTCAGGCCCGATGTTCAATGAGATCACTGACGCCTTCCCAGGCGAGAAAATGTACGACCGCACGTCGATGAACACCTGGGAAGACAAGGCGGTGATCCAGCGCGTGAACGAACTCGGCAAGAGCCGCATCGTTCTGGCGGGCCTGTGGACGAGCGTCTGCATTGTCGGGCCTGCCCTGTCGGCGATGGACCAAGGCTTCGAGGTCTATGTGATCGCCGACGCCTGCGGTGACGTGTCGACCGAAGCCCACGAGCGGGCCATGGACCGCATGGTGCATACAGGGGCGCGGCCGATGAGCTCGGTGCAGTACCTGCTGGAGCTGCAACGGGACTGGGCGCGGACCGAGACCTACGAACTCACCACCGGCATCGCCAAGAAATATGGCGGCGCCTATGGGCTGGGGGTCATCTACGCCAAGACCATGTTCGGCGGCTCCGAGGGACACTGAGAAGGCGCGCCAGTGGCTCGCTGCTGCGCGCAAGGCCATGCAGACTCGCCTGACACCGCTTGCGGAGGACTGCCTCCTGCCCGCAACTCCTCGATGGAGTGAGACCAATGGCCCAGCAAAGCCAAGCCCCTGATGTGATCCTGCACGGCGGGCGGGTCTCGACCCTGGATCGCGCACGCCCCGCTGCCGAGGCCGTCGCGATCCGGGGCGGCCGCTTCGTCGCCGTCGGCCAGGATCGCGACGTCATCGCCCTGAAGGGCGATGAGACCCGCATGATCGACCTCAAGGGCGCGCGCGTCCTGCCCGGCCTGATCGACAACCACCTGCACATCATCCGCGGGGGCCTGAACTTCAACCTCGAGCTGCGCTGGGACGGCGTGCGCTCGCTGGCCGACGCCATGGCCATGCTGAAGCGCCAGGTCGCCGTGACGCCTCCGCCGCAGTGGGTGCGCGTGGTCGGCGGCTTTACCGAGCATCAGTTCGTCGAAAAGCGGTTGCCGACGATCGAGGAGCTCAACGCCGTCGCGCCGGACACGCCGGTGTTCCTGCTGCACCTCTATGACCGCGCGATCCTCAACGCCGCGGCCCTGCGCGCGGTCGGCTATACCAGGGACACGCCGGATCCGCCCGGCGGCGAGATCGTGCGCGACGCCACGGGCGTTCCCACCGGACTGCTGCTGGCCAAGCCCAACGCCGGCATCCTCTACGCGACCCTCGCCAAAGGGCCGAAGCTTCCGTTCGACTACCAGCTGAACTCCACCCGCCACTTCATGCGCGAGCTGAACCGGCTGGGCGTCACCGGCGCGATCGACGCCGGCGGAGGATTCCAGAACTATCCGGACGACTACGCCGTCATCCAGAAGCTGGCCGACGACGGCCACTTGACCATCCGCCTGGCCTATAACCTGTTCACCCAGAAGCCGAAGGGCGAGGCTGCGGACTTCCTCAACTGGACCCGCACCTCGAAATACAAGCAGGGCGACGACTATTTCCGCCACAACGGCGCTGGCGAGATGCTGGTCTTCTCCGCCGCTGACTTCGAGGACTTCCGCCAGCCCAGGCCCGAAATGGCCGCCGAGATGGAGGGCGAGCTGGAGGAAGTGGTCCAGATCCTGGCGCAGAACCGCTGGCCGTGGCGGATGCACGCCACCTATGACGAGACCATCTCGCGCTCGCTCGACGTGTTCGAACGCGTGAACCGGGACGTCCCGCTGGCGGGACTGAACTGGTTCTTCGATCACGCCGAGACCATTTCGGACCGCTCGATCGACCGGATCGCCGCCCTGGGCGGTGGCGTCGCCGTGCAGCACCGCATGGCCTATCAGGGCGAATACTTCGTCGAACGCTACGGCGCGGCCGCCGCCGAGGCGACCCCGCCGATCGCCCGCATGCTGGACGCCGGCGTGAAGCTCTCGGCCGGCACCGACGCCACGCGCGTAGCCTCCTACAACCCGTGGGTCGCCCTGGCATGGATGGTCACCGGCAAGACCGTTGGTGGACTGACGATCTATCCAAGGCGTAATTGCCTCGACCGCGAAACGGCCCTGCGCATGTGGACGGAGAACGTCACCTGGTTCTCCAACGAGGAGGGACACAAGGGGCGCATCGAGGTCGGTCAGCTGGCGGACCTGATCGTTCCGGACCGGGACTACTTCGCATGCCCGGAGGACCAGATCGCCGACACCGTCTCCGACCTGACCCTGGTGGGCGGCAAGGTGGTCTACGCCGCCGGCCGCTTTGCGGCCCTCGACGAGGGCGGTCCGCCGCCGGCCATGCCGGACTGGTCTCCCGTCCGGGCCTTCGGCGGCTACGCGGCCTGGGCCGAGACGTCGGACGCGAAACCGTCCCTCTCCAGGAACCTCGCGTCGGCCTGCGGCTGCGCGAACCGCTGCGGCGTCCACGGCCACGCCCACGCGAGCGCCTGGTCGAGCCGCATTCCCGCCGCCGATCTCGCAAGCTTCTGGGGCGCCCTCGGCTGCGCCTGCTTCGCGTTCTGAGCCGCCGGGTGAGCGCGTGACTTCGCCGATCCTCGCCGTCGCAGGACCCTTCTTTGCGCGCATCTGCATGGCGGCCGTGTTCCTCTACAGCGGCCAGGACAAGGCGCGGCACTGGAGCAAGGCCGTCGGCGAAGTGCGCGAGCTCCACCTGCCGGGTCCGCCGGCCCTGATGGCCGCCTCCACCATCGTCGTCCAGCTGATCGGGGGGCTGTCGCTGATCTCGAACGTGGAGCCTGCATTCGGCGCAGCTCTACTGGCGGCGTTCACCGCGGCGGCCACGCTGATCGGCCATCGCTACTGGCTGCTCACCGGCGATCCGGCAAAGCAGGTCTTCACCACTTTCCTCGAGCATCTGGCGATCATCGGCGGCCTTCTGCTCGTGATCGTTGACGCGTTCCGCATTGGCTGAATTCTATGCCCGCCGACGCACGGAGGGAGGGCCATGAACGGCGTCAGTGCGACACCAGCGCCGATCCCCATCGCCGGCGGACGAGCGTCGATCACGCCGGGCAACCTGCAATGGCTGCTGGTCGGGCTGGGCCTGGCCACGGCCATGCAGTTCTACACCTTCGACAGCGTCAATCTCGTGCTGCCGGACATGGCGGGCGCCTTCGGCGCCTCGCGCGACGAGGCCGGCTGGATCCTGATCACCTACAGCGCCGCCCTGCTGCTGGGCACGCCGCTGTCAGGGTATCTGGCGCGCCGCATCGGCCTTCGGCCTTATCTGATCGCTTCGGTGCTGGTGTTCCTCGCCGCCTCGCTCGGCGCCTCGCTGTCCACGCGCCTCGAGGAGATGCTGGTCTTCCGCGCCGTGGAGGGCTTCGCCGGCGGCGCGCTGAATTTCTGGTGGCGCGGCAGCGTCTACATCTTCCTCACTGGCCCGGCGCGGTCGGCGGCAATAATGCGGATTTCGGTGATGCTCTACAGCGCCACCGCCATCGGCCTCCTGGCAAGCGGCTTGCTGACGGACAACCTGAGCTGGCGGTTCATCTGGGTGATCGACGCCGCCTTCGCTGCGGGCGCGCTCACCCTCCTGCTGCGCAACTATCCGCGCGAGGCTTTGGAGCCGGGCCGGGAAAGCGCGCCGATCGACCTGTGGGGCGTAGCGTTGTTCGCGGTCATGCTGATCGGCGCGGAGGTGGTCCTCAGCCGCGGCGAGATCGACGACTGGTTCGGCTCGCCGGTCCTGACCGTCCTGGCCTGGACCGCCCTCATCGCCCTGGTTCTGTTCGTGTTCCGGGCATTCGATCCGGGCAACCCCAACCCGATCCTGCGGCTGGCGATGATCCGCGACCGCAACGTTTTGGCCTCGGTCGTCATCGGCTCCCTCCTGGGAGTGATCTTGTCGGGCTCGATCTACGCCCTGCCGGAGTTCCTGCGCGGCGTGGATCCGCAGCGGAGGTCGGCCACCCAGACCGGATTGATCTTGTGCGTCTATGCGATCACGGCCGCCTGCCTGCGGCCCCTGGTCACCGTCGCCATCGGCCGGTTCGGCCAGAGGCGTGTGACCGTCTTCGCCCTTCTGTGCCTGATCGCCTCGATGCTGCTGATGTCCTGGATCCTGACGTCCAACACCCCCAGCATCTACTTTGTCCTGCCGCTGATCCTCTACGCCTGTTGCCTGGCCCCGCTGCTGTCGGCGGTGGGCAGCGGCACGGCCGCGCGCGTGCCGGGCGCGGGCACGATCGACGCCGTGACGATCTACATGACCTTCCGCCAGTTCGGCGTGGCCCTGGGGGTCGCCCTGGTCAACATCGTGCTCGACCGGCGCGAGAGCCTCCACTCGAGCCGGCTGTTCGAGCACCTGCGGGAAGGCGGCGCCAGGCTGAGCGGCTGGCTGGGGTCGACATCGTCGGCCATGGTCGCGCGCGCCGGTCAGACGTCGCCTGACGCCGGCCGCGCGGCGCTCGGAGCCCTGCAGCACGCGAGCGCGCAGCAGGCCGAGGTGCTGGCCTTTGCCGACGCCTTCCGCGTGATGGCGCTCATCGGAGTCATCGCCCTGGCCTTCACGCCGCTCATGTCTCCGCCGGCCAAGAAAGCATGACCTCGACCTCACCGCCGCCTCCTCCTCATCCCGCGCCGGCCGCCCCGCCGCCGCCGCCAAGAGCCGGGCGGATGCGCTGGCGCATCGCCCTGGCCCTGGCCGCCGCGGTGGTTATCGTGGCCATCGCCCTGACGATCCCCTCGCGATTCGAGGCGCGCACCGACGACGCCTATGTCGAGGGCGACATCGTCACCGTGGCCCCCAAGGTCCCCGGCTACGTCACTCGGCTCGACGTGGACGACAACTCTCGCTTCAAGGCCGGTCAGGAGCTGCTGCAGATCGACGTGCGCGACTATCGCAATGCGGTCGCGAGCGCCGAGGCCGATCTGGCAAACGCCGTGGCCGCCCGCGCAAACGTCGCATCACTGCTGGCCCAGCAGACGCACATCATCGCCTCGGCCCGCGCCGCCCTGCCCGGCGATCGGGCGACGCTTCTGTTTGCCGGCCAGCAGGTGGGTCGCTATGGGCCGCTCGCGCAGGGCGGTTACGGCTCGGTCGAGCATCTGCAGCAGGTGCAGGCCGACCGCGGCGTGCGGGCCTCCACTCTGGAGAAGGACGAGGCGGACCTCGCCACGGCGCAAAGCCAGACGGCGGTGCTCAAGACGCGACTGAACGAGGCTGACGCCGAGGTCGCAAGCCGCAAGGCGCTGCTGGACCAGGCCCGCCTGAACCTCGCCTACACCCACATCACCGCCGATTTCGACGGCACGGTCGCCAACCGGATCGTGCGCGCCGGAAACTATGTGCAGCCGGGGCAGAACCTGCTCTCGGAGGTTCCCGCCCGCGTCTATGTGATCGCCAACTACAAGGAGACCCAACTCAAACGCATGCGCGTGGGCCAGGCTGTCTCGATCCACGTCGACAGCATTCCCGACATCCGCTTTCGCGGCCACATCGACAGCTTTCAGCGGGGCACCGGCTCGCGCTTCGCCCTGCTGCCGCCGGAGAATGCGACCGGCAACTTCGTGAAGGTCGTGCAGCGCGTGCCGGTGAAGATCCTGTTCGACGAAGCGACGCCACAGCTGGCGAGGCTGGCGCCTGGCATGTCGGTGGAGACGACGGTCTCGTTCTCCTCGCCGGTAAGGCAGGGCGGCTCGTGAGCGGCGCGCGGTCCCCAGGCGCCTGGCCCGCGGCGGTCGTCGCAATCGCCTCTCTGACGGGCTGCACGGTCGGGCCCAACTTCACTCGCCCGGAGCCGGCGGCGACGCACGGCTTCCCGGACCGATCGCTGGGCCAGACCAATCCGCAGGACGTCCAGCAGGCCAGTTCGACCGCCGCCCAGGTGACAGACGATTGGTGGACCCTGCTGGCTTCCCCCAAGCTGGACCAGCTGGTGCGCGAGGCGTTGGCGCGGAACTGGACCCTGGCCAGCCGCGAGGCGGCGATCCAGCGGGCGGGCCAGGAGCTGGCGGCGGTGAGGGGCGAGAACTATCCGCAGTTGGGCGCCCACGCGCAGGTCGGCCAGACCCGGATCGGCGCGACGGTGTTCGGCGTGGACGCCTACACGTTTCCGATCTTCTCGACCTACGGCGCCTTTCTGTCCGCAGACTACGATGTCGACCTGTTCGGCGGTCGTCGCCGGCGCGTCGAAGAGGCGGCCGCGGGCCTGCAGGCCCAGGCGCGTGAGCGCGATGCGACCGCCCTGACCCTGATCACCAATGTCGCCCTGCAGGCGATCGACGTCGCCGCATCGGCGCGGGAGATCGCGGTCACAGAGGACATCGTGGCCTCCGATCAGCAGACTCTGAAGCTGGTAAATCAGGGCCACGCGCAGGGCGCGGCGCCCAACACCGATGTGCAGGACGCTTCTGCGGAGCTGGACCGCGACCTGGCGCGACTGCCGGCGCTGCGCCAGCGCCTGCAGGCCGCCCAGAACGCCCTGGCGACCCTTGCAGGCCGCTCGCCCGCCGACTTCTCGGCGCCGGACTTTCAACTCTCCGACTTCGCGCTGCCTGCGGTCCTGCCCAATCTCGTGCCCTCCGCTGTCGCCCGGCAGCGCCCGGACATCCTCGCCGCCGAGGCGCGGCTGCATACAGCGAGCGCGGCGATCGGCGTGGCGACCGCGGACCTCTACCCTCGCGTGGACCTCAGCGCCGAACTCTCAGGCCAGGGGCTGTTAAGCGGACCCTCCGAGGTCGCCTGGACGCTGCTGGGCGGCATCGCCGCTCCGATCTTCACCGGCGGCCGGCTGCAGGCGAACAAGCACGCCGCCGAGGCCGACTACCGTTCCAGCTTCGCCGATTATCAACAGGTGGTCGTCACTGCGCTTGGCGAGGTGGCGGACGCGCTCGACGCCCTGGCTAACGACGCAGACGCCCTGAGATCGGAGGAAAACGCTCGGGCGTCAGCCGCGCGATCGCTAGAGCTCGACCGGCAGGGCTACGCCGCCGGCAGCGCCGATCTCACGCGGGTGCTCCAGGCCCAGCGCCTGCTCGACGAGGCGGAGCTGGGCGTCGAGGAAGCGCGCAGCGCCAGGCTGGCCGACACCGTCAGGCTGTTCGCGGCGCTTGGGATCCACCCGCCGTTCTCGATCGATGTCGGAGGGGGCGTCGCCGCGCCGGTCGGAGCGCCCGCTACTGCGACGCGGGCAGGGCGCCGGTCAGGATGAAGGCCTCCACGGGAGTCAAGATCGCCGGCGGCGTCAGCTGGTAGATCGCATCGTGGTTGAATCCCTGGAGGACGACAGCGCCCTTCGCGCCCGTCTTGGCGTCGAACACGGCCCGGCCCGATGCGATGGGCACGGTGGTGTCGGCCTGGCTGTGGACCCACAGCATCGGCGCCTTCAGCGCGGCCGCCGCCTTGACGTTGTCCCAGGGATCGGAGGTCACCGCCCCCAGGAGCTTAGGCATTCCGCCGGCGACGGCCATCGCCTTGAGCGAGGCGAAGGGATTGGCGACGACGACGCAGTCGGGACGGGCATTGGGGCGCGTCGCGGCGTAGAGCATCGGACCCCCGCCCATGGAGTGGCTCAGCAGGCAGCGCCGCTCGCTCGGCGGAAAGCTGGCCATGAACGTCGAATAGGCGGCGACGGCGTCGGCGTTGAGGTTGGCGATCGTCCCCGGCGGCGAGCTGCGGCCGTGGCCGGAATAGTCGAAAACGATCGAGGAGATGCAGGCGTCGTGGAGCCGCTTCTGGGCGCCCACCCAGTCGGCGACGGTCTCGCCCCGCCCATGGAAGATCAGCACCGCCGCCGTCCGCGGGCAGCTCGTGTCCGCGCGCACGAGGAAGCCATCCAGCCTGCGCACACCGCTGGGAATGCTCAGGCGCTCGAACTTCAGGCCGACGTCGGCGGGCGTCGCGGCGGACTTGAAGCCCGGATTGAGGGTCTTGGTCTCGAACGACTTCCACGGCGCATCGCAGCCGGCCAGGACGAGCGCGCACACGGCCAGAGGAACGACCTGACGCCAGATCCAGCGAAGCGTCGTTCGGACGAGATCGGGCATATCGTGAACGCCTCGGCGGTTTAATTTACGTCGTATATCTAAACTCCATAGCGAGGGTCGGCTCGGCCTGCAAGCGGACCGGAGTGGCCCATGTCCCGGCTCCCCTTAAGTTTTGAAGCGAAGCGTTTTTCATCTCCCTTCTCCCCTTGCGGGGGGAAGGTGGCCTCGTGTCCTGCCGAGATTAGTGTGTGCTTTTGTGTGTGCTAGTGTGTGTAAATATGCATCCAAAGGCCGTCAGGCGGCGAGCGGGCGTCGGGCGACGCCAAACCACGGAGCGCCGCGGTAGGTGTCGGCGATGACCCAGCCTGCGGCGGTGAGGGCGATGGAGACGGTGGTCTCGCTCCAGTCGGGGGCGCCCGCGCGGCCGGAGGCGACGATGGGGACCCAGACGAGGAGGGTGAAGAGGCCCATCTGCAGGGCCGAGAGGGCGGCCGCCGCTCGCGCAGCGACGCCGGCGAGCATGGCCGCTCCGGCGGCGATGTAGGTGAAGCCGGTGAGATAGACCCACGCCGCGTGAGCGGGCAGCCAGGCCGGGACCAGGGAGCCCGTGAAGGTGACATAGGCGAGGTGGGCCACGCCGAAGACGATCATGGTCAGGGCGTAGAGCCCTCGCGCCAGACGGACGCGCCGTTCCCCGGCGAACAAGACCCAGGCGGCGGCGATCAGCACAGCGGTCTCGCCCGCCCCGTCCCAGGCCGCCACTGCCCACCGCGCGGCCATGACGCCGGCCAGCTTGACCGTCAGCATCCAAAGAACGAGCCAGAGCGCCAGAACGCCGGCGGCCGGGACGGCCGTGCGCCTCCAGAGAAGACCAAGGCCCGATCCCAGCGAGATCACGGCGCAGACAAGCGCGATCGCCTCATGCGCGGGCCAGCGCCTGGGGACGGCCTGCCAGACGCCGGCATAGTCGGGGCGGACAAATCCCAGAAGGCCGATGGCGATCAGGACGGCTGCGAAGACCGCGTGACCCGCGCTGGCGATGCGCATCCCCTCCCCCGATCCTTCCGGATGCAACGGTGGCGGAGCATGACACGCCTACGTGGTCTCGACGCGTACATTTTCGCCCGCGGAGGGACGCCGCCGGACCGCCGGCTGGAAGCCGGCGGTCCGAGGAAAGAGGCCTATGGGACGCCCGCCCACGGAGAGCGGACGCCCCGGCGCGCAGCCTCAGAACCGGAACAGGCCGCCGAAGCTGGCGGAGGCGTCGGTCTGGTTGGCGCTGAAGCGGTCGCGCAGGTCGGCGGTGAGCTCGAAGCGGCGGCTCACCTTCACCTTGAGCGAAGCGTCGGCGACCCCGGCCGTCGGCGGCAGGCGCACCGAGCTGACCGTGAAGCCGGTGTCGGCGATCCCCTCCAGAGTTCCGCTGACATCGCGGTTCTGGTCGGCCAGATCGTTCTGCACGCCCATCTCCAGCGCCGGACGCAGTTCGATCCCGCCAGGAACCGCCCAGCTGTGCGCCCACTGCAGGCCCGCCTCGGCCAGGGCCGTGCGCGACGAGGCCAGCGGCAGGGCGTAGCCCGCGCCGGTGAGCCCGGTCTCGGTCACCCCATCGCGGTCGAAGTTGGCGTAGGTGAAGCGGGCGTAGGGGCGGAAGTCCGCGCCCACCGGCAGGCTGGCCTGGACGAGGAAGCCCTTGGTCCCGCCGTTGGGGTTGGAGGTGACGGCGCCCGAGCCCGCGACGGTGCGGTTCACCGCCCAGTTGCTGTGCATGTAGAAGCCCTGGCCGTCGATCCAGGCCGGCCCGACGATCCAGTGGGCGTAGAGCGCGCCGAAGTAGGACGAGCCGGAGGCCGTGGCCGAGGCGCCGCCCATGCGAAGGTCGTTCTGCTGGAAGCCGAAGGCCGCGCCCACCGTGGCGTTGTCGCCCACGCGACGGTCGAGGCCGCCCATGGCGCCGGCGCCCGTGTTGTTGAAGCCGAAGCCCGAGGCGGCCGTCCCGACGTTGTCGGTGCTGGCGATCGCCTGGGCCCAGGCGCCCATCTTGCAGTCGCGCGTCCTGGTGTCCGCCGAACCGTCCGCACACCCCGCTTCGCCGGAGCGGTCCTCGACCAGGCTGGCGAAGCCACGGGCCTCGTCGAGGGTCGCCGTGCCGATCCCGCCGTAGATCTGCGCGCCGCCGGTGGACTCGACGACGAGGTCGGCCTGCTTTGGCCCGTAGCTGAGCGAATAGACGATGCCGCCGCCGGGGACCGAGCCCCCCTGGGTCACACTGGAGAAGGTCCCCGTCAGCGAGGCGGCGGAGATGATCTGATAGACGTGGGCGGCGTAGGTCCCCGGATCGAAGGTCAGGGCGAGCTTGCCGCCCAGGCTGACCGCGCCGGTGGCGACGAGTTCCGAAGCCGCGGTCGGCGAGACTTCGATGGCCAGGGTGCTGGTGGGGCCCTGGGTGTAGGAGCCCACCGTGAGGGTCCCGATGGTCCCGCCGGGGGCGACAGTCCCGCCCGCGGTGTTGGTCACCGATCCGGCGATGGACCCGTGACCCCGCAGCGTGCCGGCCGCGCCGACCACGACGTTCCCGGCGAGGCTGGCGCTGGCGTGGGACGCGTCGCCGACCTCGAGCACGCCCTGCTGGACGGTGGTCACGCCGGTGAAGGTGTTCGCGCTGTTAAGGATGGTGGTCCCCGGCCCGGCCTGGGTCAGGGTCCCGGTCCCGAAGGCGACGCCGGAATAGGTCACGGCGCCGGCGCGATCGAAAACCAGGGCGCCGTCGTTGGCCACATTGCCGGCGATCGAGCCGGAGTTCCCGCCGGCGCCCACCTGCACGGTGGCTCCCGCCGCGATCGCCGTGTTCCCGGTGTAGGTGTTCATTCCGGTCAGGATCTGAGTCCCGCTGGCGAGGATCAGGCTTCCGACGGACCCGCCGGCGCCGCTCTGGGAGATGACGCCGGAGAAGGTCCCGATGCCGCTGGCGACCGTCAGAACCTGGCCGCCGAGGACCACCGCGCCCGAGCCGGACAGGCTGGCGATCGAGGCGCCCGAGTTCGTCTGCGAGATGTCGAGCGTCCCGTTGTCCGCCACCCCCGAAGACGTCGCGATCGAACCGGATCCGGCGATCGCCAGGGTCGCGCCGGACTTGATCGTCGTGGCGCCGGTGTAGGTGTTGACCCCCGAAAGGGTCTGCGTCCCGCCCGCGACGGTCAGGCTCCCGCCCGTCCCACCGCCGATGCCGCCGTCGGCGATCACGCCGGAGAAGGTCCCGCTCGTGTTCGTCAGGGTCAGGGCCTGGCTGCCGAGGGCCACAGACCCGAAGCCCGAGAGGCTCGCGACCGAAGTTCCCGAGGTCGTCTGGGAGATGTCGAGCGTCCCGTTCGCCGTCACAGAGGACGCGGCGATCGAACCCGACCCGCCCAGAGCGAGCGTGGCGCCAGAGTTGATCGTCGTGGCGCCGGTATAGGTGTTGGCGCCCGTGAGGGTCTCGGTCCCGCCGGCGAAGATCAGGCTTCCGCCGCTCCCGGCGCCGATCCCGCCGTCGGCGATCACGCCCGAAAAGGTCCCGCTGGCGTTCGTGAGGGTCAGGGTCTTGCCGCCCAGGGCGACGGCGCCCGAGCCAGAGAGATCCGCGACGTAAGCGCCAGAGGTCGTCTGTGAGATGTCGAACGTTCCGTTCGCCACCACGCCGGAGGAAGTCGCATTGGCCCCCGATCCGGCGAGGGCGAGCGTCGCGCCGGAACTAATCGTCGTCGCACCTCTATAGGCGTTGATGCCCGTCAAGGTCTCAACGCCGCTGGCGATGGTCAGCCTTCCACCGAGCCCGCCGCCGATCCCGCCGTCGGCGATCACGCCGGAGAAGATCCCGCTGGCGCTGGTCAGGGTCAGAGTCTGGCTACCCACGTCCACAAAGCCGGAACCTGAAAGGTTCGCGATCGAGGCCCCGGCCGCCGTCGGGGCGATGTCGAACCTCCCGTTCGCTGTCACGCCGGAGGACGCCGCGATCGAACCCGATCCGGAGAGCACCAGCGTCGCGCCGGCGTTGATGGTCGTCGAACCCGTGTAGGTGTTGACGCCCGTCAGGGTCTCGGCCCCGTCGGCAAGGATAAGGCGGCCGCCCGTCCCCCCGCTGATACCGCCATCGGCGATCACGCCGGAGAAGGTCTCGACGCCCGTCAGCGTCAGGGCCTGACCGCCCAGGAACACCGTTCCAGAGCCAGACACGCCACCGATCGAGGCGCCCGAGGCGGTCTGCGAGATGTCGAACGTCCCGTTGGCGACCACGCCGGAGGACGCTGCGATCGAGCCCGTCCCGGAGAGCGCCAGCGTCGCGCCGGGGTTGATGGTCGTTGAACCCGTATAGGTGTTGACGCCCGTAAGGGTCTCGGTCCCGCCCGCGAGGACCAGGCTGCCGCCTGTCCCGCCGCCGATCCCGCCGTCGGCGATCACGCCGCTGAAGGATGAGAAGCCGCCGGTCAGGGTAAGGGTCCGGCTGCCCAGGTATACCGCGCCCGGGCCGTAGCCCTGAAGGTTAGAGATCGAGGCGCCCGAGGTTGTCTGCGAGATGTCGAGCGTCCCGCTCACCTCGACGGCGAGGGAGTTAGCGATAGAGCCAGTCCCGCCGAGGGCAAGCGTCGCCCCGGAAACAACTTCCGTCACGAAGGTGTAGGTATTGGCGCCCGTCAGGGTCTCGGTTCCACCGCCGATGATCAGCCCCCCACCGACCCCGCCGCCGATCCCGCCATCCGAGATCACCCCGGAGAAGGTCCCGCTTGCATTGTTGAGCGTCAGGAACTGGCTCCCCAGGGCCACGGCGCCGGAGCCCGAAAGGCTGGCGATCGAGACCGGGACGGTCGTCTGGGAAATGTCGAAGGTCCCGTTCGCCACCACCCCGGAGGACGCCGCGATCGAGCCCGATCCGGAGAGCGCCAGTGTCGCGCCGGAGTTGATCGTCGTGGAGCCGGTGTAGGTGCTGGCGCCCGTCAGGGTGAGGGTCGAGTTCCCGACCACCAGCGATCCGGAGGCGCCGCCGTCATAGATGACCCCGCCGTAGCTCCCGCCGCCGTTGACGGTCAGGGTGGCGCCGTCGAGGCGGACATTGCCGCCGGCCGAGCCGCCGCCGGACAGGCCGTCGATGGTGTTGTTGAAGCCGTTGAGGTCCAGCAGGGCTGTGGCGGAGTTGGCCAACACGACCGCTGAGTTCGGTGAGAAGGCGTTGATCGCGCCGGCCGCCAGCGTCCCGCTGTTGACGGTGGTCGCGCCAAGGTACGTGTTTCCGCCCGAGTTGGAGAGGATCACCGCCCCGCCGCCCACACTGTCCTCGATGGTCAGCGGACCGGCGCCGGTGAAGGCCCCAGTGAAGATCGTCTGGTTGCCGAAGGCGTCGATAGTGTTGCCGGCGAAGTTCCCGAGCGTGAAGTTGTCGGAAATGGGATTGCCAGTGTCCAGGCGCAGGGTTCCGCCCTGGAAGTTCGGCGCGACCGTCGAATCCAGCTGGCTGGCGAGATAGAAGGGCTGGGCGGTGTCGATGTTGTTCTCGGCGAGTGAGATGATCACTTCGCCGTCGCCGATCTGGACCCCCGACAGGAGCGAGGTGTTGGTGAAGGCCGTCGCCAGATAGGACCCGCCGCCACCGCCGGCCGCGGTGCTCGTTCCGTCGCCGCCGCCGCCGCCGGAATAGCCGCCGCCGCCGCCGCCGCCCTGGAAACCGCCGCCGCCGCCGCCGCCGTAGCCGCCGAAAGGCGTCTGCCCGGGGTCCGTGGTGTCTCCCGACCCGCCCGCGAGGCTCGGACCGGAGGATCCGCCGAGGCCGTTCTGAGGCCCTGTCCCGTCGGCGCCGGAGCTCACCCAGCCGGCTCCGCCGCCGCCCGACTCGAAGCCTTGTCCGCCGCCGCCGCCGAGGCCCGCGGTTCCGCCCGTCCCACCGGGGGCGCCGTTCGAGCCCCCGTCGCCGCCGGCCGTGGTCGTGAGCCCAGGGAGCCCGTCCGGACCAGCGTATCCCGCGCCGCCGCCGCCGCCGGCTACGGCCAGGAGGCTCGAGTCGAAGACGAAGGAGCCGCCACCGCC
>DATHPX010000066.1:0-2514 GCA_035483335.1 Caulobacteraceae bacterium | reverse complement strand
CTTCGGCTTGGCGACCACCGCCCCGGCCATCGCAAGGACGGGTACGGCATAGGCGAAGCGGCCCAGCCCCATGGCGAGGGCGAGAGTCGTATCCCACCACGGCGTGCTGGCGGTCAGTCCGGCGAAGGCCGAACCGTTGTTACCCACCGCGGAGGAGTAGGCGTAGAGGATCTCGGTGAGGCCGTGCGGTCCGGTCGTGGAGACGGTCTTGAGTGCGGCAGGCAGGACCGCAGCAACTGCAGCGAAACCGAGGATGGATGCGGGCAGGATCAGGGTCGAGAGGACGGCGTATTTCACCTCTCGCGCCTCGATCTTCTTGCCAAGGTACTCAGGCGTCCGGCCCACCATCAGCCCGGCCACGAAGACCGCGATCACCGCCATCACGACGATCCCGTAGAGGCCCGAGCCGACGCCGCCCGGCAGGATCTCGCCCAGCTTGATCATGAAGAGGGCCATGCCGCCGCCGATCGGCGTGAAGCTCTCGATGGCGGAATTGATGCCGCCATCCGAGGCTCCCGTGGTCATCGCCGTCCAGACTGCGGCGGATGGCGCGCCGAAGCGCACTTCCTTGCCTTCCATGTTCGGAGAGGCGACCACGTGAGCGGCGCCGACAAGCGCCGGCGTGCGCAGTGTTTCGCTGGCGTAGATCGTCGCCGCGGCGCCGGCGAGGATGATGACCATGGCCGCGACCAGGGCGCGCGCTTCCTTGCGGGCCATGGCGACGATGCCGAAGGCGATGACGCAGCCAAAGCTGACGGTGTTCATCGCCACTTCCTCGATGAGGTTCGTCCAGGCGTTCGGGTTCTCGAACGGGTGGGCGGAGTTGGCGTTGAAGAAGCCGCCCCCGTTGGTCCCCAGCTGCTTGATGATCTCCTGGCTCGCCACCGGACCCACGGAGATGCCCTGCTTGGCGCCTTCCAGAGTTACGGCGTCGACGTGCATGGCCAGCGTCTGAGGTATCCCCAGGCCGACCAGGACGATGGCGAAGACGATCGCGATCGGCAGCAGCACGTAGAGAGTGACGCGGGTCAGATCGACCCAGAAGTTGCCGATGGACGAGCCACGGTTGGCTGCGAAGGCCCGGGCGAGGGCGGCGGCCACGGCGATGCCGGCGGCGGCCGAGACGAAGTTCTGCACCGTCAGTCCGGCCATCTGCGAGAAATTGGAGGCCGTCGACTCGCCGCCGTAGGACTGCCAGTTGGTGTTGGTGACGAAGCTGACGGCGGTGTTGAACGCCAGGTGCGGCGACATCCCTGCGAAGTGCATCGGATTGAGCGGCAGCACGGCCTGCAGGCGCAGGATTGCGTAGAGAACGAAGAAGCCGGCCGCGTTGAACGCCAGAAAGGCGGTCGCATAGGACATCCACCCCTGACCGCGGTCGGGATCGACGCCGGCTGCGGCGTAAAGGACCCGCTCGACCGGCCGCAGGATGACGTCCAGCCAGGTCGGCTTACCCTCCCACACGCGGGCCATGTAGACGCCGATCGGCCAGCCGAGGACAACGGCCAGGCCGATGGTGAAGGCGATCTCCGCCCACCCTTGGAAGTTCATGTTGGAGGTCCCGTCAGAACTTGTCTGGGCGCACCAGCGCCGTAACCATGTAGATCGCGATGCCCACGGCGGCGACGGCGTAGATCAGGCCGACGATCATGGCTCTACAGACGCCTCAGAAGGCGGGCGTACACGCCAAAGGCGATGAACATGGCCCCGCCGAGTGCAAGATAAATGAGATCGTCCACGAAAAGCCCCTAATCAGAGGATGGGCTATCTAGACCGTGCAGCCGTAAAGGCGCGCCGACACTCAGGCGCCAGGAATATAAAGCAATCGTAAAATCGGCGCAGCAATGCGAATGCGGCGCAATCATGCGGTAGCGGTAAAGCGCAGGCTGCGTCGCTCAGGGATCAGACGACGTCGCGCTCGCTTGCCTTCGCCCTGTTCCACAGGGCGTCCATCTCCTCGAGATTGGAGGTCTCCGGAGATGAACCCGCCTCGGCCAGCGCCCGCTCGATGTAGCTGAAGCGGCGGACGAATTTGTCGTTCGTCTCGCGCAGCGCAGCTTCGGGGTCGACGTCCAGTTCCCGGGCGAGGTTGGCGCAGACGAACAGGACATCGCCCAGCTCCTGGCGCGCCCTCTCGCGATCGCCTCGCTCAAGTTCGACTTCCAGCTCGGCCACCTCCTCGTGGAGCTTGGCGACCACCTCGCGGGCGGAAGGCCACACGAACCCGACTCTCGCCGCTCGCCGCGACAGCTTGAGCGCGCGGGTGAGGGCGGGGAGGCCGACCGCCACGCCGTCGAGCACGCTCTGGTGGGCGCGGGCCGATCGCTCGCGGGCTTTGGTCTCCTCCCACGCCGCTGTCTGTTCCTCCGCCGTGCGCACCTCGGCGTCGCCAAAGACATGAGGGTGACGCCGGATCATCTTGGCGACGACCGCCCGCGCCACGTCGGCGAAATCGAAGGCGCCCGTCTCCCGGGCCATCTGGGCGTGGAACACCACCTGGAAGAGCAGGTCGCC
>DATHPX010000065.1:0-2328 GCA_035483335.1 Caulobacteraceae bacterium | reverse complement strand
GTTATAGTATTGGCCGCCGCTCACATCGAGCAGTCCGCCGCTGGCGTTCGACTTGAGGATGATGTTGATCACCCCGGCGATGGCGTCCGTGCCGTACTGGGCGGCCGCGCCGTCAGTCAGCACTTCGATGTGGTCGATGGCGTCGACCGGGATGAACGAGAGGTCGGTGGTCGCCGAGCCCGAATAGGGGCTGCCGCTGTCGACGGCGAGGTTCGAGGTCGTGTGCCGCCGTTTGCCGTTGACCAGGACCAAGGTGTCGTTGGGGCTGAGGCCCCGCAGGGCGGCCAGAACCTGCACCGCGGCGGAGTCACCGGCCTGGGTCTCGATATTCAGAGAGGGAACCGCCGCCGTCAGTGCGCCGGCCAGGTCGGGAGATCCGGTCCTAAGCAGTTCCGAGTGTCCGACGAGCTGGATCGGCGCAGGGCTGTCAGCGGCCTTGATGCCTGTCTCGCGGGTGCCGGTAACGACGACTTCCTCAATTTCATTTGAGCCGGAGTCGCCGGCTGAAGTCGTTGCTGGCGCCGCCGCGGCGGCGGCAGCTGCAGCCTCCGCGTGTAGAGATCCGGCCGCAGCCAGGAGTGCAAGCAGGCTTGCGCCCGCCATCAGGTTTTTCATCTGCACGAGACCTTCTGTTTTTGAATAGATCCAAATTACCTCGCTACTGTTCCTGAATTACCTCCCCTAGGCGGACCTCATATACTCGGGGCCGCTCTGTATTTTCGTAGGTAAAGAGTGTGTTTTGACGACATCCGCCTCAATCTCCACCAGCAATCCAGGCGAAGCGAGGTCGGCGATCTGCACGGTCGTGCGCGCGGCGCCCGCCGTGGCGAGCGCAAGCATGAATCTCATCGATTATTTCCCCCAAGAAACGATCGACATTACGGGCCGCCTCGGCCGCGATCGTCGACGTCAGATTACCCTGACTATTTTTCCATCCGCTCAAGTCACAGCGTGCCGCTCTTATCGGAACTAGCGACGTTTCGCCACAATTCGTAACTTACGTCATCTCGTCTTCCCCCTCTTTCAATAGACACACTTCTCCTACATGCGCCGCGCTCCGCGCGAACGACTCGGAATGCTTCAGTTATAGAATCGCCCACCCAATGCGATGACTCACGCTAACCCACCGCTTGGTTCTGTCATGAACAATGCATGACAGCCGCCGACCAGCCATCGACCGAGGTCCGATTGGGGCGTCAGATGTCGTACATGAATAAAAAACGGTCAGGTGCGGTCACACAGCGCGCGCCGCGCAGGCGTTTCCGCCATCCGACAGCTGCGTTTGGATGCGGGCAGTGTTCGCGCCGGGGCGCCGTCAGTCCCGCGCGGTCACGTTCTCCACCGGCGCTGACCGCAGATCAGCGCCCGCTCGCCCCTTCCAGCCCTCCAGCGCCGGGCCAAGGGCGTCGCGAAGGGGGGCAAGCCAGGGCTCGTAGTTGCGCCAGTGTTCAAGGGCGTCGCGGAAGATCGGCCGGCGGACCTGCTCGGAGCTGACCGTGCGCACGGCCCGCTCGGTCTCCCAGAAACGCAGGCAGGCCTCCTCGAAAGTGAGGCCGCAATAGTCCAGCAAGCGGCGGATTTCGCCTTCCGTGTCGGCGATCAGGTCCTCGTAGATCACGCGGTGGACCAGGCCGGGGGCGGCTTCGTCTACGGCGTCCATCAGCTCGACGTAATCGCGATAGTAGGCGCCGATGTCGGCCAGGTCGTAGGAGAAGGTCTGACCCTGGTTGAAGTGTTGTTTGAAGACGGAGAATCCCGCGGCCATCGGATGGCGCCGAACATCGATCACCCTGGCCCCGGGCAGAGCCGCCCGGATCAGCGCCAGATGGCGGAAGTTGTTTGGCATCTTGTCGACGAACTTCGGTGCGTCGGTCTTTCGCCAGATCGAGGCGCGCTCGAGATAGGTTCGCCCGAGCGTTGCGAACTCGGACGGCGCGAGCTGGCCGATGAGGGCGGGATAGGTTTCGACGGCGCCTCTGCCGCGGGTCCGGATCAGGGACTCGGCGAGGGCGCCGACCTCCGGCAACTCCATCACGCCCTCCACGTGGGAGTGGCTGGCGAGGATCTGCTCGACGAGCGTGGAACCGGCGCGCGGCAGGCCTACGACGAAGATCGGATCCTCGCGCGGATCCCCGCCGCTCGGCGGCGCGCGGCCGGCTGGCGAGGCGAACCAGGCGATTGAACGGCGGGCGAGGTCGGCCTCGAGGCGCGGATCATAGGGCTCGAGGCGCCGGCGGGCCCGCGCGCCCTGCGCATAGTGGCCGAAAGACGCCTCGAACGCCTTCCGGTCCTCCAGCGCCTTGCCGAGGGCGTAGTGCAGGTGCAGCC
>DATHPX010000064.1:0-18251 GCA_035483335.1 Caulobacteraceae bacterium | reverse complement strand
GGTCACTGCGGAAGCCTGTTCCGACGCGAGGAAGAGCATGACCTCCGCGAGTTCGGTCGGCTGCACCCACTGGGCCGGGTCCGCGTCCGGCATGTCGGCGCGGTTCTGGGGGGTGTCGATAATCGTGGGGAGCACGGCGTTGACGGTCACGCCCTGGGCCTTGAGCTCCTCGGCCAGGCTCTCGGTGAACCTGTGCACGCCTGACTTCGACGCCGCGTAAGGCCCCATCCCGACGCCCGCGCGCTCCGCCGCGGCTGCCCCGACGCATACGATCCGTCCAGCGCCCGAGGCGATCAGGTGCGGGATGGCGGCGCGGGATGCGTTGACGGCGCTCTGGACATTCATCCGGAACAGGAGGTCCCAGACGGCGGCGTCGCTGTCGGCCACCGGAGTCCAGCGGAAGCCGCCGGCGATGTTCAGCAAGGCGTCGAGCCGGCCATGACGGGAAACGACGGACTCGATCGCCTTATTCGCGGCGGCGGGATCGGTCAGGTCAACGCCTGGCTCGGCCTCAATCCATCCTTCGTCCGCCGCGAGGTCCGTCGGCGCAGAAGCCGCCAGGTCGAGGGCGGCGACGCGCCAGCCTCGCTCAGCGGCCACGCGAGCCACCGCGCGGCCGAGGCTCCCGAACCCGCCGGTCACAATCATCACGCGATCAGCCACGGCTCGTCCTCCCGAAGTTATCCTCGACGCCGCAAAGCCCGAGGGAGACAAGCGAGGAGGGACAGGAGGCGACCTGTCAAGCTGACCAGTGGCGACTGGGCGCCGCCTCCGACGATCGTGAAGGGCCGGTCCGGCCGATGCGGTCAGGCGTCGAGTTCGGGTGTGATCTCGAGGTTGAGGATGTGGGCGGCGCGCATGATGCGGACCGGTGTGACCTGGCTGGCGCGTTCGGCGGTCAGGCTCCGATGCAGGTCATCCACCGACCGCACGGACGTTTCGGCGAAGTCCAGGATCACGTCTCCGGCCTGGAGGCCTGCGCGAGCCGCGGGCCCCCCGGCCTGAGCCTCGCTGATCATCACCGCCGATCCCTCCCGGCGAAGGCGGGCGGCCAGGCGGGCGTCCAGCATGGTGGTCTGGCCGCCCAGGCCCAGGCGCGAGCGGCGCACCTTCCCATCGCGCATGATGCGGGTGATGACGTCGACGGCGGTGTCGGCGCCAATGGCGAAGCAGAGGCCTTGGGCGCGGCCGACGATGGCTGTCGTGACGCCGATCACCCGACCGCGGCCGTCGGCAAGCGCCCCGCCGGAATTACCCGGATTTAGCGGCGCATCGGTCTGAACGACGCTCTCGATCAGCCGCCCATTCGGCGATCTCAGGGTGCGGCCGAGCGCGCTGACGATCCCGGCGGTGACGGTCGCCTGAAAGCCGAGCGGGTTGCCGATCGCGATGGCGAGCTGGCCGACCCGCAGTCGTGACGACGAGCCAAAGCTCGCGTGGGGAAGTCCGCTCGCTTCCAGCCGGAGCACGGCGAGGTCGGTGGCGGGATCGTCTCCCACCAGCCGCGCCGGCAGGCTGCGCCCGTCGGTGAGCGAGGCGTTGAGGGTCGCAGCGCCGGAGACCACGTGGCTGTTGGTGATGAGGTAGCCGTCCGGGGCGAAGATCACGCCCGAGCCGGTTCCACCGCGCCCGTTCGCGTGCCCCGCAGCAATGTGGACGACAGCAGGCCCGACCGTCTCGAAGGCGTGGACAACCTGGGCGGAATAGGCGTCGAGCGGTTCGTCCGCCCATTCGGCTACATCGTAGGCCATGGGCGCCCAGATGGGTGTTTTGACGCTTACGGCAAGGCCTTGTTCGCCGGCGGGGTCATCAGGCAATGGCCATCTCCCGGAGCCGGTTTCTGCTCCGAATACTGACGATCCGACGAAAGCGGGAAAACATGGACAGATGCGCGACGTCTTGTCGTTCGCCCTGATTCTCTGACGGTTTTTTAAGCCATAGCCTAGATTGACTGGGGAAAATGACTCTCAAGCCTCACTGAAAGTTAAAGTAACCAAAGCAACAGGCGTTGCAATTAGGAAATCGTCCCAAAAAGACAATAGAATCATAGAGTCAAGATTCGTCCTTGTCCGTTCTGCAATCGCGTGGGAAAATGATGATGACTAAAGCGTTGCTTTTTTGAATCGGCCTTTACTGTATGGGGGGCCGAAGGGACGCGGTTCCTTGACCGTAACCATTCGGGTTCAACCGTAGGCGCCGAAGTGGCGGGGACGGGAGACGCGGATGTTGCCTGAGGAAGGCAAGCAAGGCGATCCGGGATCGGAGTATCCCGAAGCGACAGGCGCGCCGTCGGGCGAGACCGCGCAGGATCCGGATACCTTGCGCCTCTACGAGGAGGAACTTTCGGTTGATCGCGTGCGCGAGGAAACCGGGCGTGTCCGCGTCAAGGTCGTCACCCGCGAACATGAGGAGATGGTCGAGGTCCCGCTCACCCGCGAATACGTCGAGGTGGAGCGCGTGCCCGTCGGGCGAGAGGTCGAGGCGATTCCACCGCGCCGACAGGAGGGCGACACCGTGATCGTCCCTGTCGTGGAGGAGGTGGTCGTCGTGCGGCGCAAGCTTGTGCTGAAGGAGGAGATCCGCCTCAAGCTTGTCCGCACCACAGAGCAACATCGGGAAAGCGTGACCCTGCGTCGTCAGGAGGCGGTGATCGAGCGCCAGGGCAATTGAGCGCCTCCCGATGAGGCGATCGTCGACGCTGTGAGTGTGCGGTCGGAACTTGTCCCGCCGTCTCCCACACGCCGGCGGAAGGCAGAACTCAGGCAGGAGGCTCATTGCGCCATGGCATACCAGACCGTAGTCGCCGCGTTCGATACCCCCGAACATGCGCAGGCCGCCGTCAACGCTCTGCGAGCGGGCGGCTTTCACTCGGACGACATCAGCGTCTTCAACAAGGATCGGCTGCCCGGAAACGGCGGGCTAAAGCCGAAACTCAATGAGCCCGGCCTGTGGCGCCGCCTGTTCGGCGGCGACATCCACGAGCATGAGGCTGCAGTTTTCGGCCAGACCGTCGCCGAAGGCGGCACGGTCATCTCAGTCCGTACGCTCGATAGCGAGGTGGCCCATGCCACGGGCATTCTGGACGTCCACCGCCCGCTAGACGTGCACGACCGCGCCATCACCACGGGCCTCGCCCCCGCGGCCAGGGTGGAGTCGATCGCCAGGGAGGTCGCCGCCGCGCCGCTGCTCGAGCCGCAGCGGATCGCCACCTCGCCCAAGGCCGCCGATGTGCACGGCGACATGCTGAGGCTGGCGGAGGAACAGCTCCAGGTCGGCAAGGAGATGATGGAGACGGGCCGCACCCGCGTGCGCCGTTTTACGACCGAGCGGGAGGTTTCGCAGGACATCAGCCTGCACGACGAACACGCCGAGGTGCTTCGCCGCGCGGTCGCAGAGCCGGCCTCGTACAAGGATGTCGACTGGGCGGACAGCGAGATCGAGGTCGTGGAGACGGCTGAGCACGCCTTGAAGAACAAGACCGCCCGGATCGTCGAGGAGATCGCGCTGAAGAAGGTCGGAACCGACCACGTCGAGACGATCACCGACCGGCTGCGTCGTCAGCAGGCCGAGGTCGTCCGCACGGACGCTCAGGGTCGGCCGATCTCGGAGTCCCGTCCGCATTGATCCCGCGCAGGCCTTCCGCAGCGGCTGGGCTGCGGGAGGCCTGCCGGCTTCACGCGGCGGGACCGGACTGAATCAGGGCCCCCGGCCATTGGGCCGAGGGGTTGGCTCTGCCGTGAGGAGACAGTCATGGCGACGACAACGCTTGATAATCTCATTAGCGAGTCGGGAAATAAGTTCGGCATAGGCGCCGCCGCCGGTCCGTTGATGCGCGAATTGCTTCAGGTGATGACGGGGGGGCCTGGCGGACTCGGCGCCTTCCTCGACAGACTCCGCTCAGCGGGTCTGGGCGCCGAGGTCTCCTCCTTCCTTGGAGGCAAGAGCGAGGTTCCGCTTGCGCCCAATACGGTCGATTCGGTGATGGGCGAGACCACGGTTGCGGGCATCGCCCGGCGCGTGGGCCTAGCGCCCGCGGCGGCGGCCGCGACGATGGGCTTCGCTATTCCGAAGATGATCGGCCTCCTGACTCCGGGCGGCAAGTTGCCGACCGCCTTGCCGAGCGACATCCAGCGTTTTGTCGGCCAGGGGGAACAGGTCGCGCCGATGGCCATGGCCACGGTGCGCGACACCGGCCAGGTTCCGCCTGTCGCCATGGCGACTGTGCCACAATCCAGAAACTACCTACCCTGGGTGCTGCTAGGGCTCGCCGTGCTGGCGCTCCTGATCTGGTTCCTGGCGGCCCGCAGGCCCGCGCCGGTCCACACCGCCGTCGCGCCTGCTCCGCCCCCCGCAGTGGCTCCGGCGGCGCCGCCGGCTCCAGTCAACACGGTCGTCGGCAATCTGAACACGGAACTCAACAATGAGGTGCTGAACTTCCCCACGGCCAGTGCAGTGCTGCCGGCGGCCGCGGGGCCGGAGCTGCAGCACGCCGCCGATCAGATCAAGACCCTGCCGGCCAGCTCGGTGATTGAGATCGGGGGCCACACTGACAACGTGGGCGACGCGGCCGCCAACATGACGCTGTCGCAGCAGCGGGCCGACGCGGTCCGCACGGCCCTGGTGCAGGACGGCGTCAATCCGTCCATGCTCACGGCCAGGGGTTACGGCGAAACAAGGCCGATCGCGACCAACGACACCGCCGATGGCCGCCTGCACAACCGTCGCACAGAGTTCACCCTCAACGGCGCCGGTCCCGCGGCCGCTCCCAGCAACGCTCCGGCGACCGCTCCCAGCAACGCTCCGGCTACTAGCCCCTGAGCGGAGGTTTCGCCGGCGACCCGAACGCCAGAGTCGCAGGATCGTAGTCTGAGGGTCGATGAGCCCGCTCCCCTTTCCAGAAGGAAAGGAGAGCGGGTTGCGTCGCAGGTCCTGTCAGCGCCAAGTCCCTGCAAACCTTGCGTGGGCGGCGCATAGCGGGTTGGATGCGGATGGATCTGGAGGCAGCCAGGGAATGGCGTCACGCGGCTGGCCGGGGCCTTTGCGCGGGCTCGATAACGGGTGAGCGCGGCCTCCGAACATAGTCCCGGCGATCGACTCTTTTTCGGGCCCTTCGAACTTCGTCCTGCAGAGCGGCTGCTGCTTCGGAAGGGCGTCCCCGTCACGCTTGGTGGTCGGGCCATGGACATCCTGCTGCGCCTGATCGAGCGTGAAGGCGACGTGTTGAGCCCCGACGAACTGCTCGCCAGCGTATGGCGGGGGGTCAACGTCGATCCGACCGCCCTTCGCGTGCAGATGAGCGCCCTGCGCAAGTCCCTGGGTGAGGCGGACCCGGACGGCCGCTACGTGTCCAACGTCCCCGGCCGAGGGTATTGTTTCGTCGCTCCAATTTCGCGCCAGAGCGCGGTGGTCCCTGTCGCTCCTGCGCCGCAAGCGCACGAGCGGACTGCGTCTCCGCCGCCTCTCGCGCGAATGATCGGACGCGATGCGGTCGTCGACGATCTCGCGCGAATGATCGCGACCGAACGCTTCGTCACGCTCGTGGGTCCCGGCGGGGTTGGCAAGACGACCCTTGCACTGGCGCTCGCGCACCGGATGGCGCGCGAGTTCGCGAGCGAAGTCGTGTTCGTCGATCTCGCGATCGAGCAGAGCGATACCGACGTCGCCGGCGCGGTCGCCACGGCCCTGCACCTTACCGGGGTGGGGGGCGATCCCATGAGGGAAGTCTCTGTCGCCCTGCGGTCGCGACGCTTGCTGCTCATCCTCGATAGCTGCGAACGCGTGATCCAGGGCGCGGCGAGTCTGGCGGAGTTGGTCCGCAAGGCCGCGCCGCGCGTCCATGTCCTTGCGACCAGCCGCGAACCCCTGAACATTCCGGGCGAACGAGTTCATCGCCTCGCAGCGCTCGAGACGCCGCCCGCCACGTCGTTGTCGTTCGAAGAGGTCTGCGCCTATCCCGCGGCGCAGCTTTTCGTCGAGCGGGTCGCCGCAGGCGGTGGTCAGATCGAGCGCGGCCGGGACGAAGCTCTGCTGGTAGGGGACATCTGCCGCAAGCTGGACGGACTGCCTTTGGCGATCGAACTTGCCGCCGGCCGGGTCGACGCCTTCGGTCTCGCGACAACGCTCGCCTTGCTCGACAGCCGGCTGCGGCTGTCCTGGCCGGGCCGACGTACGGCGTCGCCGCGCCATGTCACGCTGAGCGCCGCGCTGGATTGGAGTTATGATCTCCTGACTCCCGATGAGGCGGCGCTCTTGCGCGCCCTGTCGGTGTTCGTCGGCTCGTTCACCCTCGGCGACGCTGAGATCATAGTCGGCGACTGCCCGCAGACGGTGACTCAGAAGTCGCTCGCCAATCTCGTCTCGAAGAGCCTCGTTGCAATCGATGGCCGACGATCTCCCGTCCAATACCGGCTTCTGGACGCCGCGCGGGACTACGCGCGACTGAAGCTGGAGTCCGCCGGCGAGCTCGCTGCGACCGCCGCGCGGCACGCGAACTGGGCGATGGATATCCTCGGAAGCCGGGAGGCCCAGTTCAATGCGCGCCCGATGCCCGAGTGGCTGGACTACTTCGGAAATCGCACACAGGACGCGCAGTCCGCCCTGGACTGGTCGTTGTCCGCCGATGGCGATGGGTCGTTCGCCACCCCGCTGACTCTGGCGGCCGGCCCCATCTGGGTCCACCTCGGAAGAGCGGACGAATGTCGGCGCCGGGTCGAAGCGGCGCTGAGGAACGTCCAGCCAAACAGCCGCGATGAAATGCGGCTCGAACTCGCCCTCGTTCACGCCGCGCTTTACGCCAGCCCTCAGGACATGAGGGGCGCGGAAGTCGCCTCCAAACGGGCCTTGGACCTCGCGGAAAGCTTCGATGATGTCCCTGCCCAGCTGCGTGCCAGATGGTGTCTTTGGAACACCCACATCGGTGAGACGCCCAACATACCCAAGGCGCTCGAGCATGCTCTTTCCTATCGCGAACTCGCCATCGCGCGCGGCGAGCCGTCCGACCAGACGGTCGCCGAACGTATGGTCGGCGTCTCTGCGCTGGTCGGAGGCGACCTCGCGGGTGCTCGCGCCTCGAACGATCACGCGCAGGCGCTGAGCCCGACCTGGAGCGCAAGCTCGCTGCTCGCCTGGTACGACTATGACCCTGTCGTGCTGTCCCGGAACACGTTCGTCTCCATCCTGTGGATGGAGGGGGCGCCCGACGCGGCCGTGGCGCTGGGGCAGGACAATCTCGCACGCGCCGACGCGAGCGGTAGCAACGCCACGCGAGCCGCCGTTCTCGCCGACGCCTGCGCCACGCTTTCGGTATGCGTTGGCGACCTGGTGGCGGCGGACCGCTACGGCGGGATGCTCGAAGAGTGTGTCGCACATGGCGCGCCAGTAGGGTACCGCACGTGGGTCCGGATTCTTCGGGCGACGCTGGCCGCGCGGCGCGGCGACGCGGGTCCGGGCCGCGCGCTCATGGCTGGGGAGCTGCCATACGGGTGCGGTCATCCTCGCTACGCCTGTATCCTGACCGAGCTGGCGCTCAGTTTGGGCGAAGCGGGCGTCGGGGACGTCGCCCGGGACCTGGCGGATCGCCTGTTGCAGCGTATCGAGTTGACGGGCGAGCGATGGATCTGGAGCGAGGTGCAACGCGTCCGTGGCGAGCTCACGCAGGAGCCCGCCGAAGCGGAGTCCCTGTTCGAAACCGCCCTGGCCGTGGCGCAGGAGCAAGGCGCCCGCGCCTGGGCCCTCCGGGCGGCGACCAGCCTCGCGCGCCGTCGACGCGGCGCCGCTGTGGATGTGCTCATGCCCCTCCTAGCAAGCTTTTCTGAAGGCTTCGGGACCCAGGACCATGTCGAGGCGCGCGCGGTGCTTGGCGCGTGGGGCCTCACCCCGGCGTAGTGCCCCAGGCGGGACGACGCGGGAGCGATCAGTGCTGGCTTTGCGGGAGCTCGACGGTCAGGCCGTCGAGTTCAGGATTCATCTTGATCTGGCAGCCGAGGCGCGAGGTTGGACCGACATGCTCGGCGAAGGCCAGCATCGACTGTTCCATCTCATTCTGCGGCCCCGTCGAGGCGAACCAGTCGGCGTCGACATAGACGTGGCAGGTCGCGCAAGCCGCCGCGCCGCCGCAATCGCCGTCGATTCCGCGGACGCCGTTACGCACTGCGGCTTCCATCACGCTCACCCCTGCCGGAACGTCCACCTCATGCTGCTCGCCGAAATGGTCGCGGAAGATCACTCTGGGCATCGAAGTTCCTCAAGGTCTGCACGCGTCGACCAAACGGGTGTGAAACAGCGTTCGAAAACCCCACTCGCGAGCTTGTGATATTATGAAGGTAGCCTGTACAGGTAGCCTTCATATCTGTTAAGCGAGGCCCCCATTGCGAGAGCAGACGGTCAGCGCGGCGACGGTGCAGACGCACGAGTTGGCGTCGCAGCTCAGGGTCCTGTTTGGCGCCCTGTCGAGGAGGATCCGCGAGCGCGCGCGGTTCGATGGCCTGTCCAACCCGCAGAAGGCGGTTCTTCTGCGGCTCGAGAGCGAGGGCCCGTCGACGGTCTCAGCCCTCGCGCGAGCCGAAGGGGTCAAGCCGCAGTCCATCGGTCAGACCGTGGCGGGACTGCGCGCCGCGGGTCTGATCGAGGCCGCGCCTGACCCTGCCGACGGGCGCAAGACGCTGCTCAGGATGGCGCGCGCCGCACGCCAGCGCGCCCTGGTCCTGCGCGCGGCCCATGAGGACTGGTTATTCGGGATCCTCGAGTCCCGTTTTACCCCGCAGGAACGCGAGCAGCTTCGCGACGCGCTCGACCTGCTGCACAGGTTCATACAGCCGTGATGAGAGTATCAGATGGCGATCGCGTTTCTCGCTGACCGGCCTTTCGCCAGGATCTACCGCATCGGCAACGTGCGGAACCGGCTCGTAGACGCCGCTCTGCACATCCTCGAACTGGCGGGTCCACATCAACTCAGCCTTCGAGCGATCGCCGCCAGAGCGGGCGTGGCGCCGTCCACTGTGTACTACCACTACAAGAACAAGGAGGATCTGCTCGGCTGGCTGGCGCAATCCGGTTTCGAGGCCTTGCGGGAGGCAATGGCGGAGGCAGCGAGGAACGAGCGAATCCCCTCCCGGTTGCAGGGCGCGCTGCAGGCCTACGTCGAGTTCGCGCGCCGACGGCCGCAACTCTACCAGCTCATGTACATGATCCGTGACCGCGGCGAGCTCGACGCGGTGTTGAGAGCCGAGTGCGCCGCCTTTGCCGAGATGGCGCGCGCGGTCGCATACGCCGCGAATGGAAGATATCCGCAGGAGACAGTGGACGACTGCTCCGTCACAATCTGGGCAGCCGGCCGCGGGATCGCCGCGATCGCGCTGTCCTCCAGCAACGCGACGGAATCGGATCGCTCCTCAACGATCCAACAGGCCATGCGCGGCCTCGAATTCCTCATCGTGGGTCGACGCTCGGCCGAGTGAGGCCGTCTCGCGAGACGCTACGCTGCCGCCGGCTCATGGAACGTCGCGCCACGCCAGACGGGCGCTTGTCTAACAATGTTCGGCCGACTCGAAATGCTCCCGCCGGTGCGGATTTGCGACCCCGGTCTTCTGGAGAGACGGCAATGAGCGTCGCCCATACGATCGAAGACAGCGACAGGTCGTCGATCGAGCCCATCGAAGCCGTCAATCCCGCCATTCCTGAGTTGTTCGAGAGCGACAGCATGTGGCCAGTCTTCGAGCGCCTGCGGCGCGAAGATCCTGTGCATCTCACGCCGGAGAGCGATTACGGGCCGTTCTGGTCAGTCACGCGCTACAACGACATCATGGCGGTGGACACCGACCACGCCGCCTTCTCCTCCGCCGATGGGATCACCCTGCTCAGTCTGGAGCAGCAGCGCGAGAACGTGCGCCTGTCCCGCAGCAGCAGCTTCATCTCGATGGATCCCCCGCAGCACGACACTCAGCGCAAGGCGGTCAGCCCGGCCGTGGCTCCAGCGAACCTGGCCCTTCTGGCGCCCCTCATCCGGGAGCGCGCCGGGGCGATCCTCGACAGCCTGCCCATCGGCGAAGAGTTCGACTGGGTCGACCTCGTGTCGAAAGAACTCACGGCCATGACCCTGGCCACCCTCTTCGGCTTTCCCTTCGAAGATCGGCGGAAGCTGACCTACTGGTCAGATATCTTCACGAATTCTCCCGGCCACGGGCCGGTGAAGAGCTGGGACCATCGTCGCGAAACGCTGATGGAAGTGCGTGAGACATTCACGAAGCTATGGAACGAGCGAGTGAGTTCAGACCCGACGTCAGATCTGATCTCGATGCTCGTACACGGCGAAGACACCCGTCAGATGAGCGAGGAGGACTTTCTCGGCAATGTTGGGCTGCTGATCATCGGGGGCAACGACACCACGCGGAACACGATCTCGGGCAGCGTCTATGCGCTGAACCACAACCCCGATCAGTACGACAAGCTGCGCGCAAACCCGGGGCTGGTCGCGTCGATGGTCTCAGAAACGATCCGCTGGCAGACGCCGCTCGCGCACATGCGGCGGACGGCGACCCGCGATCTCGAGTTTCAGGGAAAACAGATCCGAAAGGGCGATCTGGTCGTCATGTGGTATGTCTCCGGCAACCGCGACGAGACCGTGATCGAGAATCCGAACGCGTTCGTCATCGACCGAGCGCGGCCACGCCAGCACCTGTCGTTCGGCTTCGGCGTTCATCGCTGCGTCGGTAATCGCCTGGCCGAGCTGCAGTTGACGATCATCTGGGAAGAAATCCTGAGACGATTCCCAGTTATCGAGCTGGCGCGCGAGCCCACGCGGACGCATTCGATCTTCGTCAAAGGCTACGAGGCGTTGCCGGTGGTCATCCCGCGGCGGAACGCGACGAGCCACTAACCCTGTGTCCTGCTGAATCTCGCGAAGAAGCGAGCGGCCTTCAATCATCGATGAACCGGGCGGCGCCGGTGCAAGACACGTCCCGGAATCCTGGGCGCCGGCTGAGCAGGATTCTGAAAGTCTTACGCCTCGCCTACAATCAAGGTTCAGGAGGTTTTCGAATACTGGTCTCGCAACCTCGCTTCAGGCGAGAAAACAGAATAACGGGAAGCTTGCCGTGGTCAAAGGTTATTCAGTTCCGCTCAGTCCCCTGGGGCAGGCGAATCTAGCGTCGGCTCCCCCATGGCATTATTCGAGTGACGTCTTGGCGGCCGAATTCTGGGTCGACGGCGATGCGGCTCGTTCACTGCTGCCGCCGAACGTGACTATCGACGGAACCGGCGCGGCGCGTGCGGTGATCATGTACCTCGACTGGCAGTTCACGGGCTCGAACGATGAGATGCTCGATCCTGCGCGCTATCAATACCGAGAGACTTTCGTTCTGCTCGATGCGCGCTGGCGCGACATGGCGATCGCCTACTGCCCCTACATCTTCGTCGACAATGACGCGGCGATCATGCGCGGCTTCACCCAGGGGTTTCCCAAGAAGCTCGGCAGTGTCTTTCAGACCCGGAGCTTCGCGGCCCCCAGCCCCGCGGCTGCGCCGGTGGCGGCCGGTTCGAGGTTCGGAGCCAGCCTCTCCGCGCATGGTGAGCGGCTGGCGGACCTGCGCGTCACGCTTCGGGAGAAGGTCCCCGATCCAACGACAGTGTTCAACCGACCGACGGTCATGCGGCGTTACTTCCCGCGCCTTGACGGCAAGGCCTACGACAAGCCGGCGGTGAACCAGCTCACGCTATCCCTGACCGACAACCTTCACATCGTCGATCTGTGGGCCGGCGAGGCGGACGTGCGGCTGTCTGAGGTCCGTGGCGAGGAGCTCCACGCGCTTGCGCCGGTGCGCGTCGGCCGCGGTTTTCGCTTTGGCATGTCCTACACGGTCACCGACCTGAGGATCCTGGAGGACTATGCCGCCTGAGCTGAGCCTGGAGGGAAGTCCCTACGTCTCGAGCTCGGGCATGATCTGGCCCATCTCCATGGCCTGGCTCGCCGGCGCCTCCTGGATCGCCACAAGCATCTCCGCGTCCGTCGCGCCCGTCGCGCGCTGAAGCATCGCCCAGAGCTGCCGCAGCATCTCATGTTTATACTCGGTCGATCGACCGGCGCGGATCAGGACGGTGAGGATGGTGGCGCTGCCGGTTCTGCCGCCGACAAATCCATGATCGGCGGGGAAAGTCTCGAACACGAGCTTGACGAAAGCCTTGTCCAGGCCGGTCATCTTGCAGTGGAATTCGGTTATCTCCGCCGCAAGCGTCGCCTTCGCCTCCCGAGACAGCACTCCGTCGCCTGTCGATATCCTGTAAAGTGGCATGGTGGTCTCCGTGAAGGGGGACGCGAGACGGGCGCCTTTCTGTCAAAGGTAGACGGTGGAGCTCAATATTATTGGATTGTGTTGTTCTATTTGTAAGAGTCCAGTCGGACCTCGTGCGAGAACTCTCGCGACAAATGTGCGGTCAATCTCCTACAAGACGTCTGTCCCTCGCCGTGTGAGACGTCGATAGCTGGCGCCTGCAAACCCGGACGCAACCGTTATCGGCTGCGCGGCTTGGTCGTCTGTGATGGGCGGCGCTCAAGTCTGAACACCGGAGGGCGCGCCGATGAGCGTGATCTACGTCGCCATGGCTGTCTCGACCGGCTCTGGGCGAGACGGTCACGTCGAGACGTCCGATGGAAAGGTCTCGCTGGACCTCGCCATTCCCAAGGAGCTCGGCGGATCCGGCGCCGGATCGAACCCCGAGCAACTGGTCGCGATGGGCTACGCCGCCTGTTTTTCCGACGCGTTGAGCGCTGCGGCGCAGAGATGGAAGGTCGAGCTGAAAGGGGTGGAGGTCGCGTGCAGCGTCAGCCTTCACCGATCCGGCGACGGCTTCAGCCTTTCATTCGACATCGTCGCCCAGCTCCCGCACGTGGCGCCCGAAGCCGCGGACAGCCTTGTGGCCGAGGCGCACGCCTCCTGCCCCTATTCGAGGGCTTTCATGCACGGCGCGCCCACCCGGGTGCGGGCCGAAACCTGAACCGCGGCGCTTCAGCCCGGAGCGCTCGCCAGGAAGCGAACCGCCGCCTGAACATCGGCCGTTTCACGACCCTCGTCGAATCTCTCCAGCAGCGCGGCCAGCCGTTCCCGGGACCGACGCTGCGAACTCTGGTCCTTTGCGGATCGCGCGATGCTGAGCGCGGCCCTGACCCCCCAGCCGAGCGCCCCCTGACGCTCCGAACAGTCGGCGGCGTCCGCGAAGAGTTGCGCGGCCCGCCCCTCGTCGCCCTGGCGGAGCAGGACTTCGCCGAGGTTGCGCCTGACTTCGGCGGTGCTCCAGTTCTCGAGGTCTCCGGCGTCCAGCCGAAGCAGCTCGCGGAGCTCATCGTCGCCCAGCCGCACGGCGGCCTCGGTCCGCAGTCTGGCGAGTTCGGTCAGGACGAGGGGGTGGAAGACCTCGTAGTGCGACTTCGACAACAGATCGAGCCCCTGCGTGACGAGGTGACAGCCCGTGGGATCGTCATGCTGAGCCGCATTCAGACCTTTGAGCGCCAGACTTAAGCCCTCATAGCTCTCGATGAAGTGAGGTCGGGCGTGAGCGAGGGTCTCGTCCAGCAAGGCGTCGATCTGGCGAGGATCGTCGCCGCGTAGATGTCGGTTGAGCGCCTGCCAGGTCAGCGCCTCGCAGAGGGGCACCGGATAGGGCGAGTGCCGGGCTTCGGTCACCGCGGCGGCGCCGAGCTCGAGCGCCGCGTCTGGGCGCCCCTGCAACCAATGGAGGTTGCTCAGCACGCCGATCGATGGGATGCGGCGGTCGTAGCCGAACTGCGCCATCATCGCTTGGCGCGCCTCGAGCGTATCCCCAGCCAGAGACCGCTCCAGGTAAACCTTCGCCGTCGCGAGCCTGCCCAGATGATGGTGGCTGATGCCGGCTATCCAATCGGCCAAGGCGCGCGCTCCGCGGTCCGGCAGGTCGCGGACAAGGTCCTCCGCCTGGCGCGCGAGCGCGAGCGCATCCTCATAGTCAGGCGACCGGATCCGGTGGGCCCAGAGGACAACCAGGCAGGTCAGCTGATGCACGATGTCTTCCAGAGCGACGGCGGTCGCCAGGCAGCTCAGCCAGCTTTTGAACGACTCCTCGGTGAAGCCTTCGGTGAAGGTCTCCGCGCTGGCCAGGGCCGACCGAATCGCCAGCTCCCGAGCCGGACCCAGCACCGCTGGCCCCACCGCGTTGAGCACGCGGGCCATCCAGAATCGGCATTCGACCAACAGGCCGGCCTGCAGCCAGATGGATGCGGACGCCGCAGCCAGGGCCGCTGCGGAGTCGGCCTCGCCCTCCGGCGACAGGCTCCATTCGATCGCCGAGCGCACGTCGTCAAGAAGATCGCTGGCCCGGCGCACAGCCTCGCCGCTCCCGCCCAAGCCGCCATCCTCTAGCAGGCGCCGAATCAATCGCGCGTGACGCTCGGCCATCAGGCCTGCCTCGTTCGCTTCGGCCAACCTGTCGAAGCCGTAGCTGCGTGTCATGTCGAGCAGGCGGTAGACGCCGAACGAACCGTCCCTGCTGAACTGAACCAGGGACTTGGAAACGAGACTGCCGAGCAGCTCGGTCGCTTCCACTTCCGAGATCTCCTCGTCAGCGATCACGGCGGTCGCCATCTGGAGGGTGAAATCTCCTGAAAAGACACTGAGCCGGCGGAAAGCGGTCTGTTCGCGCGGCATGAGCAGTTGATGGCTCCAACCGAGCGTTGCGTTGAGGGTCTGGTGCCGCGCGATGGCCGTTCGCCGGGCCGGCCAGAGCAGGGCGAACTGCCTCTCGAGTTGGCGCGCAACTTCCCGCACGCCATAGGCGTCGACCCGGCCGGCCGCGAGTTCGATGGCCAACGCCAGACCGTCCAACTTCCGACAGATCTCGCTGACGAGCGGGGCTTCCTCGTCCGTCAGCTCGTACTCGTGCTGACTCGAGGCGACCTTCTCCACGAAGAGTCGAACGGCTGCGAATTCGAGGGCCTTCGCAGCGCTCTGGCCGGCGCCGGCGGCCGGATAGCCGAGGGGGAACAGCCTGTGGACATGCTCCCCGTCCGCACGGAGGGCCTCACGGCTCGTCGCCAGCAGGTAGACACTCGGCGCTTCTCGAAAGAGTTGTTCGGCCAACAGGGCGGCGGCGTCCACGCCCGGTTCGCACCCGTCGAGGACAAGCAACATCCGCCTTCGGCTCAGGAAGGTCACGATCCCAGGCGTCGGATCGCTGGGCTGCCCAGGGATGCCCAGGGCCGCGCCCAACCCCCCCGTGAGGAACTCCGGGTTGAAGACGCTTCCGACGTCGAAGAAGCAGACGTCGCCGTCGAACCGTGAGGCGAGATCGTGGGCAAGAGTGAGCGCGACGCTCGTCTTTCCAACGCCGCCTGGCCCAACCACGGTCACGAACCGATGTTTGAGGAGCTGCTCGGCGAGCGCCTTGAGCACCCCGTCGCGACCAACCAGCAGACGCGGCCGGGCAGGCAGGGGGCGGCCCGAGGTTCGCCTCATTGCGGGAATGTGATCGACAAGCCTGCGCGAGACAGGCGCCACGAAGCTGTAGCCCTGTCCGGCGATGTTGGCGATGTATCGGCCCTCGCCCAGCGCCTTGCGAAGCGCTGCGATGTGGAACCTCAGGCTGTCGTCATTGGCGATGCTGGCCTGACTGAACAGCTGCGCCTTGCCGACGATCTGACCGGCGTGTTCCACGAGAGTCCGTAGTATTTCGAAGGCCTTGTCCCCGAGCGGCACGGGCGATCCGTCGCGCTCGAGACGTCGTTGTGCGGTCAGCAGGGAGAACGCGCCGAACTCAACGGTCCGCTCGGGCCTGGGCGTGTCGGACGCACTCGACCCGACGTCCTCGGGAAGGCCATCCAGAGTATCCGTGTCGTCAGCCGAACCTCGGCCCACGCCACTGGGTTCGTTCATGGCAGAGCACCGTGCGAATGCCTCACAAGCCTAACGATTTAATCCCGGAACGCCAGGAAGTTAGTCGACAACGGGACAATCCGTGCACGTTCGATTCGGTCGATGCTTTGGACGCGGCCCAGGCGGCTCGCAGGAAGTGTTGAGCCGGGATATTGGTCGACCAAAAAAATATTCTCGGAATAATGTCTAAATGACGAGGGTCTGGGAGTGTGTTCTAATTTTAAGCTGAAGACCTCGATTTAATTTTCGAACGATGTTCGGTGGTCAAGCGACGCCAAGAGGCGCGAAACGACACCAACGCGGGCAAAGGTGATACAATCCCGTCTCGACGTCGTGAACGTACGATGGGGCGAAACGGGTCGACGTTTCTGGAGGCTCCTCCTCCAGAGGAGTGCGCCCTGCTGATCCACCGGAGCTTTGCGATGGCGAAATCCACGGCCGACCTGATGGCCGAAACCCTCCGCCAGGCCGGGGTAAAGCGGGTCTACGGGGTCGTCGGCGACTCTCTCAATGGCTTCACCGACGCGCTTCGTCGCCGCAAGGACATCGACTGGATCCACGTCCGGCACGAGGAAGGCGCCGCCTTCGCGGCCGGCGCCGAGGCGCATCTGACGGGCGAGCTGGCGGTCTGCGCAGGGAGCTGCGGCCCGGGAAACCTCCACCTGATCAACGGACTGTTCGACTGCCAGCGCAGCGGCGTTCCGGTTCTCGCCATCGCGGCGCACATTCCCAGCACCGAGATCGGCATCGATTATTTCCAGGCGACCCACCCGGAGAGCCTGTTCAAGGAGTGCAGTCATTACGTCGAGCTGGTCTCCAATCCCGGCCAGCTGCTGCAGATCCTGACCCGCGCCATTCGCGTGGCCGTGGCGAAGCGCGGAGTCGCCGTCGTTGTCATCCCTGGCGATGTCGCTCTCAGTCCTGCCGTGGGAAGCGCTCCGAAATGGACCGTTCCATCTGCGCCGCTGATCCGGCCGCGGGACCCTGAGATTCAGGCGCTCGCCAGCCTGCTCAATGGCTCCTCGCGGGTCACCCTGCTCTGCGGCGCCGGCTGCGCCGGCGCGCACGACAAGGTGGTGGCTCTCGCCGAGACGCTCAAGGCGCCCATCGTGCACCCGCTGCGCGGCAAGGAGCACATGGAATACGACAATCCCTACGATGTCGGCATGACCGGACTGGTTGGCTTCGCGTCCGGCTACAAGGCGATGAAGAACTGCGACATGCTGCTGATGCTGGGGACGGATTTCCCCTATCGGCAGTTCTACCCGACGGACGCCAAGGTCGCGCAGGTCGACATTCGGCCCGAGGCGCTCGGTAATCGTTGTCCGCTCGATCTGGGGCTGCTCGGAACCGTGGCCGACACGCTGGACGCGCTTCTTCCTGCGCTCAATCCGAAGACCGACGGTTCTCACCTCGATGACGCCCTTGCGGACTACCGCAAGGCCAGGCGCGACCTCGACGCGCTCGCCGAGGTGCGGGGCGCAAGCGAGCGGATCCATCCGCAGTACGTCACCCGGGTGGTCAGCGAACTTGCCGCCGAAGACGCAGTCTTCACCTGCGACGTGGGCTCGCCGATCGCGTGGACCGCGCGCTACCTCAAGGTCAACGGCAAGCGTCGCATCATCGGGTCCTTCAATCATGGCTCGATGGCCAACGCCATGCTGCACGCCATCGGCGCTCAGGTGGCGTTTCCCGGTAGGCAGGTCGTTTCCTTCTCCGGGGACGGCGGCTTCACCATGATGATGGGCGAATTCGTCACCCTCATTCAGCACCAGCTGCCGGTGAAGATCGTCCTGTTGAACAACGGCACGCTGGGTTTCGTGGAACTCGAGATGAGGGCCAACGGGTTTCTGGATTTCGGCTGCGATCTCAAGAACCCGAGCTTCGCCGCGATGGCGAACGCCATGGGGATCAAGGGCGTGCGCGTCGAGCGCCCACAGGACCTGGAGGGCGGCGTGAAAGAGGCGCTGGCGCACCCGGGTCCCGCTCTGGTCGAAGTCATGAGCGTTCGCGAGGAACTGATCATGCCCCCGGTCACCACTCTCGAAGAGGCGCACAAGTTCGGCGTCTTTATGCTGAAGGCCGTCCTCGACGGCCGTGGTGGGCAGCTGGTCGACCTGGCGACGGCCAACATCATTCGCTGAGATCTTCTGGCCGTCCTGGCGTCCTAATCGAAGGCGGCGTCGAAGATCTCAACGTCCAGCACCGGGTTCCTTTGCGGCGGGGCGCCCGAAGGCGGCCGCTTGACGATCCGGTGCAAGGTCGGAATGGTCAGGCCAGAAAAGGACTGGTGCGCAGAGGCGTAGGCGACCAAAGGCGTCGCCTCGCCGCACACGATATCGAAGTCGGTGCGTCTGA
>DATHPX010000063.1:0-3023 GCA_035483335.1 Caulobacteraceae bacterium | reverse complement strand
CGCTTCGGCGACGAGGCGCTGCGCGAACGCTTCCTGCCGGCGCTGTGCCGGATGGACCTGATCGCCTCCTACTGCCTCACCGAACCGGGGGCGGGTTCGGACGCCGCGTCTCTGCGGACGACCGCCCGGCGGGAGGGCGATGAGTATGTCCTCTCGGGCGCCAAGGCCTTCATCTCCGGCGCGGGGACCTCGGACGTCTACGTCGTGATGGCCCGAACAGGCGGGGAGGGGGCGGGTGGCGTCTCGACGTTCGTGGTCGAGAAGGGGATGGCCGGCCTGTCTTTCGGCGCGCAGGAACGCAAGATGGGGTGGGTGAGCCAGCCCACGGCCATGGTCCACCTCGACGGCGTCCGTGTGCCGGCTGAGAACCGCGTGGGCGAAGAGGGTCAGGGCTTCCGGATCGCCATGGCGGGACTGGATGGCGGGCGACTGAACATCGCCGCCTGTTCGCTGGGGGGAGCCCAGTTGGCCCTGGATACGTCAAAGGCGTACGTCGAAAGCCGCAGGCAGTTCGGCCGTCCCCTGAAGGATTTCCAGGGCCTGCAGTTCAAATTGGCGGACATGGCGACCGAGCTGGACGCCGCACGCCTGATGGTCCGCCGCGGGGCGGTAGCGATGGACGCTGGCGATCCGAAGGCGACCCAGTACTGCGCCATGGCCAAGCGCTTCGCGACTGACGCCGGTTTCGATGTCGCCAATCAGGCGCTGCAGCTGCATGGCGGGTATGGCTACCTGAAGGACTATCCGCTCGAACGCATCGTGCGCGACCTGCGCGTGCACCAGATCCTGGAAGGGACCAACGAGATCATGCGCGTGATCATCGCCCGCGAGCTGTTCCGGCCGTGACCGACGAGGTCATCACACGCGTGGAGGGCTCTGCAGGGCGGATCAGCCTGAACCGCCCGCGAGCTCTCGGCGCCCTAACCACGGCGATCGTCGAGGCGATGACGCAGGCCCTGCTCGAGTGGCGCGATGACGCCCGCGTTGAGGCGGTCCTGATCGACCACATTGGCGAGCGCGGTTTCTGCGCCGGCGGCGACATCCGTTTCCTCGCCGACAGTGCGCGCCAGGGCGGCGCCGGGGCGCGCGACTTCTTCTTCAAGGAGTACCGGCTCAACCACCTGCTCATGGTCTACGAGAAGCCGGTGATCGCGGTGATGGACGGCGTGACCATGGGGGGAGGCGTCGGTGTCTCCCTACCGGCCCGCTACCGCGTCGCCACGGAGCGGACGCGGTTCGCGATGCCTGAGACCGGCATCGGGCTCTTCCCCGACGTCGGCGGCGGCTGGCACCTCTCGCGCCTGCCGGACCAGACCGGCCTCTGGCTGGCGCTCACCGGCGCGCGCCTGGAGGCCGCAGACTGCCTCGCCCTCGGCCTTGCGACCCATGTCGTGGATTCGGCGCGGCTGCCGGCGCTGAAGGACCTCGTCGTCACCGGCCCGAAGACCATCGAATCCGGCCTCGAGGCTTTTGCCGCCGATATCGGCGTCGCGCCGATCGACGGCGTACGGCCGGCGATAGGCCGACTGTTCGGCGGCGCCACGCTGGAAGCAATCTTCGCCGCCCTCGAGGCGGACGGCTCCGCCTTCGCCCAGGATCAGTTGGCGGTCATGCGCACGAAATCGCCGCTGACGATGAAGGTCGCCCTGCGCGAGATCGGCGATGGCGCCCAGAAGTCCAGCTTCGCCGACGAGATGGTCAGCGAGATGCGCATCGGGGCCCGCATGGTGATGAGCCACGACTTCGCCGAGGGCGTGCGGGCTGTGATCGTCGAGAAGGACAACGCGCCTAGATGGGATCCGCCGACGCCCGAGGGCGTGACCGACGCGATGCTGGACGCGATCTTCGCGCCCCTCCCCGCGGGAGAGGAGTGGTCCCCGCTGCCCGAGCTAATCCATGCAGACTGACACAGTCTGCGCCAGAGGAGCCGTTCCGTGAGCTATGAAACCCTTCTCGTCGAGCGGGACGGGCCGGTGACGGTGGTCACATTGAACCGGCCTCAGGCGCTCAACGCCCTCAATAGCCAGGTGCTGGCTGATCTTCTCCATGCATTCGCCGCCTTCGACGCCGACCCCACCCAGCGTTGCGCGGTGCTCAAGGGATCCGAGCGCGCGTTCGCGGCCGGCGCGGACATTAAGGAGATGTCGCAGCAATCCTTCGCCGACATGTACGGGTCCAATTTCTTCGCCGGCTATGCGCGCCTGACCCAGACGCGCAAACCGTGGCTGGCGGCCGTGGCAGGCTACGCGCTTGGCGGCGGGTGCGAGCTGGCGATGATGGCCGACCTCATCATCGCCGCGGACAACGCGAAGTTCGGCCAACCGGAGATCAAGCTGGGCGTGACGCCCGGCATGGGCGGATCGCAACGCCTCACCCGCGCGGTCGGCAAGGCCAAGGCGATGGAGATGTGCCTCACCGGGCGAAACATGGACGCACGCGAGGCGGAGGCCGCGGGTCTCGTGGCTCGCGTGGTTCCCCTTGCCGAACTGGATACTGAGGCGCGCAAGACCGCGCGCGCGATCGCCGACATGCCGCCCCTGGCCGCCATGGCGGTCAAGGAGATGGTCAACGCCGCCTTCGAGACCATGCTCGACCAGGGCGTCGCGTTCGAGCGTCGCCTGTTCCACGGCCTGTTCGGCAGCGAGGACCAGAAGGAAGGCATGGCCGCCTTCATCGAGAAGCGGCCGGGCAAGTTCACCGGACGATAGGCTTCGGATCCTTCCACATGGAGCGAAGCGGATTGGGGGAGGGGGACCGCCGAAGGCGGTGGAGCGGGCGAGGTTCGTGATTCCTTTCCACAGCAAACGGCGCCAGACGCTTTAGCCGGCGCCCGATCCGCGGCCGCCCCCTGTGCAACCGGGCTGATTGTCGACAGATTGGACCGGGTTGATGGTCGACACTTTCTGCGCCTTTCACGCTTCCCCCGCTTTGCGGTGGAGGATCCTGGCCGACTTCACTCCCCCTGGGTGCGTTCCGGCAGTCCCAGGATCCGCTTGGAGATGATGTTGTTCTGGATCTCCGCG
>DATHPX010000062.1:0-4677 GCA_035483335.1 Caulobacteraceae bacterium | reverse complement strand
TTCCAGATGCGGGGTTACGCGAACCAGCTCGATGACGCCCTGGCGACCGTCCGGATCGAGCACGACTTGCTGAACATTGCGAAGCGGAAGGCCGCGGCGGGTGCGGGTCCCCAGGACGAAGTCTATCGCGTCGCGGCAGAGGCCGAGCACTCGGAGGCCCAGGCGGCGGATATCCAGGCCCTGCTCGAGGGCGCGCGGCGCGATTTGCTGATCCTAGTCGGCCGGGACCTGAGGGACATTTCCAATCTGCCGCTGACTGGCGATCCGCCGTCCGTCCCCCCGACGCCGGCCGCGATGCCGGCCGAATTGCTCACGCGACGCCCTGATGTGCGAGAAGCCGAGTTCCACCTGCGCGCCCAGATTGGGACCACCAGCTTGGCGCATCGCGCCATCTTCCCGACCATCACCCTGCTGCCGTCTCTTGGGCTGAGCAAAACGTCGGAGCCGGGGGTGTCATTCATCCCGCCCACCACCCTGATCACCCAGCAGCAGACCTTCACGACCGGCCTCTGGAGCCTTGCGGCCGGCGTCACCATTCCAACGCTCGATATCCCGAAGCTGCTGGACCAGGCGCACGCCCAGGACGCCCTCTCGCGGCAGGCGGCGATCGCCTATGAAAGGACGGTCCGCACGGCTTTCGGCGAAGCCCAGAACGCCGTGACCGACCTCCAGGCGGGCGAGCATGCGACGGACCTCCTGGTCCAGAGCGAAATCCACGCGCGCCTGGCGTACGAAGCCTCGCGCAAGCGCTATGGCGAGGGGCTCGACGACCTCACAGCCACCCTCACCGCCGAACAAGCCTGGCGCCGAATCCGCTTCGCCCTGACCACTGAGCGCGTCCAGACCCTGCGGGACGCGGTGCGTACCTACAAGGCGCTGGGCGGCGGCTGGAACTATGCCGGCGGAGGACCCGGGTGATGTCCCTCGCCCTAGCGACCCTGATCTTCGAATGGCGGCGCTACATGGCCGCCGTGGTGGCTCTCGCCTTGTCGGGGATGCTGGTGCTGATCATGCTCGGCCTCTTCACCGGGATCATCCACGCCGACTTCGCCACTACAGAACGTTCGCGCGCCGACATCTTCATCCTGCCGATGAAGGTCGCCAGCATGGTGAACACCAACATCAGCATGCCGGCGCGTATCCAGCCGCAGATCTTCATGAACCCGCACGTCGTCGAGGTCCGCAGCCTCGAAGACGCCGGCGGGAACTGGACCAACATTCCAGGTCCCGGCGGCCATCAGGTGCAGAGGTTCATCGACATCTGGGGCGTCGATCCCTTCCCCAACGCCGTGACCCTGCCGACAGACTACACCGACGCCCAGCGCATCGCCCTGATGGAGCCCGGAGCCATCGCCGTGGACGCCTCGTCGATTGCGGGTCTCGGGGCGAAGCTCGGGGACAAGGCGACGATCAATGGCCACACCGTCTTCGTGCGGGCGCTCCTGCACAACTATCAGAGCCTGGAACAACCCACGGTCGTCGCCTCGCGCGACACGGTGAGGATGCTGCGCCGCACGCCCAATCCCAACGGCGAGACCGGTCCCCTCATGGTGCGGATCGACGACCCGGCGCAGGCGGACCTTGTCGCAGCCCAGCTCAACGCCAGCGCGCACGGCGCGTGGAAGGCGGTGACCCGCAAGGCGTTCAACCGCGCCAACGAGAACGCCGTGATGGGGCAGCAGATCATCGGCGTGCTGCTCGTCTTCCTCAGCTTCATGGCGGCGCTGATCGGCATCGGCATCACCTCCCAGACGCTGCGCGGCGCGATCCTTTCAAACATCCGCGAGTTCGCCTCGCTCCGCGCCCTGGGGATTTCGATGGGCGCGTTGCGCCTGATCGTCATCGAGCTTTCCTTCTGGGTGGGTGTGGCCGGTATCCTCTGCGCGCTTGCGATCACCTGGCTGACGACCCTCGCCGCCGGGGCGGCCGGGCTGCCCCTGGTCATCCGCCCGCAGCCGGCTGCCCTCCTGTGCGCCATGCTCGCGGTGATAGCGATCGTCTCGGGCGCGATGGCCATGGGCGTGCTCAAGCAGAGCCAGCCCGCGGACCTTCTGAGATGAACCGGCAGGTCATTCCCGACATCTCGATGGCCCTGACGGCGCGGGGCCTGGTCAAGCGGTTCCGGACCGGCCGCAACACCGTCGAAGTGCTCAAAAACGTCGACTTCTCGGCCCGGCATGGCCAGGTGACCATGGTCATGGGTCCGTCAGGATCGGGCAAGTCGACCCTGATCGCCGCCCTTTCGGGCCTGCTGAGGCCCGACGAAGGCGCCGTGAGCGCCCTGGGCGAAGACCTATGGAACCGAAGCTCGGGACGCATCGACCGTTTCCGCCTGCAGCACTGCGGCTTCATCTTCCAGGGCTTCAACCTCTTCCCGGCCCTGAACGCCCTCGATCAGGTCGCCCTCGTGCTCAGGCATCAGGGTCTGTCCCGGGCGGAGGCGCGTCGCAGAGCGGAGGCGGCCCTTGACGAGGTCGGCCTGACGCCCCGCATCCGCCAGCGGCCCGGAGAGCTCTCCGGTGGTGAAAAGCAGCGGATCGCCATCGCCCGCGCCATCGCCAAGCGACCCGCGCTTCTCTTCGCCGACGAGCCCACCTCGGCCCTCGATGGCGAGAACGGCCAGGTCGTCATCCGCCTGCTGCGCCGCGCAGCCGTCGAACATCAGGCGGCGGTGATCTGCGTCACCCACGACACCCGTCTGGAGTCCTTCGCCGATCGCGTCGTCCACATGGAGGACGGACGCATCCTGACGCGGGCCGCCCTCGCCGCTGGAGACTTGTCTTGATGACCGACGTCCTTCGTCGTCCCGTGTTCTGGCTCGCCGTGCTTGGCTCGATCGTCGCCATGGCGCTCGGCATCGCTCTGACTCAGGCGCAGAAAGCCACGGTCACCAGCGCCCCTGCCGCGCCCGCCCAGTCGCCTTTCGCCGCCGTCTCGGCGGGAAAGGCCGACGTGGAGGGCGGCATCATCCAGGTCGCCTCCCGCACGGCCGGCGTTGTCCAGGAGGTGAGGGTGATCGAGGGGGATCACGTGAAAAAGGGCGAGGTCCTGGCCCGCCAGCAGGATGACGCGCCGCGCCTCGCGGTGGCGACCGCCGAGGCCAATCTCGCCCAGGCGAAGGCCCAGCTTGGGACGACGCAGGTCCAGATCACCGCAGCCAGGCGGGAACTGGCCAGGCTTCAGGCCCTCGGCGACGTCGTCTCGCGCCAGCAGGTCGACCAGGCCCACGACACGGTCGACAGCGCCGAGGCGGTCCTGGCCTCCGAACAGGCGACCATCGCCGTCCAGGCGGCGACCCTGGGCGAAGCCCGCTATCGGCTGGAGGAGACCATCATTCGCGCGCCGGCGGATGGCGTGATCGTGCGCCGCTACGCAAATCCCGGCACGGGCGCCTCGACGCTCAACGTGACGCCAATGTTCGATCTCGAGCCCGCCGGCCAGCGGATCGTCCGCGCCGAAGTCACCGAGACGGAGCTACCGTCGGTGAGCCTGGGCCAGCGCGTGCTCCTCTCGCCAGAGGCGGACCAGTCGCACGTCTATCCGGGGAAGGTGCTTCGCGAGGCGGGCCTGTTCGGCGCCCGCAAGCTGCAGTCGGACGACCCCTCCGAGCGCACGGACGAGCGGGTGGTCGAGGTCGTCGTAAGCGCCGATAGCGCGCCATTCCTTGTTGGGCAGCGCGTCCTGGTGAAGTTCCTCAAGCCCGGATCCTGATGCGTCACTCCGCCTATTGAGGCGGCGTGGGCGGTGCTGTGCCCGAAGCACTGGCAGGCGTGGGCGCCAGCGGGTTCGGCGCGCCCGCGGGCGGAAGACTCGAGGCGCCCTCGGAGGCCTTGCTGACCATCATAAACACCGCGACCCGCCGATTGAGCGCGCCGCCCATGTCCGCATTGTCCTGCGGCAGGTCTTGCCCGACGCCAGCCACCGCCGTGAATTTTTCCGGCGCCACCTGGCAGTTCTGGACAAGATAGGCGGTCACGGCGCTTGCCCGCTGATCGCTCAATCGCTGATTGAGAGCGGGGCTTCCCGTGGAGTCGGTATGGCCGACGATCCTGAAACTGGAGCCCGGCGTGGCCGCCGCCTTGGCGGCGATCGCCTGGAGGTCCTGGCGACCCTGCGCGTTGATGACGGTGCTGCCGGTGGCGAAGTAGACCCGGGTTACGGCCTTCTGGTCATATTGACCCACAAGCGCCAGCCGCCTTTCGTTTTCAGCCTGCGCCGCGAGGACCTTCTGCCGGGCCGCCGCCAGCGCCACCTGTTCGGGATGCATCGCGGCCTGAGCCGCCTGGGCTGTCTTCAGGTCATCCGGCTTGAACGTAATCGTATCGGCGTCCAACTCCGACCCGTTCTGAACGGTTTCAATGCTGACCGCGAGCCCAGGGATGAGATCCGTCACTGAACGATCGTCGCGCCGCGCGCCTAACAGGCCTTTCACGGACTCGACTTTGGTTGAAGGGGTGAGCGTCACCGTGGTGTCGACGCCGCCGCCGCGGACCTGAATCTGCTGGCCCGTATGGGAAATGATCATGCCCTGGAGCGTGTCAGCCGCAGCGAGACCCGGTGCGGTCATCAAAGCTGTCGCGACCATGAGGGAAGCGATCGATGTCACGCTGCGCATACGACACTCCACCGATGTCTGAATGCTCAGTTTGGACCCGTCGCAGCGTCACGTATTAATCT
>DATHPX010000061.1:0-12690 GCA_035483335.1 Caulobacteraceae bacterium | reverse complement strand
GTCGTGACGGCCGGCGGCAAGCGGCTGGAGTGGAAGCGGGACCCTGTGGACGTCTACGCCTTTCACCTCGAGATCCCTGAGGGCGTCGCGGCGATCGACCTCGATTTCCAGTACCTCTCGGCTGTCTCCTCCCGCGAGGGGCGCATTCAGATGACCCCCCAACTCGTCGATCTGAAGTGGAACAATGTCGCGCTCTATCCGGCCGGCTACTACTCGCGCGACGTGACCTTTGAGCCGAGCGCGAAACTGCCGCCCGGCTTCCATTTCGGCACGGCCCTGGAGCCTGCGTCCACGCAGGGCGATACGACCGTCTTCAAGCCGGTGCCGTTCAACACCCTGGTCGACTCGCCCCTGATCGCCGGCGAGTTCTTCAGGCGGATCGACCTCGATCCCGGCGGGCCGGCGCCCGTCCACCTCGACGTGATCGCCGACCATGCCGAGGAAGTGGAAGCCACGGCGCCGCAGATCGAGGCGCACAAGACACTGGTGCAGCAAGCCTACAGGCTGTTCCAGTCACACCACTACGACCATTACGACTTCCTGCTCTGGCTCAGCGACCGGATGAGTGGCGAAGGGCTCGAACACCATCAGTCGAGCGAAGACGGCACGACGCCGAAATACTTCACCGATTGGGACGCCACCGCCGCAGAACGCGACCTCCTGGCGCATGAGTACACCCACAGCTGGAATGGGAAGTTCCGCCGTCCCGCCGACCTGTGGACCCCCAGCTTCAACACACCAATGCGCGACAGCCTGCTCTGGGTCTACGAGGGCCAGACCCAGTACTGGGGCTACGTGCTGGCCGCCCGGTCGGGACTCGAGACCCGGCAGCAAATTCTCGACGCCATCGCACTGACCGCCGCCACCTATGATGCGCGGATCGGCAGGACATGGCGGGCCCTCGAGGACACGACCAACGATCCGATCATCGCCGAGCGGCGGCCGCTGTCCTGGCTGAGCTGGCAGAGAAGCGAAGACTACTATTCGGAAGGCGAGCTCGTCTGGCTCGACGCTGACACCCTGATCCGCCAGCTGTCCGGCGGCCGCCGCTCGCTTGACGACTTCGCCGCGAAGTTCTTCGGGGTCAGCAACGGAAGCTTCGTCACCGATCCTTACACGTTCGACGAGGTGGTCTCAGCCCTCAACTCGGTTCAACCCTACGACTGGGCGAGTTTCCTGCACGAGCGACTGAACGGCCATGGTCCGGGCGCGCCGCTGGATGGCCTGACCCGCGGCGGATACCGACTTGTCTTTACCGACGTCGAGTCGCCCTACCTCAAGAACGCCCAGACTGAGCGCAAGACCGCCGACTTCAGCTTCTCGATCGGGCTAACGCTTTCCACCAAAGAGGACGGCGATGTCACCCAGGTCATCTGGGACGGCCCCGCCTTCAAGGCGGGCCTCACCGCCGACACGAAGATCCTGGCGGTCAATGGCGACAAGTTCACGGTGGATGGCCTGAAGTCAGCCATCAGAGCGGCGGCCAAGGGCGCCCCGATCGAGCTGGTGGTCGAGGACAAGGAAGAGGTCCGCACCGTCCGCATCGATTACCACGGCGGGCTGCGCTACCCGCATCTCGAGAAGACGGCCGCGCACGCCAGTCTGGACGATATCCTCACGCCCCGTTCATAAACTCGAAATTAATTTGAAATGGAGGTATTGGGAACGGTAAAGCTTGATCGGAGTTATGGCGTCATGAATCGCAACCGCCTCCTCCGCACCACGGCGCTCGCCCTGGGCGGACTGCTCGCCCTCGCAGCCCTTCAGGGTTGCAACAAGTCCAACAACGCCGCGAACGGCGGACAGAGCGAAGCCTCCGCCCCACCCGGGGCCTCCAACCCCAACGGCTATGCTCCGACAGGCGAGTTGGCGCAGGCAGGTCCCCCGGCCGCGCCGTCTCAAGGCTATCCACAGGGTGGCGGAAATGCCGGGCCGAGCGGAGGGGAAGGCTACCCCCAAGGCGGCGGCTACGCCGGACCGAGTGGCGGAGAAGGCTACCCCCAAGGCGGCGGAAACGCAGGGCCGAGCGGTGGAGAAGGCTATGCCGAGGGGCCGAGCGGCGGAGAGGGCGGCTACTACCAGAACGCGGGCGACTATGTGGATCAGCCGCCCCCGCCGATCCCCGAATACGACCAGCCCCCCGCTCCAGGACCGGACTACTACTGGACGCCCGGCTACTGGGACTGGAGCAATTCCGACAGCGACTACTATTGGGTGCCGGGAACCTGGGTCCAACCGCCCAATCCTGGCCTGTACTGGACACCCGGCTACTGGGCCTTCGTCAATGGAGCCTACGCCTTGTTCAGGGGATATTGGGGACCCACCGTCGGATACTACGGCGGCGTCGACTATGGATGGGGATATAACGGCCGGGGATATTACGGGAGTCGATGGGACAACGGGCGTCTGTACTACAATAGCTCCGTCAATAACGTAGGCGCCATTCAGAACGCCTACGTCTACAGACAGAACGTCCAGAACTGGACAAACAACCGCACCAGCTATTCCGGAGGGCCCGGCGGCCTCCGTGTGGCCCCGACGCCTGAGCAGGTCTCGGCCGCCCGCGCCCGTCACGTGGCGCCCACCGCCGCGCAGCGTCAGCAGGCGACGGTGGCCCAGAGGGATCCCAGTATGCGCGCGAGCGTGAACCGCGGCAGCCCCGCCGTCGTCGCGACCGCTCGGCCGGGCGATTTCCATGGCCCCGGCGCCGTCACCCAGGTGCGCGCGGCGCCGAGCTACACGCCGCCGGCGCGTATCCAGGCTTCGCGCCAGGCGCCGACCGCTCAGGGGGCGCCCCGAACCCCAACGCCCGCGGGTCGCCCCGGCGCACCTGTCCCGGTGAATCCGGTGACGCCCGGCGGCCATGGCGCGCCGACGCCTCAGACCAGGCCCGCGCCTGCGGTGCGTCCGGAGACCCGGCCCGCCGCCCCGGCGGCGCCCGCCGCGCGTCCGGAGGCCCGGCCGGCTCCTGGCCGCGAGGCCCCTGTCGCCCCGCTCACGAGGCCGCAAGTCCGTCCTGCGCCTGAAGCGCGACCCGCGCCGACTCCCACCCCGCAGGCCCGTCCCGCTCCGCCCCCAAGGCCCGAGGCCAGGCCCGCCGCGCCTCGTCCTGAAGCCCGCCCGGCGCCCGCGCCTCGTCCCGAGGCTCGCCCGGCTCCAGCGCCTCGTGCGGCTCCAGCGCCGGCGCCGCGCCCAGCCCCGGCGCCTCGTCCGGAGGCCCGCCCGGCGCCCGCGCCTCGTCCGGCCCCAGCGCCGGCGCCGCGCGCGGCCCCCGCCCCTCGTCCCGAGGCGCGCCCCGCTCCAGCCGCGCGTCCCGAGGAGCGCAAGCCGGGACGTTGAGACCGGCTTAGGCGGAGCGGCGCGTCAGGCTATTGGCGGCGCGGGCGGCGGCGGATCGCCCGGCAGGGGAATGAACTCGTCGTGGTCGAGGTCGGGAAGCTTCATCCGGCCGGCTCGCCAGTCCGCCTTGGCCTGATCGATCCGGTCGCGTGAGGACGAGACGAAGTTCCACTCGATGAAGCGCGGACCCAGGGGCTCGCCGCCCAGCAGCATGACCTCGGCATCCGCGGTCGCGGTGAACAGGGCCGGTTTGCCCGCCTCGAGGATCAGCATCTGGCCCTCCCGGAAGGTTCGGCCGTCCAGCTCCACCTCGCCGCTGGCGATGAAGGCGGCCCGCTCCGGATATTCGGCGTTGAGCTGGGCGCGCCCCCCGGACTTCAGCCGCCAGTGGACGTAGAACATCGGCGAGTGGGTCTTCACCCGCGCCTTGGCGTGGAAGGCCTCGCCGGCGACGAGACGCGCCCACAGCTTGCCCTCCTCGAGGGTCGGCAGGTCTTCGGGCCCGTGATGGGCGAAGGCGGGGTCGGTCTCCTCATCCTCGATGGGCAAGGCGACCCAGGCCTGAACGCCATGCAGGTTACCCCCGGTCTGACGCAGCCGGTCGAACCGTTCGGAGTGGGTGATGCCGCTCCCGGCAGTCATCCAGTTCACCTCGCCCGGGTGGATGTCGATTTCCGAGCCGACGCTGTCGCGATGGGTGATCTCCCCTTCGAAGAGGTAGGTGACAGTCGAGAGGCCGATATGCGGGTGCGGCCGGACGTCCGTCGACCTGGGGAAGCCGCGCTCGAAGGCCTTCGGCCCCATGTGGTCGAGGAACACGAAGGGGCCAACCATCCGTCGGGTAGCCTGCGGAAGCACCCTCTCGACCGTGAAGCCCCCGAGATCCCGCTGATGGGACTCGATCACCTGCTCGATCATGCGCGGCTGCTCTCTCTGTTTCCAAGCAGACTAGGCGTTCCCTCCCCTTCTGGGGAGGGTGGTCGAGCGCAGCGAGACCGGGTGGGGAACCCTGGGGAAAGATCGAGACGCCGGGGATGATCCAGACTTCCCCACCCGTCTCGCCGCTTCGCGTCGAGCCACCCTCCCCATGAAGGGGAGGGATCTGCGCCCTACCGCCCGCTTGGGACGAATGGCGTGACGAGGCCGAGGGGCAGGGTCGTCGCGTTCTTGACCGAACGAACGACGATCCGGCTCTCGACGTTGGAGATCAGGCCGAGCGAGAGCAGCTTGTCGCGCAGGAAGTCGTCGAAGGCGTGCATGTCGCGCGTGACGATGCGCAGCTCATAGTCCGCCGCGCCGGTGACCGTCGCGCACTGCACCACCTCCGACCAGCCATCGACGGCCCGCTCAAAGGTCTCGAGGTTCTGCTTGGTTGGAAGCGAGAGCTTCACCGTGCAATAGACCTCGAACGTGAGGCCCAGCTTCTCACGGTCGAGGATGGTCACCCGCCGCTGGATCACGCCTTCTTCCTCGAGTCGCTTTATCCGCCGCCAGCAGGGGCTCGAGGAGAGGCCCACGCGTTCGGCGACCTCGGCGACGGACAGGCTGGCGTCGTGCTGGATCAGGTCGAGAATCCGCGCGCCGACGGCGTCGAGGTCTTCAGACAAAATTTGCCTCTCCAATAGCGGATCAGAAGCATGGCTGGCCCCAAATCAGCCGATCACCGGCATGACTTTGGCAAACCTTTCCGCGCCACCTATATGATCATGAGCGTTGAAGAGCCAGGGGGTAGGAAGGATCACGCCCGGATGAGGCACGCGAATGTGACCCTCGACGACAAATATGTCCTCGAGGAAGGCCGGGTGTTCATCACCGGCGTCCAGGCCCTGCTCCGCATCCTGCTCGATCAGTCCCGGCTGGATCAGCGTGCGGGCCTCAAGACGGCCGGCTTCGTTTCTGGTTATCGCGGCTCGCCGCTTGGGGGACTCGACCAGCAGGCGGAGCGCGCCGCCAAGCTGCTGAAGAACAGGAACATCCTCTTCAAGGAGGGGATCAACGAGGACCTCGGCGCCACCGCCGTGTGGGGCACGCAGCAGGCGAACCTCTTCCCGGGCGCGCTCTACGATGGCGTCTTTGGCATGTGGTATGGCAAGGCGCCGGGCGTCGACCGGACGGGCGATGCGTTCCGTCACGCCAACTTCGCCGGGACCTGGCCCAGGGGTGGGGTTCTGGCGGTCGCCGGCGACGACCACGCGTGCAAGTCCTCCACCCTCCCCTCACAGTCGGAATACGCCTTCGCCGACTGGGAGATGCCGGTGCTGGCCCCGGCCGACGTGCAGGAAGTGCTCGACTACGGCCTGATCGGCTACGCCCTGTCGCGGTACTCTGGACTGTGGGTCGGCCTGATCGCCCTGGCCGACACGATGGATTCCGGGGCGACGATCGACATCGATCTCGCGCGGCACGCCTTCGTCACGCCTGAACACTTCCAGCTTCCGCCAGGAGGCCTCGGCATCCGGCTGAAGGACCAGCCGATGGACAAGGAGCAGCGGCTCCGACTCTACAAGGTCCCTGCGGCTCTCGCCTTCGCGCGCGCCAACCACATTGACCGGACGGTCCTCGCCTCGTCCCGCAAGCGTCTTGGCATCGCAGCGCACGGTCAGGCCTGGGCCGACGTGCTCGAGGCCTTCGCCGCCATGGGGATCAGCCTGCAGGAGGCGGCCGACCTCGGGGTAAGCCTCTACAAGGTCGGCATGCCCTGGCCGCTGGAGCCCACCGGCCTTCGCGCCTTCGCCAGCGGCCTCGAGACCCTGATGGTGGTCGAACACAAGCGTCCGCTGCTGGAGGCTCAGGCCCGCTCCGCGCTCTACGAGCTTCCCGCCCACGCCCAGCCGAAGATCATTGGCAAGACCGACGAACACGGCCATTCCCTGCTCTCGGAGCTCGGCTCGCTGTCAGTCGCCGAAGTGGCCCTGGCGATCGCCGACCGGCTGCCGCCGGGCCCGCACATGGAGAGGGTCTACGCCTATCTGAACCGTGTCTCGGCGGCGAGCATGGCGGCGGTGACCTTGGCCTCCGACCAGAGCCGCAAGCCCTATTTCTGCTCGGGCTGCCCGCACAACACGTCCACCCGCCTGCCCGAAGGCTCACGCGCCCTGGCGGGGATCGGCTGCCATTACATGGCCAGCTTCTTCGATCCGGCGACGGACCTGACCAGCCACATGGGGGGCGAAGGCCTCTCCTGGGCCGGCGCTTCGCCGTTCACGAGCGAGAAGCACGTCTTCGTCAATCTGGGCGACGGCACCTACAACCACTCCGGCTCACTGGCGATCCGCGGCTCGATCGCCATGGGCGCCCACATCACCTACAAGATCCTGTTCAACGACGCGGTGGCGATGACCGGCGGCCAGAGGGCCGAGAGCGGCTTCACCGTTCCCCAGATCACCCGCCAGCTCGCCGCCGAAGGCGTCGCCAAGACGGTGGTGGTGGCGGACGACGTCAGTCGCTACGCCAATGTGACCGACCTCGCCCCGGGCGTCACCGTGCGGCCCCGCCGCGACCTCATCGAGGTGCAGAAGGAGCTGCGCGACACCGACGGCGTCACAGTCATGATCTACGACCAGGTCTGCGCGACCGAGAAGCGCCGCCGGCGCAAGCGCGGCACGCTGGAGCAGGCGCCGCGCCGCGTCTTCATCAACCCGCTGGTCTGCGAAGGCTGCGGCGACTGCTCGCGCGCCTCCCACTGCGTTTCGGTCGAGCCGCTGGACACCGAGTTCGGCCGCAAGCGGCAGATCAACCAGTCCACCTGCAACCAGGACTATTCCTGCATCGACGGCTTCTGCCCCTCCTTCGTGACGATCGAAGGCGGCGAGTTGGCCAAGGGCGCAGAAACCCCGGCGCTCACGGCCGAGTCCACGCCCCTGCCGGAGATCCAGCCCCTCGACGGGGTCAGGAACATCCTCCTTACCGGCGTTGGCGGTACGGGGGTCACTACCGCCGCGTCGATCCTGGGCATGGCCGCGCACATCGACGGGCTGAAATCGTCGGTGGTGGACATGACCGGCCTCGCCCAGAAGGGTGGCGCGGTCTTCAGCCACGTGCGGCTTGGCGTAGCGGACGAGCCGGAGGTGCGCGGACGCATCCCCGCGGCGTCGACCCATGTCCTTATCGCCTGCGACGCCCTCGTCGCGGCGAGCCCGGAGGCCCTGGCGCTCTACGCTAAGGACCGCACGGTGGCGCTCGCGAGCAAGGACATTCAGATCACCGCGGACTTCGTCACCCACCGCGACATCCGCTTCGAGGAAGAGCCGCTGGCCGGCAGGCTGGGGTCGGCGTGCAAGAGCTTCGACGACTGCCCCGCCGCCGAGCTCGCCGAGGCCAAGCTCGGCGACACGGTGTTCGCCAACATGATCATGCTCGGCTTCGCCTGGCAGAAGGGACTGATCCCGGTCTCGAGCCGGGCCCTGTACCGGGCCATCAACCTCAACGGCGTCGCCGCGGAGGCCAACCTGCAGGCCTTCGAGATCGGGCGGATCGCCGCGCACGATCCTGGCTCGAACAGGCTGCAGGCCGAACCCGTCGCCACGCCGGAGACGGAGTCCCTGGACGAGCTCATCGCGCGCCGCGTCACGGACCTCGAAGCCTATCAGAACGAAGCCTACGCCCGGCGCTACCTCGACCGGATCGCCGATGTCCGGGCCGTCGAGGCGGGACTGGGAAGCGAGGCCCTCACCCGCGCCGCCGCTGTCAACCTCTACCGGTTGATGGCCTACAAGGACGAGTACGAGGTCGCTCGCCTCTACGTCGACGGCCGGTTCGCCAAGGACCTGGGCAAGAGCCTTTCGGGCGGCAAGCTGAAGGTGTGGCTGGCGCCTCCGGTCCTCTCGCCCAAGGACGCCAGCGGAAATCCGCGCAAGATGGCCTTTGGCGGCTGGATGGTGCGCTACGGCTTCCCGGTCCTGGCGAGGCTGAAGGGGCTTCGGGGGACGTCGTTCGATCTCTTCGGCGCAAGCGGGGAACGGCGCATGGAGCGCGACCTGGTCGCGCAATATGAAGGCGACCTGGATCACCTTGTCGCCGACCTGACCCCCGACCTTCTGCCGCTGGCGGTCGAGATCGCCTCCGCCCCCGGCGAGATCCGCGGCTTCGGCCACGTCAAGGCGGCCGCCGCCAAGATCGCCGCCCAGTCGCGCGCGAAGCTGTGGGCGAGATGGGAAACCTCGAAGATCGTCGAGGCGGCCCGGGAGCCGACGCCAGCGTTGTGAGGCGCAGCGCGGGCGGCCGATTTTCTTGCCGCCCGGAAGGTTCTACAGCGCGGCTATGGCTTTCGATTTCGATGCGGTGGTGGTCGGCGCCGGCGCCGTCGGCTTGGCGTGCGGCTATGCTCTCGCCCGCCGGGGTCTCGAGATCGCCGTGCTCGAAAGCGCCCCGGCGATCGGCCAGGGCGTTTCCTCGCGCAACTCCGAGGTCATCCACGGCGGCCTGTACTATCCCACCGGCTCGTTGAAGGCGCGGCTGTGCGTCGAAGGACGCCGCCGGCTCTACGAATTCCTCGAGACCCGCGGCGTCGCGTACCGCCGGTGCGGGAAGCTGGTGGTGGCGACGGAGGTTGACGAGATCCCGCGCCTGGACGCGATCCTCGCCCAGGCGATCGCCAACGGCGTCGAGGACCTGTCGATGATTGACGGCGCGGCCGCGCGCGCCCTGGAGCCAGGCCTGCGCGCGGAGGCGGCGGTGATCTCGCCGCACAGCGGCCTCTTCGACAGCCACGGCTACATGCTGGCCCTGCGCGGCGAGATCGAGGATCGCGGCGGGGCGGTCGTGACCTCCACCCCCTTCCTGGGCGCCGAGCCGCAGGCCGGCGGGGGATTTCGGGTGCGCGCCGGCGGCGAGGCCCCGACTGAACTTACCGCGCGCCTGCTGGTGACTGCGCCGGGCCTGTCCGCCCAGTCGGTCGCCCGAAACATCGAAGGTTTTCCCGCGGACCGGATCCCCGCCCGTCATCTCGGCAAGGGCGTCTATTTCCGCCTGACGACGCGCGCGCCGTTCGAGCGGCTGATCTACCCGCCGCCGATACCGGGGGCGCTTGGCACGCACTACCGCAAGGACCTCGGCGGCCAGGCGGTGTTCGGCCCGGACCTCGCCTATGTCGAGACGGAGGACTACTCGGTCGATCCGTCGCGGGCGGATGGCTTCTACGCCTATGTCCGACGGTTCTGGCCAGCCCTGCCCGACGGCGCTCTGGCGCCGGACTACGCCGGCCTTCGCCCCAAGATCCATGGTCCCGGCGAGCCGCAGCCCGACTTCCGTCTGGACGATGAGTCCGTCCATGGCCTCGTGGGCCTGGTCGCGCTGTTCGGCATCGAGAGTCCGGGCCTCACATCGTCTCTGGCGTTGGCGGAGGAAGTCGCGCGCCGGTTCGAGCAACCGGGGACGAGTCTCGGGCTTGCTTCGGAGAGGGTTGAGACTCTATAGACCCGCCTTCCCGCACGGGCCCATGGCTGGGTAGCTCAGATGGTTAGAGCGGTGGATTCATAACCCACAGGTCGGCGGTTCGATCCCGCCCCCAGCTACCACGTGTTCTTAACATCAAGTTATTTCAAATACTTAAGTGGCTTCCGACCCTGAGCGGGCGGTGCTGTCGCGCTTCGGCTCGAGCTGCTTGGGGTGGCCACGGGGGCGGACATCTTTGTGGTCCAAAATCCGGACCTCGGTCAAACCCGGCGCGTGGTAGAAGCGGTGAATGTCAGGCTATGGCCAGTTCTGCGCCGTGGCGCGGGCCCACGAGGCGGTGGGCGGGCGCTGGACGCTGCTGATCGTTCGCGAACTGCTGTCGGGCGCGCGTCGGTTCAACGAGATTCGCCGCGGCATCCCGCGCATCTCGCGCACCATGCTGTCTGAGCGGCTGCAGGCGCTGGCTGACCTCGGCGTGATCGTCCGCGAAGACGGGGTGGGCGGGCCAGAATACGCGGTGACGGAGTCCGGCGCGGAGCTGGCGGATCAGATCCGCGCCCTGGGCGTGTGGGGCCAGCGCTGGCTCCCCAGGCGTGCAGAGAGCGAGGATTTCGATCTCGAACCGCTCCTGCTCGACATGCGCCGCCGGGTGCGGTGTCAGTCGCTTCCCACGGAGCCGACCGTTGTGCGCTTCGACCTGCGGGGGCATCGGCCAAGGTTCCTGCTGCTGAAGCCCGGCGAAGTCTCCCTATGCGACCACAATCTGGGCTTTCCCGAGCGGCTGGTCGTGGGCGGCAGCCTCGGCGCCCTCGCAGGGTGGTGGCGAGGCGACCTCGGCTTCCTGGAGGCGCGCCGACAGGGCCTCCTGCTGGAGGGGCCGAGAGAGATTGTCAGCGCATTTCCAGATTGGTTCGAGCGCTACCTGTTCGCTGACGTTCCCGCAGCCAGAGCCTGATGCGTTTGCACGGAACAGATCCGAACGTTGAATCAGGCTCTAAACTCTTGAGTCTAGAGCACGTTGATCCCGTTCAGGCGATTCCGCCTGAACGGGACGTGCTCTAGGTCCCCGTCTGCCGTGTCGTGACCTTGTCGGGCTGCCGGTCCGCATTTCGTACCCCATGCGTCGAAGCGTCGGGTGGATAGAGGTCTCCTCAACCTCACCGGAGACAGCCATGACGGCCCACCTGCTCATTCTTTACCCGCACCCGAAGGACGAAACCGCGTTCGACCGCGCCTATCGCGAAGAACACCTGCCCTTGGCCGGACCCAAGCTGGTCGGCGCGCTCGGCGTCGAGACCAGGCGCGTCGTCGGGCCGGCGTTCGCGCCGCCGCCCTACCACCTGATGTCCGATGTAAGCTTCCCCACCCTCGAGGCGCTGAAAGCCTGTGCGGTCTCGACGGGAGGGCAAGAGGCGCTGGCGCATGCCGCCTCGATCAGCACCGGAGGCGCGCCGCTGGTCATGGTGGTGGCCGAAGCTTAGCGGCCCGGCAGGGGGCGGCGCCAAGGCGCTGCCCCTGCGTCCGCTCTCAGGCAGTGCGCCAGTGGCGGCGCTCGACCCATTGCGGACCTTCCGCGCGCTCCCACGTTTCTAGGGGACGTTCGTTCCCGGCCGTAGGAGTCACGCGATGGCTTCCATCCCCGAAGACATGATTGAGACGATCAACAAGATCGTCGCCGCTAGCCGTCAGGAAATGCGCGAGAGAGGTCGGGAGCCGATGCTTGAAGAACTAGCCCAAAAGCTTGCCATTCCGCTCGAGAAGGTGCGCCGGGTGATGGATGCCGCCACCATTAAAGTACGCCTTCCCTAGCGCTACCAGGTCGGCGGCGCAGTTCTCACATCGAGACCCTTGTGCCTCGACTGGGTGAGGGGCAATCCGTTGCGCGGAAGACCCATCTCTCCGGCGGCCTCGATGACGGCCCGGGCGGTCGGGTGCGGATCGTGCGGGCGTCGGATATGGATCGGGCCGCCAACACCGCACCACTCGTTGGCGCCGCCCTCCCAGTCCTCCTGGGCCTTGAACATCGGCAGGACGTCTTTGAACGCCCAGCCTTTGGCGCCATGTTCAGCCCACCCGTCGTAGTCCCTGGCCATGCCGCGGCTCCAGACCATCGCATTAATAGAGCTGCCGCCGCCGAGGACATGGCCAAGCGCGATGTTGAATCCGCGGTTGTTGACTTCCGGCGCCGGCTTGATCGGCAACCCGAAATCGAGAGGGCTTCCGACGTTGTAGAACCAGATACTGGGATTGCCGATCGTCGGCGCGGAATCGTCAGGTCCGGACTCGATCACCAGGATGTCGGCGCCGGTCTTTGACAACTCCCCAGCGATGACGGACCCGGACGCCCCGGCGCCTACGACGATGTAATCGTAGCTGGCGCGAAGGGCGGCCGGGTTTCCGGCTTGGGTCATTTGGAGCTCCTTGGGCTTGGCGGCTCGAGCGGGCGGTCCGGCCTGCAAGGCCGCCGGACGTCTCGGATTCAGATAGAGTATTGGCGCGGGCCGCCATCAGGCCGGTATAAGCGGCGCCGCGACCATCGTGTAGCAGTTAGGCCCCCACACTGACATCACCGCCGGTTGCAACACCGCGAAACAGCCACGTGCCGGAAGCACGGAAGGTGCTAGCGGTGCCAAACGTGTCCTCCAGAAACTGGATGTAGGCGATCTTGCCGTTCACCACCTTCGCCAGCAGCGCGAAGGGGGAGGTAATCTCCTTCCCGAGCGCGCGCGTCTTGTAGGTAAAGCTCCCGAACATCGCGACGCTATGGGCGTCTGCAATGACGTCCCTAACCTCGAACGCCTTGGTCTCCCAGACCTTGCCAATGCCGTTGAAGACGTCGACGATGCTCTGTGGACCTCGGTTCGTTCCTGTCCAGGGCATTACCTTGTGAAGCTCAGGATTGTCGAAATTCAGCGACACATAGGTAACGTCCTCTGTGGTGAGACTGCGCACATGTTC
>DATHPX010000060.1:0-4105 GCA_035483335.1 Caulobacteraceae bacterium | reverse complement strand
ACGCGCCCAGCCAGTTCGGCGCGGGCCGGTCTGAGTCGTGGGTGGGGGTCGTCTCCCCCAGGACCGCGGCGAGCAGCTCCATCGCGGCGGCGCGCGCGTCGGAGAGATGGTTGAACAGCACCACCACCGAAATCCGGTCGGCGTGGACATAGAGGCGATGACTGCGCCAGGCCCGGAGCGCCCCTCCGTGGCCGGTGACGTGGCGGTTGAAGTCGACGCTGCGGCCAAGCCCGAACCCATAGGTCGCCTCGGCGCCGTCGCCGAACGTGACCGGCGCGGAGAGGCGGCTGTAGAGGGCGCCCGGATCCTCGCGCGTGGCGTCGACCCAGCGCTCGTAGGCGATCATGTCGTCGAGGCTGGCCGCCATGCCCGCATCGCCGGTCCAGACGATGCGGTTCTCCGCGGCCCTAAAGCCCGTGGCCTGGGAGCCCTCGTAGCCCTCGGTCCCGTCCGGGAGCGCGCGGGTGTCGGCCGCCAGGAGGGCGCTCTCCATGCCGGCGGGCCCAAAGACGCTCGCGCGCAGGTGTTCGGCGAGGCTGCGGCCCGTGCGCTCCGCCAGGGCGTCGCCGAGCATCCGGAAGTTCTGGTTGCAGTAGGAATAGCGGGTGCGCGGCGCGAACTGCAGGCTGCGCGACCCCGCAATCACGCGGGCGGCTTCGGTGTCGCCAAATGGCGCCTCCACCGGCGAGCCGTGCAGCATGGCGAGGGCCCAGTAGTCCCGCAGGCCCGACTGGTTGTGCGCCAGAGCCAGGGCGCCCGGCGCCGCGCCCTCGAGGCTTGGCAGGCGCGCGCGGATGGCCTCGTCGAGGACCGTCGGGTCCGCAAAGGCCGCCAAGACACTCGCACAGGTAAACTGCTTGGTGATCGAGCAGATGCGGAACAGGGACTTGGGCGTGAATGGGATCCGCCGCTCCGAATTGGCGTAGCCCCAGGCATGGCGGACGAGCGTCTCGCCATCCTTCAGCACGGCGCAGGCTCCGCCCGGACCCGGATAGGCGCCGGCGAGGCGCGCGACCGCGCGATCGAGGCGGGCGGAAAGATCGTCGGTCATGCGGCGTCCTTAGCTGGGCAGCGTCGCCGCAAAGGAACCGCACACGCCGGCAAACTCAACCCTTCACATTGGAACTAAACGGTGTAAAGATCGCGACTCTGGAGGCCCCCAATGAGCGAAGTCGCCCTTTCCTCTCCGGTTCCGCACCTGCACCTCGTGAAGGCGGTCCACGCCTTGCGCGCGCTCCTCCGCGACAAGGAGGACACCGCCCGGGTGTTCGAGATCATGCGGGCGCTCAACGGCGGCGCGACGGTGAAAGGGTATCGACGCTTGCTGCAGACGCCTGAGGGCGCGGTCCTGGCGGCGGCGCGGACCGAAATGGCGCCGATCCTGGACGACGACGCGGCCATGGCGACCTACGCCGCGGGGACTGTCGGAGCCCACTACTTCGCCTGGAGGCGGGCCGAGGGCCTGAGCGCCGAGGGCCTGGCCGAGGTGAGCCGCAGCGTGAATGGCGCTGCGAAGCCCGGCGACCCCAATCCCTACGCCTGGTTCGGGCGCCGCACACGCGACATCCACGACCTCTGGCACATCCTCAGCGGCTACGGCCGCGACGGACTGGGCGAAGCCTCGCTCGTCGCCTTCTCCTTCGCCCAGACCCGCGGCCTGGGCTGGGGCTTCATCGCCCTGGGCGCCGCCGTGCAGGCGCTGCAGCAACGCGAGTTCGGCGCGCTCCGCGCCATCTTCGAAGGCTGGCGCCGCGGTCGCCGCGCCGCGTGGCTGCTGGGCGAGGACTATCGCAAGGTTCTCGGCGAGGACCTCGAGGCGGCGCGCCAGCGGCTCCGCATCCGGCCTGCTCGGGCGTATCCGATCGCGGCCACCTAGTGATGTGAATCTGACGGATGGCGCCAGCCGACAACCGGACGTTCCGAACTTCGGTTCGGGGTGGGAAGGCGACGCTGACTTGAGCCACTCCTCGCCGCTAGGGTGAGCGCATGCTACCTGGCCCCGCTGTCTCCGAGATTCATCGAACTGCGGCGCTAGACAATGCCACGCTCTGCGCAGCCATGTGGCGGACGCACGGCCTTGGCGCGGAGCAGGTCAACGGTTGCGTCGCGTGCTCAGGAACGCCGCCGCGATTCTACCCCAACGTCGTTACGGTCGACCCGACAATCGATGCGCAGGATCAGATGCGCTTCATCGTCGAGCGAGCAGAGCGTGCTTCAGGGGCTTTCTTCGTCAAGGACAGTTACCGGGCGCTCGCGCTGGACAGATTCGACTTCGAGCCGCTGTTCGAAGCTCGCTGGATTCATCGACCCGCCGGCTTGGACACTGGCGCAACGCGGCTCGACTGGCGCCCAGTGACGGACGCAGCTGAGCTGAGCGCATGGGAGGGGGCTTGGAGCGGCAGCGCGGAAGAGCCGCCGCTTTTCCTGCCATCGTTCTTGATGGAGCCAGGGGTGACGATGCTGGCCGGGTGGGCGGATAGTGCGATCGTGGGCGGCTGCATCATCATGGCGACGGGCGCCGTGGCTGGTCTCAGCAATGTCTTCGGCGATATCTCTGAGACGATCAGGGTCGCGGCCAGGATGTTCTCAAGCCGTGACCTCGTGGGCTACGAGAATGGCGAGGCATTGGCGGCTGCGCTGAAGTCGGGGTTCGAGACGGTAGGCGACCTCGTGGTCTGGAGGCACTCTTAGAGAGGCGCAATGTCTTAACGCTAGAAGACGCTATTCCAGGTACGGCGCCAGCACATCTTCGATCCATTTCATGAATGCGCGGACGCGGCGCGACAGATTGCTCCGATGGGCTACGACGAGGGACACGGCAAGCGCCCGGCGACGAAAATCGGGTAGAATTTCCACCAGCGCTCCACTCTCTAGGTATTGGCCAATCCCCAAGAGTGGCGCCTGAATCAGGCCAAGGCCGACGAGGGCAGCGGCTTCGTAGGTCTGCGCGCTGTTGACGTGTAGCGCACCTGGCAACTGAAGTGTCGCGTAGCTGTCGCCGTCCGGATATTCCCATCCATAGGGTCTTGCGCCCAGCATCGTCGAAAAATGAATTGTCCGATGTTCCTGACGCTGGATATCTTCCAGCGATCGAGGGACGCCATAGCGCGCCAGATAAGCGGGACTGGCAGCGTTGACCATGCGCAACAGGCCCAGCGGACGGGCGATCAGCGTCTCGTCCCCTATGGGTCCAAGCCGCAATACACAGTCGAACCCCTCTTGAACCAGATCGACTTGCCGATCCGTACTCGACAGTTCCAGCTCCAACTCTGGATGAGTCGCCATGAAATCCGGCAAGGCCGGCACGATCGTTGCGCGCGCCACCTCGGTGGGAAGATCGACGCGTAGACGCCCGCGAAGCGCCACGAGATCGCCTGCGAACATCGAGTGGAGATCGTCAACGTCCGCGAGCAGATCGCGGGCGCGCGCATGAAATGCCCGTCCGTCTTCCGTCAATTGCACGCTACGCGTCGTGCGGTGCAGAAGCCTGGCGCCGACATCTTCTTCCAGCTTCCGGACGGCCGTTGAGGCCCTTCCCTTCTGAATGCCCAAGCTATCGGCTGCGCGGGTGAAGCTCCCCATTTCCGCGACCGTTACGAAAATGAGAAGGGGTTCGAGATTCTGCATTTTCGCGCCTCGGCATTGTTCTCCGTCGAGAGAACACTCAGTTCATTTCCGCGGCGTTTATCATACCTGAGAGACACAGTAAGCTCCAAATTTGGGTTCCCCCATCGGAGAATTTTAGATGTCCGAAACTATGCTGCATCAAGTACCTGAGACTATAACCTTGCATCGCGCCCAGTGGGCCGGTCGAATAATGAGCGCATTTGTTGTTATCACTCTGGCGGCAGACGGCGCTATTCAGCTTTTCGCGCCGGCACAGATCGCAAGCATGTTGCAGGAAACCGGGTTCGCGATGGACCTGACCCGTGTCGTGGGTCCGATCATCCTCGCCTGCGCCATGCTTTACGCCATCCCGGCCACCGCCGTCCTCGGCGCGATCCTTGTGACGGGCTTTTTGGGAGGCGCCATCAGCGCCCATGTCCGCATGGGTGAGTTGGGCTCGCCGCCGGAAATCATTTCCCTGCTTCTGGGCGCGCTGACT
>DATHPX010000059.1:0-13016 GCA_035483335.1 Caulobacteraceae bacterium | reverse complement strand
GGACCTCGGCGTCAGCTACCATCTCGCGGTCGTGGTCGACGACGCGCGCCAGGGGATCACACACGTCGTCCGCGGCGAGGACCTGTTCGAAGCTGCCCACGTCCAACGCCTGCTCCAGGCTCTACTGGACCTTCCGACGCCGGCCTATCGCCACCACCGGCTGCTGCTGCGGCCCGACGGGAAACGGTACTCCAAGCGCGATACGGCCGAGACCTTGCGCGACATCCGCGCGAGGGGCGTCAGCCCAGAGCGGTTGCGCGCGGAGCTGACAGTCGAGGCTCTTGAAGGCTGAGGCGGGGGTTCTATCCTTCGCCCATGACCGACTGGCGTGACGATGGCGTGCGGGTGATCCGCGGCGACCAACTCGACCCGAACACCGCGCAGACCCCCGGCATGGATAGGGCCGCGGCGATCACCTACGCCCGCGTGGGCGCCGAGAAGCTGTGGGCGGGGACGGTGCACATCCACCCGGACGCGCGCACCGGCGCACACCATCACGGTCCGCTGGAGAGCGTGATCTACGTCCTTCGCGGGAAGGCGAGGATGCGCTGGGGCGAGAAGCTGGAGTTCACCGCCGAGGCGGGGCCAGGCGATTTCATCTATGTCCCGCCCTTCGTCCCCCACCAGGAGATCAACGCCTCCAGCGACGAGACCCTGGAATGTGTCCTGGTCCGAAGCGGCGGCGAAGCTGTGGTGGTGAACCTCAACATCGAGGCCGCCGAGTCTCCGACCAAGGTCGAGTGGGTCGACTCCATCCACAAGGGAAGCTGACCTCTCAGCCCCTGGACCAGTAGCGGTACCGGTACGCCTCATTGAAACCCGCCGCCTCGTACAGGCGTCGGGCGGCGGCGTTGTCCGCCTCCACCTGCAGCCAGGCGCTCATTGCGCCGAGCCCGCCCGCCCTCGCCAGCAGGGTATCGAGCACGGCCCTGGCGAGGCCTTGCCGACGGAAGGCCGACAGGGTCCGCATGGCGAAGATCCCCACCCACGGAGCCTCGATCGCGCAGGCGCCGATCGCCGCCGGCTCCCCGGCGACCTCGGCCAGGGCGAAGCCACGCGGGGCGGGCGTGCGCGCCAGAGCTTCGAGCCGTTCCCGGGCGTCCAGCGGATCGGTCGAAGCGCCTGCGAAGACCCCGGCGAACCATTCGTCCGGTTCCTCCTGGACCCGGACGCGCGGATCCGCCCCGACTGAGACTGGCCCGGTCATCACCAGGGTCTCCTTGGTGGGGCCATAGCCTGCAGCGGCCAGCCGGTCGGAGAGGTCGGCGGGCTCGCACAGGCGATCGACGATCTTGAAGCGGGCGGGAAGCGCCCGCGCGGCGTACCAGGCCTCGACCTCCGCGACGGCGCTCGCGACGGGCCGGCCGGGGTCGCCGATGGGCCAGCAGGCGTTGATCCGGCCGGACATTCCGTAGGACGCATTGAGGCGCCACGCACCCAAGCTGGTCTCCTCCGCCGCGCGCCAGGCGCGCGCCGTCACCGGCTCGAGGTGGGCAGGATCGTGTCGGCCAGCGGTCACGTCTTGGGAAGCAGGGCTTCGACCACTCGGCGCGCGTCGCCCCCGGACCAGTCGGCCCCGCCGACCAGACGCGCCTTTTCGACCCCATTGGCGTCGTAGATGACGGTCGTCGGCATGCCCTCGACAACCGGCTTGAAGGCGAAGGCAAAGGCGTAGGTGGGCTCGGTGTAGAAGGTCAGCGGCGGGTTGCGCGCAATGAAGGCTTGGCCTCCCGTCTCGTCGTCACCTTTGCCAACGCTCACCGGGACCACCACAACCGGCTGGCCGGCGAACTCGGACTGCAGCTTTGCGAGGCTCGGAATCTCTTCCTTGCACGGCGCACACCAGTTCGCCCAGACGTTGACGATAAGGACCTTTCCCTTGAAGTCCGCCAGGGTGTGCGCCTGGCCCTGGGCGTCCTTGAACACCGTGGTCGGGGCGGGCGCGGGGGTCTTCGTCAGCTGGAGCTTGGCCATCTTGCCCTTGGCGAGCGCCGACAAATCGCCAGGCGAGTTGGAACACCCGCACAGCGCATATAGAACCGCCGCCAGGGCGGCCTGCCCGAGGCGGCGGCCGAACTTGTGTTTGCGCAGAGGCGCGGCGGCCCCGCGCGTGAGGATTCCGTTCATATGTCCGATGACTCCGGCGAGACTTCTCACTCTCTATGGGGGGGCCGGTTCGCCGCCAAGCCTGCAGATCTCATGCGCCGGATCAACGCCTCGATCGACGTCGACCGGCGCCTGGCGGCCGAGGACATCGCCGGCTCCCTCGCCCACGCCGCCATGCTCGCCCAGACCGGCGTCATCGGGGCTGCCGACGCAGCAGCGATTCAGGACGGACTCACCCGGATCGCGGACGAGATCCAGCGCGGGGTATTCCCCTTCCGCGAGGAGCTCGAAGACATCCACATGAACGTGGAAGCGCGCCTGGGGGAGTTGATCGGGCCGGCCGCGGGGCGCCTGCATACAGCCCGTTCGCGCAACGACCAGGTGGCGCTCGACTTCCGTCTGTGGACCCGCGAGGCCTGCGCTCGCGCCGCCGCCGGGTTGCGCGAGCTTCAGCGCGTCCTGGTTCGGCGCGCAGAGGCGGAAGCGGACACCCTGATGCCCGGCTTCACCCACCTCCAGCCCGCCCAGCCGGTGACCTTCGGGCACCACCTGATGGCCTATGTCGAGATGTTCGGCCGCGACGCCGCCCGGTTCGATGACGCCCGCGCGCGAATGAACGAGTCGCCCCTGGGCGCGGCGGCCCTGGCAGGCACCGCCTTCCCGATCGATCGTCACATGACGGCAAGGGCGCTGGGCTTCGAGCGCCCCACCGCCAACTCCCTCGACAGCGTCTCCGCTCGCGATTTCGCTCTCGAGGCCCTGTCGGCGGCGGCGATCTGCGCCACGCATCTTTCGCGTCTGGCCGAAGAACTGGTGATCTGGACAAGTCCCGCCTTCGGCTTCGTCAAGCTGACCGACGCCTTCACCACCGGCTCGTCGATCATGCCGCAGAAGCGCAATCCCGACGCCGCGGAGCTCATCCGCGCCAAGGTGGGGAGGATCCTCGGGTCGCTGACCACCCTCATGGTGGTGATGAAGGGTCTGCCCCTGGCCTATGGGAAGGACATGCAAGAGGACAAGGCGCCGACCTTCCAGGCCTTCGACGACCTCGAGCTCTCCATCGCGGCCACGGCCGGGATGGTCGACGACCTGCAGCCTGTCCGCGAACGCATGGCCGCTGCGGCAGGAGACGGCTTCTCCACGGCGACCGACATGGCCGACTGGCTGGTGCGGACGCTCGGCGTCCCGTTCCGCGAAGCGCACCACCTGACCGGCCGCGCCGTCGCCCGGGCGGAGGCGCTGGACTTGGGGCTCGCTGACCTGCCCCTTGCGGAGCTGCAGGCCATCGATCCGAGGTTCAATGCGGGCGTCTACGCCGTCCTCTCTGTCGCCGCCTCGGCCGCCAGCCGCGCCAGCTACGGGGGCACGGCGCCCGAGCAGGTGCGCGCCCAGATCGCCCGCTGGAAGGAGCAGCTGTCATGACCAAGGCCATCCTCCCGCTCCTGATCGCCGCCGGCGCCCTGCTCGCCGGTTGTGGCAAGGTCGGCTACCTGGAACAGCCCGCGCCCTTGTGGGGCGAGAAGGCCAAGGCGGACTACAAGGCGCGCAGCGCGGCCGGCCAGAACTCCGGCATGACCACCCCCGCGCCCCTGCCCGAGTCCCTCGAGCCGCCATTGCCGGGCTCGGCGACCCCCGTTCCAGCCGCCCGGCCACAGCCCCCCTCGCCGCCGCTGCCGCCCTTGCCTGGCCCCCAATGAACCACTTCGAGCTGCGCGAGGGTGCGCTGTGGTGTGAGGACACGCCGCTGGACGAGATCGTCCGCGCGGTGGGAACGCCCGTCTACGTCTATTCCAGCGCCACCCTGCAGCGGCACTATCGCGTCTTCATCGAGGCGCTGAACGCGCACGAGGCTCTTCGGGGGGCCCTGGTCGCCTTCGCAGTGAAGTCGAACTCGAGCTTGTCGGTCCTGGCGACCCTCACGCGCCTCGGCGCCGGGGCGGATACGGTCTCGGAAGGCGAGATCCGGCGCGCCCTCGCAGCCGGGACGCCCGCCGAGCGGATCGTCTTCTCGGGGGTGGGCAAGACAGGGCGCGAGATCGCCTTCGCCCTCGAGGCCGGCGTCGGCCAGATCAACGTCGAATCGGAGCCGGAACTCGGGACGGTCGCGGCCATCGCGCGGGAGGGCGGGCGACTCGCGCCCGTGGCCATCCGGGTCAATCCGGACATCGCCGCCGGCGGCCACGCCAAGATCTCGACGGGCGCCGCCCAGAGCAAGTTCGGCGTCTCGCGCAGCGAGGCGGAGCGCCTCTATGCGGCGGCGGCGGCCAATACGTCCCTGATTGTCCGTGGGGTCGCCTGCCACATCGGCAGCCAGATCACCGACCTCTCGCCCATGGCCTCGGCCTTCGCCGTCATGCGCGAACTTGTTCTGGACCTGCGCAGGCAGGGCCTGCCCGTGGAGCGCCTGGATCTCGGAGGCGGCCTCGGCGTCCCCTACTTCAACCAGCCCGATCCGCCCGGTCCGGACGCTTTCGCGGCTGTAGCCGCCAAGGCCGTCGAGGGGCTGGACGTCCAGGCGGTGTTCGAGCCGGGCCGGTTCATCGCCGCCAACGCCGGGGTGCTGCTGGCCTCGGTCATTCACGTGCATGAACGCCCCGAAGGTCGCCGCTTCCTCGTCCTGGATGCAGCGATGAACGACCTGATCCGTCCGGCCATGTACGACGCCTGGCACGACATCAGGCCGGTGCGGCCGCGCGGGGGCCCGCTGCGCGACTACGACGTCGTCGGTCCGGTCTGCGAGACCGGGGACACCTTTGCGCGGGCCCGGCCCTTGCCGGCGCTGGAGGGCGGCGATCTCGTCGCCTTCATGAGCGCGGGCGCCTACGGGGCGGTGATGGCCAGCGAGTACAACAGCCGACCCCTCGCGCCCGAGGTTCTGGTCCGGGGCGCGGAGTGGGCTCTCGTCCGCCGCCGGCCGACCTACGAAGAGATGCTCGCCCGCGAACCCACGGCGCCGTGGCTGTCTTAACGCCTGTCTCTCAGTCTACGGCGCCGACGAAGGGGAGGCCGCGGGCGGCGCCGGCGAGGTCCATGCCGTAGCCGACAAGGAAACGGGAAGGCGCCTCCCAGGCGACGAAGTCAGGCTCGAATGCGCGGCCAGGCCAGGGCTTGCGCGCGAAAACGGCCGTGATCACCTCCCGCGCGCCGGCGTCCTGCACCATAGTGACGGCCTGGGCGAGGGAGACGCCCGAATCGGCGACGTCGTCGAGCACCAGCACCTGCCGTCCGGTGACCGGCCTTTGCAGCCCGGCGCGCACCTCGCACCGCCCCGCGCCCTGGCGCTCATCGCCATAGGACGCCAGCCAGAGGGCGTCGAACGCCATCGGATGGCCGCGGCGTGCGAGAGCCCGGGTGAGGTCGGCGGCGAACCACAACCCGCCAAGCAACAGGCACACGGCCACGGCGTCGGACGCCAGCCGGGGGGCGATCACGTCCGCCAGAGCCTCGACGTGGCTCGCAACGGCCTCCGCGTCGAGCAGAGGCCGGACATCCCGCGAGGGATCCGACATGGTTCAGCCGCCGTGGAGCCCGATGGGCAGGCCGAGCGTCTTGTACACGCCCCCCATGGCGGGAACGGCGCGGACCAGCTGCGGCCGGGCGCCCAGGAAGATTCCCACGAGGACCGCCAGGACGAAGACCATGACCAGCAAGACGATCCCCGCGCCCGAACCGCCACGCCGGCGCGCCGGCCGGCCGGTGGCGATGGGGGCGACCATGGACGGTTCCTCGCCCTGAGCCGCTGAGGGAACCCAGGGTTCGGACTCGGGCTCCTGAGGGGCGACACGGAGTTCCGTGTCGACGGCCTCTACCATCGCGGCGGCGGCGAGCGGCGGCCACGCCTCCGACTCCGGGGCGACAGGAGCGGCGATCTCAGCCTCCTCCGTTCGCTCGACCACTTCGGCCTCGAGCCCCCCGCCTGATTCGGAGAGGACCTCCTCTCGCGACTCGACGACCTCCGGCGGGGCGACCGCCGACTCAGCGCCTTCGATAAAGGCGCGCCATTCCTCACCGCAGGAGCTGCATCGCACCTTGCGGCCTTCGGGGCGGACCTCCGCGTCTTCAACCAGATAACGGGTGGCGCACCTGGGACAGGTCAGTATCATGAGGGCCCCTGAATCGGGTTTGCCAGGCTCTTCCAGCCAAACGGGTCGCCGATTTTCACGCCCTTGTCCAGGAAACCGGTAGAGGCTTGACGCACACCGCTGAACCGGCCCCCGCTCAGGCGGTCCTCCGCGTCGAAGGCGTCGTCATCCCGCCTTGCGCCGAACCCATCGATGTCAGCGTGTCTGCCGGCTCCGCCGTCGCCGTCGTCGACCCCCGAACCCAGGCCGGTCCTCGCCTCCTGGACCTGATCGCGACCGCCCGCCCACCCCGGGAGGGACGCATGGCGCTCTTCGGCCGTGACCTGAGCCAAGTCTCTCCGGCCGAGCGACCTTCGCTGAGGCGACGCCTGGGGGTCATCTCGCGCGATCTGTCCCTGGCGGAGGACCTGGACGCCTTCGACAACCTTGCCCTGGCGGCGCGCGCGGTCGGCCGCAAGCCCCGCGACTATCGCAAGCCCGCCGAGGAGCTGCTGGCCTGGACAGGCCTCTCCGCCCAACCCGGCGCGCCGGCCGGCGAGCTGAGCGAGGAGGGGCGGCGACGCCTCGCCCTTGCGCGGGCGCTGATCAACGGGCCGGACCTGCTGATCGCCCTCGAGCCGGCGGGCGCCCTGACGGGGGGGCCCCGCACGGCGATCCTCAAGCTGATCGCCGATCTGCATTCTGCCGGAATGGCGATCCTGCTGATCAGCGCCGACGAGTCGCTCGCGAGGTCGGGGGCGCAGGTCGTGCGGCTTGGATCGGCTCCAGCCGACGTCGAGGGCGGGGCGTGAGCCGCCGGCCTCCGCCCCTTCTGCCGGCGCGTGGCGCCGCGCCCGCCTGGCTGATGGCCGCGGGGGCTCTGCTTGGTCTGGTGACCGCTGTCGTGGCCCTCGGGCTCGCCCTTGGCCTGCGCCTCGCGCCCGTGATCGACCAGCGACTCGCCGGGTCGGCGACGGTGGTCGTCAGCGGGCGCATGGACAGCGGCGCCCTTGAGAGCTCCGACGCCGCGGCGGCTCGCGCCCGCGAAGTGCTGGCCGGCGCGGGCGCGGTCGGCATTGCGCGCGTGCTCGATCCCGGCCCGCTCGACTCCGTCCTGGCGAACATCCTGGGCGCGCCGAGGTTCTCAGGCGCCGCGGGTCCGCCTCGATTCCTGATGGTCACATGGCGGCCGGGCGGCCGCGGCAACCCCAGCGCCCTGATCGGCGCCCTTCGTCGCGAAGGGCTTGCCGCGGCGATCGACGATCACGGCCTCTGGAGCGGGGCGATCGAGCGCACAAGCGTCATCGCTCTGGGCGACGCAGCCCTGGGCCTGCTGGCGATCGTCGCCATCGGCGGCGCTCTGGGCGCCCTGGCGGCGGGTCGGCGCGCCGAGCTGGCGTGGGAGCGCCTGGGCCTGCTCGCGCGGCTGGGCGGAGAGCCCAGGCTGGCGATCGCCGCCATCGCCAGGGCCGCCGGACTCTGCATGGGCCTCGCAATGGCCGCCGGAGCGGTCGCGGTGGTGGCGGTCGTCTGGGCGACGCGACCGGACCTTGGCCTTCCGTCGGGGTTCGCAGCGCCCTTGCTTCCGGCCCTGGTGGTGGCGTGCGCCGTGGCCCTCGCGGCTGGCCTGGCCGCCGCGGCCGGGGCCGCCCGCACGGCGCGGCGCGGACTGCGTGGCGTCTTCGAGTGAAGGCGATCGCGGCCGTCCTGGTCCTGGCCGTGGCCTGGGTCAGCGGCCTGTTCGCCTTCGCCGGACGCATCGAGCGCATGACGCCGCCGGCCATGCCTCCTCCAGCGGACGGCATCGTCGCCTTGACAGGGGGTTCGGACCTTCGCCTCAAGACGGCGACGGACCTGCTGGAGGCCGGCGAGGGACGGCGCCTGCTCGTCTCCGGCGTCAATCCCATGGCCACCCGCCAGGATTTGTGGACCGTCACGGGCGCGGCCAAGCCGCTGTTCGACTGCTGCGTCGACCTGGGCTTCAAGGCCGCCGACACCGTGGGGAACGCCCGGGAAACCGCCGAATGGGCGCGCGCCCTCCACTACCGCAGCCTCATTCTGGTCACCGCCGACTATCACATGCCCCGCGCCATGGTGGAGCTCGAGGCCGCCGCGCCGGGAGTGAGGATCACGCCCTATCCCGTCGCCACGCCGGACCTCGACGCGCGCCGGTGGCTGGATGACCGGCGGGGGGCGCAACGCATGGCCAAGGAGTACTGCAAGTATCTGGTGGCGTTGACGCGGGCGAGCCTGCCCGGACAGCGCGCAGCAGGACAGACCTGATGAACACCCTGCGTTCACTGGTCTTCGTGGCCGTGTTCTACGTCTGGTCGGTGCTGTGGGTGCTCGCGATGCTTCCCGTCGTCCTGGTCTGCCCTCCCCGCTGGACGGTGGCCTCCGTCAGGATCTGGGCCAGGGTCTTCATCGCCTTCATGGAGCCGATCTGCGGGATCCGCGTGGAAGTGCGGGGACGCGAATACATACCGACCGGAGCCGCGCTGGTGGCGGCCAAGCACCAGTGCATGTTTGACGCCCTTGGCGCGATGGCGATCTACCCGAACGCCTGCTTCGTCACCAAGAAGGAGCTGTTCGCGATACCCTTCTTCGGCTGGTACGCGCGTCGAGCTGGGATGATCTCGGTCGACCGGTCGGGCCATTCCAAGGCCCTGCGTCAGATGGTGTCCGACGCCCGGGAGCGGATCGCAGAAGCCCGCCAGCTGGTCATCTTCCCGGAGGGCCACCGCATGCCCCCGGGCGAGACCGGCGATTACCAGCCCGGCGTCGCCGCCCTCTATCGCGAGCTCGGACTGCCCTGCACGCCGGTGGCGACCAATTCCGGCGCGCACTGGCCCGCCCATGGATTCATCCGGCGGCCGGGGACCATCGTCTATGAGTTCCTCCCCCCAATCCCCGCGGGCCTGCATCGCGCGGCTTTCATGCGCGAGCTGCAGGATCGGATCGAGCCGGCCTCCAGGGCGCTCCTCAGCGAATAGGACTTAGTCCGCTACCGCCGCGGTGTGCTGCAGCTCGCGCACGCGCACCAGCAGCCGCTCCATCGTCCTGTCGCGCACGCCTTCCGCCCGCAGGTGCTCGACGAGGTCGGCCAGGTAGTCGACATTCGCGCCGGAGAGACCATGAGAGCGGGCGATCAGCCGCGCCTGGGCCTCGAAACTCAGCTCGCCCGCCCACTGCGGATGGTCCGTGTCGGAGAGGAAGGTGACGGCCTGGACGCGCCGGCCGTCGCACAGGCGCACGGCGACGCGGGACTCGACATAGGTCTCGGTCGGCTGCTCGCGCTCGCGCAGATAGTCGAGCACGGCGTCCCAATTCTCCGGCGCGATCTCGTAGGCCGCGCCCCGAACGGCTCCGCCGCGGGCCAGCCCCAGCACCAGGCCCGGCCGCTCTGGGGTGCCGCGATGGTGCACCGAATAGATGCAGAAGGCGCGGCGACGGCCGTGCAGCACGGCCGGAAGCCGGTGGACATAGGCGAAGCCGGGACGCCACATCAGCGAGCCGTAGCCATACACCCACCGCTGCGGCGCAGGCGGGGCCTCCGCCAACTGCGCCGCATGGCCGGTTGCGTCGAGATCGCTCATATCGCGACCCATGGACCGTTCCTTCTGCGTTCGCCCCGCATGACCGAGCCCGATACCGCATCGAGGACACAGCCGCGACGCCTTGGCTTGTGGATACCCTTCGTCCTGCTTGCGATCGCCCTGATCGCGCTGGCGGGGGCCTGGTTCTACGCCCGCCAGCGGCTGCTCACCGGACTCGAGGCGGCAAGGACGCAGGCCGCGGGCTCGCCGGTCTCGCTCTCCTTTGGCGCCGCAGAGGTCCACGGTTTTCCGTTCCGGCTCGACGTCGACCTGACCGACGCGCACGCCTGGGACCACTCCGGCTGGAGTCTCGCCGCCCCGCGGCTGAAGGCCGAGGCCTTCCTGTTCTCGCCTGATCATTGGGTCGCCTACGCCCCCGACGGCGTCGTGATCGGCCGCCGGCGCGCCGGCCCGCTCGTGGTCACCGGCAAGGCGCTGCGCGCGAGCCTGTCGGACATCGGCGCGCGGCCGCCCCGCCTCTCCGTGGAGGGGCTGGACCTCGCCTTCTCCACCCCGCCCGGCGCACAGCCGTTCTTCCTGACGCACGCCCAGGAGTTCCACCTCCATGCCAAGGCCGGGCCCGAAGACCAGGGAGCCGCCTATCTTGAGGTGGACGGAGCAAAGGCGCGGCTCTCGGGCCTCTTGGCGCGCATCGCCGACGGCAAGCCTGTCACCTTCGTCGCCGACCTGATCTACAGCCACGCCGGCGCGCTCGCCGGCGACAGCTGGCCCGACGCCCTGCGTGACTGGTCGCAGGCCGGCGGCGTCGCCAATGTGCGCCACCTGCGACTGCTGGCGGGCCAAGCCCTGATCGACGCCAGGCCCGGAACGCTCGCCCTCGGTCCCGACGGTCGGCTCCAGGGCGCCCTCACCCTTACCCTGCGCCAAGCTGAGAAGGTGATCGGGGCGATGGGCGCGCAGGGGACGCTCTCCCCTGACACCACCCGCTCCGCCCTGGCCGTCTCGGGCGTGCGTGGCGGGCCCAAGGCGACCCTCGTCCTGCATTTCGAGGCCGGCCGAACGACACTTGGGCCCGTGGCGCTTGGTCCCTCGCCACGCTTGTTCTGACCAGCGCGGTTGACAGGGGCGGGGCGCATTGGCCCTAGAGGCGCACATGAACGCGCCCTCCTCCACTCCGCGCGCGGCGCCTGCGCCGCGACCCGGCATCCTGGACATCATCCCCTACAAGCCCGGCCGCGCCTCGGCCGAGGGGGTCCAGAGTCCCGTGAAGCTTTCGGCCAATGAGAACGTGCTGGGGTGCAGCCCCCTGGCCAAGGCCGCCTACGCCTCGGTGATCGAGGATCTGGCGACCTATCCGGACGGGCGCGGAAACCAGCTGCGCGACGCGATCGCCGAGCGCTACCGCATCGAGCCCGAGCGCATCATCCTGGGCTGCGGCACGGACGAGATCTTCGCCATGCTCGCCCAGACCTACCTCCAGGCGGGCGACAACATCATCCAGGGCGTATTCGGCTTTGGGGCCTACGCCATCGCCGCCCGCGCCAACGAGGCCGACGTGCGCCTGGCGCCCGAGCGCAACTACCGCATCGACGTCGACGCCCTGCTGGCCGAAGTGGACGAGCGCACGCGCCTCATCTTCATCGCCAACCCCGCCAATCCGACTGGCACCATCCTCTCCGCCTCCGAGATCGAACGGCTGCATGCGGGCCTGGCGCCGGACGTCATGCTGGTGCTGGACGGCGCCTATTCCGAATTCTGCAGCGATCCGGCCTTCAGCGATGGGCTGGAGCTGGCGCGTCACGCCGCCAATGTCGTGGTGACCCACACCTTCTCCAAGATCCACGGACTGGCCGCGCTTCGCGTCGGCTGGGCCTATGCGCCCCTGGCGACGGCCGAGGCTGTGGATCGCCTTCGCCTGCCGTTCAACACCTCCATTCCGGCTCAGGTCGCCGCCATCGCCGCCCTCGGCGACGAGGAGTTCGCGGCCCGCTCCCTCGCCCACGTGGAGCAATGGCGGCCGTGGCTGACCCAGCAACTGGGCGGTCTAGGCCTCGAGGTCGTTCCGTCCTCCGCAAACTTCGTCCTCGCAGGCTTCCCCACGACGGAGGGTCGGACGGCCGCCGAGGCGGAGGCCTTCCTCGCCTCGCGCGGCCTGCTGGTGCGGGGGGTGGGCGGCTACGGGCTGCCGAACCACCTGCGGTTCACGATCGGCCTGGAAGAACACAACCGGGCGATCATCGAGACCCTTGGCGAGCTTCTCGGCCGCGCAGGATGAGCGAGTCCGCCAGCCCCATCTACCGCCGCCTGGCCCTGGTCGGCTGCGGCATGATCGGCTCCTCGGTCGTGCGCGCCGCCAGGGAGCGCAACGCCGTGGGCGAGATCGCCGTCTTCGACTCCGACGAGGCCGTGCGCGCGCGCGTCGCCGAACTGGGGATCGCCGACGAGGTGTGCGCCTCAGGCGAGACGGCGGTGCGAGGCGCCGACCTCGTGCTCTTCGCCGCCCCGCCCCTCTCCATCGCCCCGGCCGCCCAGGCCGTGGCCGACGCCCTGGCGCCCGGCGTCACGGTGACGGATGTCGGCTCGGTGAAGACGGCGGTCAGCGAGGGCCTCTCGCGCCTGGGCCGCGAGGACATCTTCATCGTGCCCGGGCATCCAATCGCAGGCGCCGAGAGGTCGGGACCCGACGCGGGCAGCGCGGGCCTGTTTCAGAACCGCTGGACGATCCTGACGCCCCTGGAGCGGGACGACGCCCCGTACCAGGAGGCGGTGGAGCGGCTGGCAGGCTTTTGGCGGACCCTGGGCGCCAATGTCGACCTGATGGATCCGCGCCACCACGACCTGGTGCTGGCCGTGACCAGCCATCTGCCACACCTTATCGCCTACAATATCGTCGGCACCGCCGCCGACCTCGAGGCGGTGACGCGAAGCGAGGTGATCAAGTATTCCGCCGGCGGCTTTCGCGACTTCACCCGCATCGCCGCCTCCGACCCGATCATGTGGCGGGACGTATTCCTGGCCAACAAGGACGCCGTGCTCGAGATCCTTGGCCGCTTCACCGAGGACCTGCAGGCCCTCTCGCGCGCGATCCGCTGGGGCGAGGGCGAGAAGCTGCAGGATCTGTTTACCCGCACTCGCGAGATCCGTCGCGGGGTCATCGACGCCGGCCAGGAAACGCCGGAGCCTGACTTCGGACGGCATCACGACGAAGACTAGATAAGATGGAAGGCTGGATCGCCAGGAGCGGACTGCAGGCGGTGAGCCGCGAGCGCCTGCGTGCGCTGTCTCGCAAGTC
>DATHPX010000058.1:0-6341 GCA_035483335.1 Caulobacteraceae bacterium | reverse complement strand
ACGTCCACGGTCGGCGGGTCGAGCAGGGCGCCGTGGTCGGCGAAGGGGATGTTGTTGAGGTAGTGGTAGGTGTTGTCGGCGTCGAAGGCGCCCCAGCCGCCATTGCGGCTCTGCAGGCCCTCGACCCATTCGCGGCCGCGCACGATCGCCATGTCCGGCGAACCTTCGGGCGAGAGGGCGCGGGCGCGGTCGAGCGCCATCACCACCACCGCCGTGTCGTCGAGGTCCGGATAGTGGTCGTTACGGTACTGGAAAGCCCAGCCGCCCGGCCGCACATGGGGCCGCCACTCGATCCAGTCGCCCTTCACGTCCAGCACCTGCAGCGGCTTGAGCCATTCCAGGCCGCGGACCGCCGCGGTTTCGCAGGCCTCGCCGCCAGCCTCCAGCACGGCGTGGGCGGCCAGGGCGGTGTCCCACACGGGCGAGAAGCAGGGCTGGCAGTAGGCCTCGTCCTCGTGGATCACGAGCAGCTTTTCGACCGAGGCGCGGGCGGTGGCGCGGTTCGGATAGTCCTGCGGATAGCCGAGGGCGTCGTACATCATCACGGCGTTGGCCATCGCCGGGAAAATCGCGCCCAGGCCATCCTCGCCGTTGAGCCGCTCGTCGACGAAGGCCTTGGCCTTGTCGACGGCGTTCTGGTGCGAGCCCTTGGGGAACTTCGGCCGAACGACCCGAAGCACCTGGTCCAGAGCGAAGAACAGGCTGGCCCAGGGCTCCTTCTGGTGCGCCCCGTGGGGGAGGCGGTCGATGGTCGAGGGCGGCTCGAGGAAGATCTCGTCGATGGTCACTCCGCGCGGATTGCGCGCGCGCGGCCGCACGGCGCGCAGCACCAGCAGCGGAACGATCACCGTGCGCGCCCAGTAGGAGACCTTCGACAGGTGGATCGGGAACCACCTGGGCAGGTGCATGATCTCGACCGGGATCTCCGGTGTGGCCTTCCAGTCGATGATGCCGAAGAGGGCCAGCAGGATGCGGGTGAAGACGTTGCAGGCCGCGCCTCCGCCGCGGGCCAGGATCGCCTCGCGCGCCCGCACCATGTGCGGCTCGGAGGGATCGTCGCCGATCATCTTGAGCGCGAAGTAGGCCTTCAATGTGCAGCTCACATCGAGCGCGCCGCCGTGGAACAGGGGCCAGCCGCCGTGCTCGCCCTGGATCCGGCGAAGATAGACGCCGATCTTGCGCTCGAGCTCCGGCGCGTCAGGCTCGCCCAGATAGGCCCGAAGGAGAATGTATTCGGCAGGAATCGTGGCGTCGGCCTCGAGCTCGAACACCCAGTGGCCGTCGTCCCGTTGACGCTCCAGGAGGGCCTGGGCGGCGCGGGTGACGCTGACGTCGAGGGCGGGGTCGAGCGATTGCCGAAAATCGAATGCGGCGTCGTCCATACGCATTCCTATCACGGCTTTGCTGCGCGGGAGAGAGCAAGCCTCGCCGCCGTGACACCTGACCGGATCGCCCCCTCGATCGTGGCCGGCAGGCCAGTCGCGGTCCAATCGCCAGCGAGGAACAGGTTTCCCCACGCTGTCGACGCCGCGGGCCTCTTGGCGTTCTGCTCCGGGGTCGCGTGGAAGGTCGCCCGGCGTTCCTTGACGATCCGCGACGGCGGCGGTTCGGGCGGCAGGCCATGCACCTCGGCGATGTCGGCCCAGAAGCGGCGGGCGAGGGCGTCACGATCCTGGTCGGCCAGGTCGTCGGCGGCGCTCACCGTCACCGAAATGCGGTCCTCGAAGGCGAAGATCCACTGGGCCGCGCCGCCAATCACCCCGACGATCGGCCTCAGCCCCGGCGGCGGGGCGAGCTTGAAGTGGCCATTGACGATGGCGTTGAACCGGTCGGGAGCAGATAGACCGGGGACGAGACCGGCGCTGATCCAGGCCGGCGCAGCGAGCACCACCTGATCGCCTGGGTGCACGTGAACGTCGCCATCGGCGAGACCAAGACCGCTCACGCGGCCGCCTTCGAAGGCAAAGCTGCGGACTGGCGCGCCATAGCGCACCCGCACGCCGCGCGTGGCGAGATAGGCGAGGGCGGGCTCGATGAATGCGGCCGAGAGTGTCGGGTGCGCCACGCGGGGCTGGTAGGCCCGCCCGCCTCGGGCGAGGGATTCGGCGATCACCGCGCCGGCCAGTCGGGCAGAGCCTTCGGCGGCCGGCGTGTTGAGCGCCGCTAGCAGGAAGGGCTCCATCAGGCGGTCCCAAAGGGCGCCGCGGCAGGCGATCACCTGGTCGATGCGATCCCCGTCTCCGGCGGCCAGCAGCCGGCCCAGGGCGACGTAGTCGGCGACGTGAGTCCCCGGGACCCGGCGACGGGGCGAAAGCACCCACCATGGCACGGGCCCCGCATTGGCATGGATCCGCCACTGCTCGCCTGCCGCCAGGTCGTGGAAATCGAGCACGGCCTCGTTGGGCCCGGCGAGCCGGTCGGAGGCGCCGAGCGTCCGCAGATAGGCGTAGGTGTCGTGGTTGCCGGACAGGACCAGGTGATTGCCGTTGTCCAGGCGCATCTCGAGCACCGGGTCGACGTAGGACCGGCACCGGCCTCCGGCCTGGGCCGAGGCCTCGAGCAGCGAGACCCGAGCGCCACCTTCGGCCAACCGCACTGCGGCCGACAGGCCGGCCAGGCCAGCGCCGATGATGTGGACGGTCAATCTGCCCCCTGGTGGACGCGGTTCTTTATGCGGCCCGGGCGCGCGCGTCCGGGCTACGGCCAGCGGCTATCGGAGCGCTGAGCGCCGAAGGCAAGCCCCGTCAGGGCGCGTCGGCGTAGACCTCGGCGGAAACCGCCTTTCGGGGCGCGCTTCCGGCGCGGGTCAGGGCCGAAGCCGACGTGCTCGCCACCGAGACGGTCTGGCTGGCTGGCTGCGCCGATTCGGTGCTCGGCAGGTCGAGCTCGGCCACGGTTTCGCGGATGTACTCGGCCTGAGTGACGATGCCGATGCCGAGGTTCTCCTGGCCGACCTCGACCTGCTGGGTGAGCATGCCGGCGATCACCGGGCTGGCCTGGGCGGCGCCGTCCGCAGGGGCGTTGGATGGATTGAGGTAGACGGGGCCGCCGGAATTTCCCGGGAACACGCGGAAATCCAGCAGAAAGGTCGGGAAGGCCTTGGACGGGCCCAGGGGATAGGAGGCGACCCGTCCGGCGCGCAGTATCGGGAAACCGGCGGTGTTGGCCGAGAGTCCCTGCGGATAGCCCAGGGTCATCATCTCGTCGCCCGGCGCCAGCTTTTCGCCCTCGAGCGCGTTGTCGCCTGCGAGCCAGGAGAGCGGGATCGCCGCCTGGGCGAAGGCGGGCGGGGCGGTGATGCTGATCGCGGCGACATCGCGCGTGGGATGGCGCACCCACAGCGCCTTTCCGCCGGCGCGGATGGGAATCTGCTCTGGCGCGAAGCTCCAGGAACCGTCGGGTTGCTCGACCCGGTAGCCGACGGTGGCCTCGTCGCTCTTCATGCGGTCTAGGACGTGGTTCGCCGTCACGAGAACGACGCGCGGCCGGCCGTCTGGCGTGGGATCGGCAATGAGGAAGCCCGTCCCGACGGTCCTCATGCCGCCCGCCATGGGCTGCTCGAGTTCGACGGTGGCGGCAATAAGCTCGACGGTGACGGCTGGCGTCATCGAATTGGGACTCAGGTGACTCGCGTTGACCCCACGGGATCTTGTGAACCAAACGCGACCTCCGGGACAAGCGGTGTCATGCCGCAGGCGCTCACAACTCAGAGATTGCGCGGCGATCAGTCGCTCGGTGCAAGCGGGAGATATTTCGTCCCGTTCAGCTCAGCTTCGGTGAAAGCGATCTCCTTGGGAATGAAGTAGTCGAAAGCGTCCCAGTCTCCGTATTTCGCCTTCATCTTCGGAAGAACCTGAGCCGTAAGCGCCGCGCCGCTTAGTCCCGCGGCCCTGGCCTTACGCACGTCAGACAGAAGGTCAGACAAATAGTCGCGGAAGGCGGCGACGTCGGCGGCGTCCGCCACCTGGCCGTGGCCGGGCACGAAGATCGTGTGCGCGGCGTCCGGCAGGGCGAGGAAGGCGTTGTCGGTGGCGATCCAAGGCGCGAGGCGGCCGTCGATCACATTGGGCGAGGTGTGTCGCCAGAGCAGGTCGCCGGCGAACACCGTCTTGGCGTCGGGAACCTCCACGATGAGGTCGCCGCCCGTGTGGCCGGGATAGGCCTTCACATCGAGGCGTCGGGCGCCAAGCCAGATCGTCAGGGACGTCCTGGTCGTGAGGTCCGGCTCAGGCAGGCTGGCGATCAGGGCGCGCTGGGCCGGCGTGATGCGATCGCCAAGCAGGCGCGGGTTCTCGCTGTGCAGCCACGCGCGCACGTTGCGATGGGCGATGATGACGGCCCCGGCGTCGCGGAACACCTGGTCTCCGCCGGTGTGGTCGACGTGATAGTGCGTGTTCACGACATAGCGGACCGGCCAGGGCGTCAGCTGGCGGATCGTCGCGAGCAGGGCTTTGGCCGCGTCCGGCGTGAAGAAGGCGTCGATCACCGCCACGCCGTCATCGCCGACGACGACGCCCGCATTGGAGCCGGCCTTGTGGCCAGGGCCATCGATGGCGGCGTAGACGCCGGGCGCTAGGGGCTTGAGCTCAAAAGGAGTCGCCGCCGGCGCAGGCGAAGCCTGGGCGACAGCGGAAATCGGCGCCGCCGTGACAAGGGCGACCGCAATGAGCGCCGCCACGACATGAAGACCGGTCTTGCTTCGCAGCGTCATCGTCTCCCCCTCTCGAGGCCATGGAGCTCTTAATAGCCACGGACCTCACGGACCACACGGACGTCCGGTGAAATTCCGCATCGACGGCGTTAAACGAATTGCGCCGAAGGCGCCTTCTTAACTCTTCACTTGTCCGTGTGGTCCGTGAGGTCCGTGGCCAATTTTTCTGTGTGATGTCAGAATAAAATCAACCACGAACCTCACGAACTACACGAACGTCTGCTGAAATACTTGACAACCTGCGTCCAGTCGCGCCGAAGGCGCAATGAATTTCGGTTCGTGTAGTTCGTGAGGTTCGTGGCTAATTTCTTGGCCCTCACGCAGTGCGCTCGCTCGCGATCCAGCCGTCGATCACCCCGTCGAGGATCTCCAGAGGCACGCGGCCGCAGTTCAGACCCGCCTCGTGGAAGTCCTTGATGTCGTAGCGCGGGCCAAGCGCAGATTGCGCCCTGGACCGCGCGCGGGTCCACACGGTGTGGCCGAGCTTGTAGCTGCACGCCTGGCCGGGCGAAGAACAATAGCGCTCCACCTCGAGCGCCGAGCGCCCCGGCGTGTAGGCGACCGTGTCCACGAAATACTGGATCGCCTTCTCCCGGCTCCAGCCCAGGTGGTGGATGCCGGTGTCGACCACGCAGCGCCCGGCGCGGAATAGCTGGGCCTGCAGATAGCCGATCCGGCTGAGCGGATCGTTGTCGTACATGCCCATTTCGTCCGCGAGCTGTTCGGCATAAAGGGCCCAGCCCTCGGCGTAGCCGGAAAAGCCGATCGTCTTGCGGATCAGCTGCAGGTGGGGGTTGGAGAGGGCGAGGCCCCCCTCCAGCTGATGGCCCGGCAGACCTTCGTGATAAATCACGCTGGACAGGGTCCACTTCGGCCAGTCCGAAGACTCCCGCAGGTTGATGTAGACGATCCCCGGCCGCGAGCCGTCGATGGCGGCGCCCTCGGAATAGGCGGCCGCCGCGCCCGGCTCGAGGTTGCGCGGAACGCGGCGCACTTCGAACTGGTAGGGCGGCAGGCGCTTGAACCGGGTGGGCAGGCGCGGGCGGATCGCCGCCAGCCGGCCGTTGCAATAGGCGATCGCCTCGGCCTTGCCCTCGTCGGTGTCGGGAAAGCTCTGGGCGGGGTCATTGGTGAGGGCGTTCAGCCTCTCGCCGACGCTGCCCTTGGTCATGCCCTGGGCCTTGAGGAGGGCGTCGATACGCGAGGTGATCTCCGCGCCCTGCTCCAGCCCGATCTTGTGCACCTCGTCGGGCGAGAAGGCGGTGGTGGTCGTGGCCTTGAGCGCCACGGCGTAATAGGCCGGCCCCTGCTTGAAGTGGCCGACCCCCGCGTCGTGGGTGGCGGACGCGCGCAGTTCGCGCGCCCGGGCGATCTGGCGATCATAGGCCGGCCCGATCTTCTCGTCGTAGAGCTTCGCCGCCCGCGTGGCGTAGTCGCCGGAGAGGCCCTTGGCGGCCGCGCGGCGGGAGATCGAGACCACCAGGAGATTGTGAGCCGCGTCGGTGCGCGTGGCCGTGAGCTGCTCCAGCGTCCGGTCGAGGATGAAGTCCGGCGGGACCACGCCCAGGGCCGCATCGTGGGTCATGCGGGCGGTGTCGTTGTCGAGTTGGCCCGCATACGCCTCCATCCG
>DATHPX010000057.1:0-2357 GCA_035483335.1 Caulobacteraceae bacterium | reverse complement strand
GGCCGAACAAGGCGCTGTAGAACTCGATCGTCCGCGCCGGGGCGCGCGCTTACGTGCAAGCGCATCCGCTTCATGGTTCACTTCCCACTCAATATTGCGAAAATTCTGGAAGAATTAGCCATGAGCCTGAGTGCGCGACCGGCGAAACTGGAAGACGCGATCTGCATCACCGAGATCTACAACCAGGGCATCGAGGATCGGATCGCCACGTTCGAGACCGATCCGCGCGATGTGACGGACGTCCTCCCGTGGTTCGACCACGCGCACGCCTTCGTTTCGGTGACAGATGCGACGGGCGAAGTCGTCGGCTACGCTGTCGCTCACCCCTACTCGGATCGGTGTTGTTACCGGGGGATCGGGGAGTTCTCCGTCTATGTCCGCCGGCCGGATCGAGGCCGGGGTGTCGGCCAGGCGGCCATGTCGGCGCTAATCGAAGCCTCGCGCGCGGAGGGACTTTGGAAGCTCATGTCACGGATCTTTCCGGAGAACCGCGCCAGTCTCGGCCTCATGGCCCGCATGGGGTTCAAGGAGATCGGCGTACATGAGAAACACGGCAAGCTTGAAGGGGTCTGGAAAGATTGCGTGATCGTGGAGCTGCTGATCCCCGAAAACATCGACTGAAGAGAGAATGGCCGCCGTGACCTCGCGACAGGCGCTCAGGGGATTGGTCGAGGCTTCGCGCCGGATGGTGGTGTTCACCGGCGCGGGCATTTCGACCGAGTCCGGCGTGCCGGACTTCCGCTCGCCCGGCGGCGTCTGGAGTCGAATGAAACCGATCTATTTCCAGGATTTTGTGGCCAGCGAGGACAGGCGACGCGAGGCCTGGACCCGCACCTTCAGCGGCGCCGCCGGCTGGACAGGGGCGAAACCGAACGCCGGCCATTTCGCCGTGGCCCGCCTCGTGGCCAGCGGCAAGGCGAGCGCGGTGATCACCCAGAATGTCGACAACCTGCACCAGGACTCCGGCGTCCCTGCCGACAAAGTCATCGAGCTGCACGGCAACGCGAGCCACGCCGCCTGCCTGGAGTGTGGCCTGCGCCACGAATTCGCCGACCTGAAGCGGCCGTTCCTGGAGCGAGGGGAAATCCCTGCCTGCCGCGTGTGCGGGGGCCTCGTGAAGTCGGCCACCATCTCCTTCGGCCAGCCGATGCCAGCTGAGGCGATGGCGCGCGCCGAGGCGGAGGCGGCCGCCTGCGATCTCTTCCTCGTGTTGGGCTCTTCCCTCGTCGTCTACCCCGCTGCCGGCTTGCCTCTCTTCGCCAAGGGCTCCGGCGCCCGGCTGGTCATCGTCAATCGCGAGCCGACCGAGCAGGACTCCGTCGCCGATCTCGTCCTGCACGACGAGATCGGCCCGGCGATGAGCGAGGTCAGTCCTCCGCCCCGCAGCGGGTGACGCCCGCCGCCGCCAGCAGGCGTGCGCGATCGCCCCTGAAGTCCTTGCCGCTTCGGCTCGCTGGATAGGGCGCGCCCCACGTCATCCCCCGCCATAGGGCGAGGTTGTAGGCCCCCGTGTCGAGGTCGTCCTCGCGACTGAAGTCCTGCCCCCGCATGACGGCGGCCCAATAGGCTGCGGACCGGGTGCGCAGACGACAGGCCTGCGCCGATCGCTCGGGCGGTAGAGGCAATGCGGTCTGGCGAAGCACGTCGGAGGGATGCGCGGTAAAGGTCCATTCGGCCTTGGACGTATCGAAAACGTCCGCCATCGGTTCGGCCAGGGCGTCGTTCAGGCCCATGGGCTGCAGGCCAAGAACAGCCTCCATCGTCGCCACCAAGTTGACCGTCGCATAGCGGTGAGAGACCACCGCGCCCTGCTTCACATAGGGCCCGACGATGTAGGCCGGCGCCCGGTGGGCGTTCACGTGATCGGGGCCATCCTGGGCGTCATCCTCGACGACGAAGATCAGGGTGTCTGCGGCGAAGGGGCTGTGGGCGACCTTCTCCACCAGCATACCGACCGCATAGTCGTTGTCGGCCAGCTCGGTCTCGACCGTGTCGACGCCGTCGAGCCCTTTGCCGAAGTCGCCGGTGTGATCGTGGGCGAGGCGCACCATCATCAAAGCGGGCGCTTTTCCGGCCGCGACGAAGCCGTCGAACTCGCGCTCCCACTCCTTGAAGCGCCAATAGTCCGGGAACGACTGGTCGAAGCCGCGGAAATAGAGGTCGGTGATCCCCATCAACGACACCTTCGCAGGCGTGAAGACCTTCACTCCGTCTTTGAACGGTTCGCGCACGAGGGGCGTCCGGTATTTGCCTGTGGCAGGCTGGTAGAGGGCGAGATCGCCGTAGAAGCCCCAGTTCCTGACCGACAGGCCCGCCTTCAGCGCCTGGTCCCAGAGATAGCCCTGCCCCTCCGCCCC
>DATHPX010000056.1:0-12867 GCA_035483335.1 Caulobacteraceae bacterium | reverse complement strand
TGAAGCCGTACCGCTCGAAGATCCTGAGCGCCTCGGGCGATCGGATGAAGTCGAGCCACAGGCGCGCGGCCTGCGGATGGGCGGCGCCCTTCACTTCGGCGCCCGCATAGATCGCCGTGGCGTTCTGCGCGGCCGGGATGTCGACGTGGCTGATCGGGTTGCCGACCTGTTCCTGGAACATGGCCTCCGACTTCCACGTCACGCCGGCCTGGACCCGACCCTGCATCAGGAACAGGGGCGTCTGCCGGTGATGGATATGAGTCAGCTCGGTCGCGCCGCTCGCCACCTTCGTCTCATAGACGGCCTTCACCAGCGCAGGGCCGCCGGCCTTTCCGAGAGCCGCCTTGATCTGCCGCGCCACGCCCTCGAACTCCGGATTGGGCATGGCCAGGCGCAGGTCCGGCCTGGCGAGGTCCGCGAGGCCTTGAACGTGGCCGGGGTTGCCGGCCGGAACCATGATTGTCAGATCGTTGGTCGCATAAGGAACGGGCGCTCCGGTGAGCACGCCGCTTGCGATCTGGGTCTTCACGGCCTGAAGACCGGCGAGATAGACGTCGGCCTTGGCGGTCCACGTCATGTTGCCGGAGGTGATCTTCCCGCCGCCCTTGATCTGCTTGATCAGCAGTCCGGGCGGGATCGTCTCCCAGTACAGGCGTCCCTTGTATTCGGGGTGGGCCGCCTCGAAGGCCTGCACGAGCGGCGCCATGGCGAAGTAGTAGTTGCCGCCCACGAACAGGACGAGCTTGGGGTTGGTGAGATCGCCGTGGAAATCGGCGAGATCGTCGATCTGGGGGACGGTGAACTCCAGTCCCCTGTCCACCGCGTCATTGTTCGCGCCGTGCTGCCAGGGCGGGACATGGCTGTCCTGGTTGGCGCCTGTCGTCTGGGCGAGCGCGGGCGCGCCCAGGCAAGCGCAAAGAGCCGCGCCAATTAGGGCGCGTTTGAATTGGCCGATCATCTCGAGGTCCTAGCTGATGTAGTGATAGCCGGCCTGCTGGAACTCGGGGATGGTTGCGACCATCCCCGGCGTCAGCACGACACCGGGCGCAAGGTGGTTGGTCATCTCCGCCACCATGACCGACTGGGAGACGTGGTCGGGATTGACGCCCTGCTTGATCAGCTTGGCCGTCAACTCCCAGATGGCCAGGTGGCAGGCCATGAAGACCACGCCACGATCCATCAGGGCGGGGATGGTGTTGTTGGCGCCGGAATAGGCGCCGGTGTCGCTCTCGACATCACGGTCGGCTTCGGCCGTCGCGTTCCGCTGGAGCAGGGTGTTGGACGCGTAGGCGCCGCCCGTCTGTTTGGCCAGCTGATACTTGTCCCACATCGCCTGATCGTACAGGGCCAGCTGGGTTGGCCCATGCGTCGCCGAGACGATCAGGAAGTCGGGGTGTTTGAACGAGAAGATCTGCGCGTTGAGCGAGTTGCGCATCCCGTTGATCCACGGCCCCTTCAGGTCCGTGTTGTCCCAGATCTGCTTGGGACTGCCTGAATAGGCGAGGAGCTCGGCCATCGCCTCGTGATCCCACAGCATCGGGTCGTCGAGGACCATCGGCACGGTCTTGAAGTCCCGCCGGCGAGGCGCCGCGGCGAGGCGCGCGGTCAGTGATTTCAACTTGCCCGCGCCTGCGGGCGTCAGCTCCGGAGGACGGTTTGAGCCCTGAGCTTCGGCGCCGCCAGCGGCTAGAGTCAGGCCCGCCGCGGCGGCTCCCAGGCCAATACCGAACAGGGCGGCGCGGCGGCTTTGTGTGGTTTCCATGATGAACCTCCTGCCTCGATTGAGACCCTGAAGGCGCGCCCAGTCCAACGAGCTTCTCTGCAGATTTCCATCTATCCGAGTGAACGGTCTTGCTGTTCGTGAGCTTGTCTCGCCCGAACCTTGCCCGGTTGTCAGAGACTGCGGTGGAGGATGTAGAGGGCGACGACCACCAGAAGTCCGGAGAAGGTCAGCGCCAGCTTGTTGCGGCGCGCCGCCAGGCCGACGGCAAGCCTCGCCCCGGCCATTCCCCCTGCGACGCCTCCCACCAGGAATGCGGCGGCCAGGGGCCAGAGCACCCAGCCGGCCAAGGCGTAGTTCGTCGCCGTCGCCAGACCGAATGCCGTGACTGCAACCAGGGAGGAGCTGACGGCCTCGAGCATCGGCATTCCCGTGGCCCAGATCAGGGCCGGAACGATCAGGAAGCCGCCGCCAATCCCGAAGAAGCCCGCCAGGCCGCCCGCCGAGACGCCGGCGGCGGCGAGCTTGCCCGCCTGGGACCAGCACATCGGCGCGGCGCATCCGCCCTCGACCTTCCCCCGACCTCGCCACATGGCCACGGCCACGCCCAACATCAGGAGGGCGAAGAGGGCGAGGAGCCGTCGACCATCCACCACCTTGCCCAGGGCGGAACCGGCGAAGGCGCCGACCAGACCGGTGAGCGAAAACAGCCCAGCCTGGACCCAACGGACCCGTCCGCTGCGCGCGTGATTGAGCAGGTTGGCGCCCGAGCTGGCCGCGACCGACAGGGCGCTCGTTCCGATCGCGAGGTGGGGATTGGATACGCCCGCGACATAGATCATCAGCGGCGTCGCAAGGATCGATCCGCCGCCGCCCACCGCGCCGAGCGCGAAGCCGGCCAGGGCGCCGCATCCGCCGCCAAGGACATACTGGAGGACAGACAATCCCATCCCCGAAGGTGAAACAGGTCCCGTGAAGCGCCTCCAACGACTAAGCGTGGTCGTATCAATCACTTCGCCGGATCGATTCCTGAGCGGAGTCGGGGCGGTGCGTCAAAGCCCCGGCGGCGCGGCATCGAGTGTTGCGGATATCGCAACGATGAGTTGTTGGCGCCACCGCTACAGCATCATCGTCACGCCCCCACCTGCGGGGAAAGCGCCGCCTTAGCGCGCAAGCAGGACGTCACTCCCATGAATAAGGTTGTTCCGGTCGTCGCCCTGGCCGCGGCCCTCTCGATCGCCGGCGCGGCTTCGGCCGAGAGCCCCGCCTGGTATGGCCAGGTCAACGCCATGACCGGGTTCGCGAGCAATCTCCCAGCGACGCCGGACCGCGCCGGCCGGATCGGCTGGGGACTCAGCGGCGCGGTCGGGCGCGACTTCGGCAACGGCTGGCGGACCGACGCCGAAATCCTCTACCTCGACTCCGGCAACCGCTACAATCAGCCGGGCCGGACCAGCCTGACCGGCGGTTTCGTCAACGGCTATTACAACTTCAACCACAACGGCGCCTGGCAGCCGTTCGTCGGCGGCGGCGTGGGCGCAGCGAGCGTGAGTTCGATCGGCGAGTCCGATACGCGCTTCGCCTGGCAGGTGAAGACCGGCCTCGATCATCCGTTCACGAACCGGCTGATCGGCGAGGTCGCCTACCGCTATATCGGGGTCCCCGACGCTCAAGCCGGCGGCGAGCTCACGGGCTTCCACGGCGACTACCACTCCTCCGCCGTCACCATCGGCGTCCGCTTCCTGTTCGGAGGGTGACGCGTCGCTCCATGGGAGGGTTGCGAAACTCCAAATTTCATCCGTCATCCCGGGCCGTAGCGAGCGCAGCGAAGCGAGGACCCGGGACCCAGGGTCACACCAACGGCGCTGCGGTTCCCTACAGCTTCGTGATCAGCCAGACGTCAGCCGCCGTCAGGACCGCGAAGCCGGTCCAGGCCAGGGCGGCGAGCCACATGGGCGAGGCGAATTCGCCCATCCAGCGGCGATCGCCGGTGATCCGCAGGAGCGGATAGAGGGTGAAGGGAAGCTGGGCCGCCAGCACGACCTGACTGCCCACCAGCAGCGTTCCCACCGCGCCCTGGCCCAGGAGGAGGACGCCCGCGAGGGCGGGTCCCACGGCGAGGCCACGGGTGATCACGCGCCGCTGCCAGCACGGAATCTTGACGTCCAGGAATCCCTCCAGGATGACCTGGCCGGCGATGGTGCCGGTGAAGGTGGCGCTCTGGCCCGAGGCCAGAAGGCCCACGGCGAAGAGCACCCCGGCGAGGCCCACGCCGGTGGCGGGCGAAAGCAGCCGATGGGCGTCCTCGAACGTCGCCACGTCGTTCATGCCGTTGGCATGAAAGGCGCCGGCGGCGAGGACCAGTAGGGCGGCGTTGACGATGGTCGCCCCGACAAGCGCGGTGGTGGTGTCGAGGGCGTTGAACCGCATGGCCATCGGCCTGGCCGCCGGCTCGATCCGGCGCGTCTGCACGATGGAGGAGTGGAGGAAGAGGTTGTGGGGCATCAGGGTCGCGCCGACGATGCCCAGCGCCAGATAGAGCGACTCAGAGGTGCGCACGGCGGCGAGGCTCGGCCGCAGTCCCGCGAGGATGTCCCGCACGCTCGGATGCGACAGGGCGGCCTCGATGAGGACGCAGATCGCGATCGTGCTCACCAGGGCCAGGATGATCGCCTCGATCCGGCGAAATCCGGCCCCCTTGAGGCCCAGCACCAGGAAGAGGTCGAAGGTGGTGATGACGATCCCCACCGCCACGGGCACGCGGAACAGCAGTTGGAGCGCCAGCGCCCCGCCCAGGACTTCGGCGACGTCCGTCGCCACGATGGCCAGCTCAGCCAGCAACCAGAGCCCGATGCGGACCGACTTGGGATAGCGGCCGGCGCAGGCCTGAGCGAGGTCGAGCCCGGTGGCCACGCCAAGTCGCGCCGACAGGATCTGGAAGAGGATCGCCGCGGCCCCCGAGCCGACGATGACAAACAGCAGCGCCTCGCCGAGCTTCGATCCCGCCTCGATGTCGGTGGCCCAGTTGCCCGGGTCCATGTAACCCACCGCCACCAGCAGTCCCGGTCCCAGGAACACAAGCCCGCGCTTGAGGAGCGAGGCGCCGACAGGAACCTGGATCGAGCCTTCGACCTCGCCAGGGCAGAAGGGGGCCGTGGCGAGGGTTGGAAAGCCGAGGCGGCGCGCAAGAACGCCCGCCGTCGAAGGCAATCGGCCGTGCATGCCACACCTCGCCTACCTCATCGCGGCGACAAGCGCGATCCGTTCCCTTGGATTCGCGGACGACGCCGACCGGAAAAGCCGAAACCCGATCGATCCGCACAAATGTGTCTGGATCGACCGTGCTTCAGCTTGCCGGATCCCGCCGCCGGGCGGCGAGTCCCCCTGGTCACGTCTTACGAACGGCAGGTCTCGGTGAGGAACCAGGTGCGCTGCTCGGCTTCGTCCACCCAGTTCTCGATGAGGCTGGCGGTGGCGATGTCCCCGTGCTCGTCGCACTGGGCGTGGGCCTCGCGCAGCCGGCTGGTCAGGGCGGTGTTGTCGACGATCAGCTCCGCCAGCATCGCGACCGCGTCGAGATTGTCGGTCTCACTGTCGATTACGCGCTGCAGGCTAGCGATATGACCGATCGACCGCAGGGTCGTCCGTCCAAGCTTCCGGACCCGCTCGGCCAGGGGATCGGTCGTCGCCAGGATCTGGGTCGCCTGGTCGTCGAGCAGCAGGTGGTAGTCGCGGAAGTGCGGTCCCGACACGTGCCAGTGGAAGTTCTTCGTCTTCAGGTAGAGGGCAAAGAGGTCAGCCAGGATCACATTCAGGGATCGGACGACCTCGTCGACGCCCGGTGCGTAGCTATCGGTCGAGGGCGCCGCCACACGTGCTGCGGACCGGTCTTTGATGAGGGTGATCATGCGGCATTCTCCTTGCGGATGGGCGGCCGAAGGATCGTTCCGGCCGCGGTTCTGCTGGAAGGTGCGCTCCTTGAATTAATCGAGGAAGTTCATTTATCTAACGTAATAAATAGGCGTGAACTATCAGTTCGTGACTCCGGATCGAGGGTGCGCCAATCGAGAGGGGCCTGGCTTTCTTTGCCTTCCCCTATATGTCCCCCAACAGACCCATATTTCACTTTATAGATTGAACCGGACATAGGCTCGTGCGCGCCCAGCTCGCGACCGAAGCGGCTGCGGGCGACGCCACCTGCGGCGCTCATCAAGGAAGACGCCATGTCCTACCATGATCGAAACCTGAAGCGCGGGGCGTCGCTGGAGCCTAATGCGGGCGTCGACGCCCTATTGGTCACCGGAAAGATCGGCGTGCTGCTTTGCAATCTGGGCACGCCTGACGGGACGACCTACTGGCCGATGCGGCGATATCTCGCCGAATTCCTCTCCGACCGGAGGGTGATCGAGGTCCCGCGGATGCTGTGGTTCCTCATCCTTAATGGCCCGATCCTGACGACGCGGCCGGGGCGCAAGGGCCGGGACTATGCGTCCATCTGGAACACGGAGCTGAACGAGAGCCCGCTGAAGACCGTCACCCGCAGCCAGGCCCAGAAACTGCAGGCCTCGATCGATCAGGGCCTGCTGGGAACGGAGCCCGGTCAGGTGATCGTCGAGTGGGGCATGCGCTATGGCAATCCCTCGCTGCAATCGGCGATCGAGCGTCTCAGCGAGCAGGGTTGCGAGCGCCTCCTGCTCGTCCCGCTCTATCCGCAGTACTCCGCCGCCACGTCGGCCACGGCCTGCGACAAGGTCTTCCAGGTCCTGTCGAAGATGCGCCGCCAGCCGACCCTGCGCGTGGCCGCCCCCTATTTCGACGATCCCGTCTACATTGATGAGATCGCGCTCTCGATCGCGCAGCGACTCGAGGCGCCGGGTCCGGAGCCGGAAGTGATCCTGGCCTCCTTTCACGGCATGCCGGCGGCGACTGCGGAGAAGGGCGACCCCTATTACGACCACTGCGAGCGGACGGTCGAGGCCCTGCGTCGCCGCCTTGGGCTTACTTCGGAACGACTCCTGCTCACCTTCCAATCCCGCTTCGGACGGGATCCCTGGCTGCAGCCTTACACGGACGCGACGGTCAAGGCGCTCGCAGACCTTGGAGTCAAACGCATCGCCGTCGTGACGCCGGGTTTCTCGGCCGATTGCCTCGAGACGATTGAGGAGATCGGAGCAGAGAACGCCGGCTACTTCTTCGACAGCGGCGGTCGGGACTTCGCCCGCATCGACTGCCTCAACGACAGCGAGGGGGGCATGCGGGTGATCGAGGCCGTGGTCCAGCGGGAGCTGCAGGGCTGGCGATGAGCGCGCTCGCAAGGCGGGCCGGCGGAGCCACACGCCCGGGCCCCTGGGACATCCCTTCCGACAGTCTTGGCCGGGGCCTATGTGATGGGCTGATGAACGTCTCGGGCCTGTCTCTTCGCGACCTGGAATATGCGGTCGCGGTCGCCGAACTCGGCAGCTTCGTGAAGGCGGCCGAGAGGTGCCACGTCTCCCAGCCTTCCCTTTCGGTGCAGATCGGCAAGCTCGAGGCAAGGTTGGGGACGGTCCTCTTCGAGCGAACCACGCGACGGCTGATGGTGACACCCCAGGGCGTTCGCCTGGTCGAGCAGATGCGCAAGATCCTGCTGGAGTCGCGCAACCTCCTCGCCATCTGCAGCGAGGCGACCAGGCCATTCGGCGGCGCCCTGCGGCTTTCGGCGATCGCGACTCTGGGCCCATATTACTTCCCGCGCATCCTGCCGGGCCTGAGGGCGCAGTACGCCGAATTATCGCTCGTCCTTGGCGAAGGGCGCACCGAAGAGCTGGTGGGCGGCCTCCTGCGCGGCGACCTCGATGCGGTGCTGGTCGCCGCGCCTGTCCCCGACCCGGGCGTGATGGTCGCCCCGCTGTTCCGTGAGCCGTTTCTGATGGCCTGTCCCACGGGCCACTCGGCCGCGTCCCACGCCGAGGTCGGATGGATCGGCCTGCAGCCGCGGGAGCGCCTGCTGCTCGAGGAGGGGCATTGCCTGCGCGACCAGGCGATCGCCGCCTGCGCGGAAGTCGATCCGGCAACCCGTCACGCCACCAGCCTCGAGACTCTGAAGTATATGGTCGCTGCGGGCGAAGGCTGCACCCTGGTCCCCGCCCTGGCGGCGGGCCAGGAGACAGGCGTGGAATATGCGCCGCTCAAGGGAGCCGAGTACCGCCGGACCATCGTCCTGGCATGGCGCGCCAGCGATCCCCGAGGCGAGTCCTTCGAGGGCCTTGCACGCTGCCTGCGCGACCTGGTCCCCGCCGAGGTCGAAGCGGCTCCGGGCAGGGGCAAGACGCCGGGCGCCTGATCGAACCGCTCTCCCCAAAGCGGGGACGGCTTTCAGCAAGAAGCCCACACTCGCCGCCGGATCGTTCAAGTCGGTGCACGTGCACGGCCATAGCCTTGGCCCCGGCGCCGCCCTTCAGCCCCGCTCTGGATCAACCCCCCGATCGATATATGGCCTTTGTCTATGGGTGACGAAGGAAACTTGAATTTCACCTAACAATAATGAACCGCTAGGGATCGCTGAGCGGGCGGCGGCCCTGGACCAGTAAAGGAAACTCCGAATGGCGAAACTGACTACCGAGTTCGGCGCACCCGTCGTCGACGACAACAACATCATCACCACAGGCCCTCGCGGCCACGCGCTCCTGCAGGACGTCTGGTTCCTGGAGAAGCTCGCCCACTTCGATCGCGAGGTGATCCCCGAGCGGCGCATGCACGCCAAGGGCGCCGGCGCGTTCGGCGACTTCACCGTCACCCACGACATCTCCCGCTACACCCGGGCGAAGATCTTCTCCGAAGTCGGCAAGAAGACCCCGATGTTCGCCCGCTTCTCCACCGTCGCCGGCGAGCGCGGCGCGGCGGATGCTGAACGCGATATCCGCGGTTTCGCGCTGAAGTTCTACACCGAGGAAGGCAACTGGGACCTCGTCGGCAACAACACGCCGGTGTTCTTCATCAAGGACCCCCTGAAGTTCCCCGACCTCAACCACGCCGTTAAGCGTGATCCGCGCACCGGCATGCGCAGCGCCGAGAACAACTGGGACTACTGGACCCTGCTCCCGGAGGCCTTCCACCAGGTCACGGTGGTAATGAGCGACCGCGGGATCCCCCGCACATTCCGCCACATGCATGGCTTTGGCAGCCACACCTACAGCTTCATCAGCGCGCAGAACGAGCGTTTCTGGGTAAAGTTCACCTTCAAGACCCAGCAGGGCGTCCAGAACCTCACGGACGAAGAGGCGCGGGAGGTCGTGGGCGGCGATCGCGAGAGCAACCAGCGCGACCTGTTCGAGGCGATCGAGCGCGGCGAGTTCCCGCGCTGGACGCTCTACGTCCAGATCATGCCGGAAGCCGAGGCCGACACCTATCACGTCAATCCGTTCGACCTGACCAAGGTCTGGTCGCACAAGGATTATCCGCTGATCGAGGTCGGCTTTTTCGAGCTCAACCGCAACCCTGAGAACTTCTTCCAGGACGTGGAGCAGGCCGCGTTCAGCCCCACGGTGATCGTGCCGGGCATCAGCTTTTCACCCGACCGCATGTTGCAGGGCCGCCTGTTCTCCTATGGCGACGCCCAGCGCTATCGCCTCGGCGTGAACTACTCCCAGATCCCGGTGAACGCGCCCCAGTGCCCGTTCCACAGCTATCATCGGGACGGCGCAATGCGGGTGGACGGCAATGGCGGGCGCAGCACGCACTATGAGCCGAACAGCAAGGGGGCCTTCGTGGCTCAGCCGGATTATTCGGAACCGCCGTTGAAGATCGACGGGAACACCGCCGCGCGGTGGGACCACCGCGTGGACGACGACCACTTCTCGCAACCGCGCGCCCTCTTCCGGCTGATGACGCCGGCCCAGCAGAAGGTCCTGTTCGAGAACACGGCCCGGGCGATCAAGGGCGCGTCTCAGCCGGTCGTGGATCGCCACATCGCCAACTGCGAAAAGTGCGATCCCGACTACGCTCGGGGCGTGGCCGAGGCCATCGCACGCCTCAGCGGCGCGCCGGCCAATCGGAAAGCCGCCTAAGCTGACAACCGGGGTCGGCCCTCAGGGCCGACCCCGACAGCTTCAGACGATCATCTCGTCGAGGCGATGCTCGAGGTCGGCTTCGGGCGCTTTCATAAGATCCTTGTGGATCTCGCCGACGACAACGCTGCGTGCAGGCGGTCCAAGTTGGTCGCGCACATCCTTGAGCAGACGCGACGGCGCCGCCAGGACCAGGAACTTCACCGCGCCTTCGGCGACGGCCGCATCCACCGCAACGGCTATGGCGCGGGCGAAGGCCCGGCGGCGCGCCCCTTCGCGACCAGTGCGCGGCGCAAGGGCATGGCGGGCGTGCGTCGCGCTCTCGAACACCCGGCCGCGGTTGTCATGGGTGAAGCCGGGCTCCGCCTCGCACGACAGGGCCTGGATCGCCTCCATCCCTCCGTCTCTGTTACGCAGAACGATCCGTGCGTTTCGAGAGTCCGCTAGGACAAGGCCAAGCTTGGGGCGATACATAAGCGCCTCCGCAAGTTGAACGCACACCATCAGTTGTAGCTAACGCAGCGCCCTTGAGGAGGATCAAGTCGGCGGGACCCTCGTCCCGCCGGACTCAGCGCTTGGGAGCGAAGAGCTGACACCACCCTTTGGCTGCTATGGAGCCGGCGACGAGCTTGCACTGGCCCGCGGCTTTCGGGTTCCCAGAATTGGGGATGTAGTAGGTGCAGGCGTCGCAGGTCTGTCCGTTCGCGCCAGGCTTGTCCTGATATTTCGCGGTCGCCTGAGGCAGCGTTCCAGCCGCATGAGCGCCCCCGGCTGCGGCCAGCAGCGGCAGGCCCGTCAGCGCGGCGGCGCGGATGAGCAGGGTGCGGCGGCTGGCGGACGCGGTCGGGTGGCTCATGGAGAATTTCCTTCCTGTGTGGACGGCCGCCGACCCAATGGGAGGGCCGGTTCAGCCGAGCGTGGCCGATGCATCGCCAAAATCGGCCACGGACTCAAGGCCAGGCCGGTGCGCCGCCCCTCCGGTCTGGGCGCGATGGCGCAGGAATGCATCGGCAAGGACACAGGCTGCCATCGCTTCGACCACCGGCACGGCGCGGATGCCCACGCAGGGATCGTGGCGGCCCTTGGTTCGCAGCTCGATTTCCCTCCCATCCTCGTCGATCGATCGGCGCGGGGTGAGGATGGACGAGGTGGGCTTGAACGCGACGCGCGCAACCACCGGCTGGCCGGTGCTGATGCCGCCCAGGACGCCCCCGGCGTTGTTGGAGAGGAAGAGAGGCCCGTCGTTGCCGGCCCGCATCTCGTCGGCGTTCTCCTCGCCGCTGAGCTCGGCGGCAGCGAAGCCAGAGCCGATTTCTACGCCCTTGGCGGCGTTGATCGACATCAGGGCCGCGGCGAGCTCGGCGTCCAGCTTGCCGTAGACCGGCGCGCCCCAGCCCGGAGGGACTCCCGTCGCCTCCACCTCCACCACCGCGCCGGTCGAGGAGCCCGCCTTGCGGATCTGCTCGAGGTGACCCTCCCACACCGGCACGATCTCTGGATCGGGCGCCCAGAACGGGTTGCGCAGGGTCTCCGCCCAGTCCCATCGCCCGCGTTCGACACGGTGGGGCCCGATCTGGACCAGGGCACCGCGAATCGTCAGGCCCGGCATGATCTTGCGCGCGATCGCCCCGGCGGCGACGCGCAAGGCGGTCTCCCGGGCCGACTGACGCCCCCCTCCCCGGTAGTCGCGAACGCCATATTTGGCGAAGTACGCGTAGTCGGCGTGGCCCGGACGGAAGGCGCGGGCGATCTCGGAATAGTCGTGCGAGCGTTGGTCGACGTTCTCGATGATCAGCGAGATCGGCGTCCCGGTGGTGACCTGACCGCCGAAGCGCTCCTTGATCGCCGCATCCTCGAACACGCCCGAGAGGATTCGCACCGCGTCCGGCTCCTGGCGCTGGGTCACGAACTTCCCGGCCCCGGGGCGACGCTTGTCCAGCCACACCTGGATATCGCCCTCGTCGAGCCGGATCCCCGGGGGCGCCCCGTCGACGACGCAGCCGATCGCAGGCCCGTGGCTCTCGCCCCAGGTGGTCACGCGGAATAGATGGCCAAAGCTGTTATGGGACATGCTGAACGATCTAAATCGTCGCAGACGAAGGGAGGCAAGACATGCGTTCGCCGGATTTCCTGACAGCCGTGGGGATTGGCGTGTCCGACCTCGCCCGCTCGGCCGACTTCTATAGCCGGGTCCTGGGGATGAAGGAGACCCAGAGGTTCCATCTCGACCACATGGACGAGATCGTTCTGGCCCACGAGGGACGCAACGCCGTGGTCCTGATGCACTGGACCGACGGCTCCTCGCCCAACTACGCCGCCAACCCGGTCAAGCTGGTGTTCAACGTGGTCGATCCGACCGCCCTGGCCGAACGGATCAGGGCGGAGGGGCTGGAGATCACGCGGGAGCCGCAAGCCTTTCCGGAACTTGGCGGCACGATCATCTGCCTCGCCAAGGACCCAGACGGCTACGTCATCGAACTGCTGAAGCCGCCTGTCGCCGCCGAAGCCGCGACGCAGACCCGCTGAAGTTCTAACGCGGTTCAGCCAGGGTTGTTGACCACCACGTAGGTGATGTTGCTGCCCTCGTACTGGGGCTGGTAGTAGACCGAGCCGCAACGGTAGTAGGCGTTGTAGGGCGAACAGCCCGCCGGGAGGGTGGAGACCATCGATCCAACGGCCGCCGCGGTCACCGCCGCCGTCGCCCCGATGGCCAATCCAGCTGCGACGCCACCGCCATAGTACCCGCCACCGTAGTAACCACCGCCGTGGTACCCGCCACCGTAGTATCCGCCGCCGTTGTTGACGTAGGCATTGCGGTTCACGTTGACGTTATTGTTGTTTATGTTTGTATTCCTGTTTCCATTTCCATTGAAATTCCCGTTACCGTTTCCGCTGTAACTCCTGTTTCCGTTACCGTTTGCAGTGAAACTCTTATTTCCGTTACCATTTGCGCTGAAGCTCTTATTTCCGTTACCGTTCGCGCTGAAGCTCTTATTTCCGTTACCGCTTCCGCTGAAGCTCCTGTTTCCGCCGCCGTTGATGCTGGTTGGGGCGCTGCGGCCCCCGCCGCCGAAACTGCCTCCCCCATGGCCGCCACCACCG
>DATHPX010000055.1:0-2862 GCA_035483335.1 Caulobacteraceae bacterium | reverse complement strand
GGTCTCGCGCGAGGATGTGCGGCGGGACGCGCTCAGCCAGCGGGTGAAGGCCGCCGGCGCCGACGAGGTGATCGCCGCACTCGAGCAGGCGGGCGTCCTGCGCGAGGTCGTCGACGACGAGGAGGACTATCCAGGCCCCGGCCGCCCGGCGCGGCGCTGGCAGGTCAATCCCGCCCTGCTCGCCAAACCCGCTGCGCAAATTGCGGAAAAGAAAACCTCTCCCGAATCAAAGGAAGAGGGAGAGGCCCCGCGCTTGCCTGCCCTGAGCGCAGTCGAAGGGCGCGCGGAGGGTGAGGTGGGTCGCTCCTGCCAAACGGAATCATCTCGTCAGATCGATGTACCACCTCGCGTTCCCGCTCCTGTGCAGACGGACTGGCCAAAATGATTGGCGCGAATTGCGGAAACTCAGTCGTCCCCCCGCCTATGACGAGGCGAGCAGCGTGTTCAGCTTCGACAATCCGAGCTGATCAGCCGCCTTCGCCGGCCCGCATAAGGCTCTGCACGTGCGTGGCGGCCGACTCCGCGAGCGCGTTGAGGTCGTAACCGCCTTCGAGGACGGAGACCAGCCGGCCCTGGGCGTGACGGTCCGCGATCGCCAGCAGCTCCTCGGTCAGCCAGACGAAATCCTCGGTCTCGACCTCGAGCTGCGCCAGCGGGTCGGCGCGATGCGCATCGAAGCCCGCCGACACGATGACGAGCTCGGGCGCAAAATCGTCGAGCAGGGGCAGGATGCGCTCGCTCCAGGCGGCGCGGAACTCGGCGCTGCCCGAGCCGGCGCGCAGAGGCACGTTGACGACATTGTTGTCCGTGCCGGTTTCGCGCGCGGAGCCGGTGCCGGGATAGAGCGGATACTGATGCGTCGAGCCATAGAAGAGAGTGGGATCGGGCTCGACGACGGCCTGCGTCCCCTGGCCGTGGTGGACGTCGAAATCGAGGATCGCCACCCGCTCCACGCCGTATTTCGCCTGGGCGTGGCGGGCGCCCACGGCGACGTTGTTGATCAGGCAGAAACCGCCGGGAATGCTGGGGGCGGCGTGGTGGCCGGGCGGGCGGACCGCTGCGAAGGCCGTCCGCACCTTGCCCTCCATCACCGCCTCGACGCCGGCCACCACCGCGCCCGCGGCGCGCCGTACGGCCTCGGCGCTGCCCTGGCTCATCACGGTGTCACCGTCGACCTGGACGTATTCGCCGGGGCCGGGCCGGATGCCGAGGATCGCCTCGACATAGTCCCGCGGATGGACACGCGTCATCTCTTCCATCGAGGCGGCGGGGGCGGCGAGGCGGACCAGGCCGTCGAAGGCCGGATCCTCGAGGACCGACAGGATGGCGCGCAGCCGGTCGGGCCGCTCCGGATGGTAAGGGCCGGTGTCGTGCTCGAGGAACGACGGATGGCTGATCAGCAGCGTCGCCATATCTTCTCTCTAAAACGCCTCTTCTCTCTAACGTACGGATCAGAACTTCGCCATCAACCGTCCGCTGAACACGTGCACCGGGCCGCGCACGGCGTTGTAGGCGGGATTGGCGAGGAACTGGTAGTCGGCGGTGACGTAGAGGCCCTTGGCGACACGCAGGGAGTAATAGGTCTCGGTCACGACCTCCGAGGCGTACGTGAGCGCGCCGTCGCCGATCATGATGCCCAGCCCGCCGGCGGCCAGGTAGTTGGCGAGGTCGGCCGAGATCCAGTTCACGGCGCCCGCAATGCCGATCGTGTCGTTCGGCCGACCCCATGGCCCGCCCTTGATCGAAAGACCGCCCGACACGCTGGACGTGATGTCGGTGAAGGACATGATCTCGGTGCGGCCGTCGTTCCAGCTGAAACGGGCGAAGGCGCCGACATTGTCGCTGAGCTCCTGGTCGAGGTTGACATAGAAGCCGTATTTGGTGCGGCCCTGGTGGGTGAACGCGATCGTGTCGTTGGGGCTGAGGCCGGGGCTGACGGCGGCGAGCGCCACCGCAGCGTTGTAGGAGCCGGCGAAGGCGGAGTTGAGCCAGGTACCGAGGCGGACCGCACCGGGCCGGCCGTAGGGCGCGTAGCGCAGCTCCAGCTCGCCGACATAGCCGCCGCGCGAGAACAGGGCGAGATCGAAGACGTTGGTATCGCTGAAAGCCGGCTCCAGGAAGTAGCCCAGCCTCGCCGTCCAGTACGGCCCGTTGAGCTCGCCGGTGACGCCCCAGGTGTAGCCGACGCTGTCGGCGGCATAGTCGAACGCGCCCGCCGCCCAGATCGAGTAGTTGAGGAAGTCGACGCGGGGATCGTTGGCGTAGGCGTTGTTGTCGAAAATATCCTGCACGGCGTAGCGACCGGTCGTGATCGTGACGCGCGATACGTCGCGCTCGCCGAACAGCTGGTCGATGTCGCTTTCGACCTTCTCGCGCTCGCCCCCCAGCCCGAAGGTCTGGCGCAGGAACAGGCGCGACGTGCTGTAGCGCGGGTAGGGAAAGGCGCGCTGCGCTTCGCCGTTGGGGAAGCCGGCGGCGCCCTGGGTCTGGGCAAGGCCAAAGCCCTGCAGCAGCTCGGGGTTGTAGTATAATTCGCCGCCCTGCCACAGGCGCACGCCGAGATAGGCCGACACGGCCCAGGTCTCGCGGCTCTGGCCGCCGGGCGGCAGGCTTTGGGCGCCGGTATAAGGTGCGGCGAAGGGCGGATAGCCCTGGAAGACGAAGGCGGTCTGGCCGTGGATTTCCCAGCTGCCGGGGCCGCGATACGTCGCCTTGTCCTCCTTCTCATCGACCTCGCCGAACTTGTAGTTCAGGCCGACGCGGAACTGATGCAGGTCGTATTGCGAATCGTAGCGCGCCGGGGCGGAGGCGAAGAGGAAGCCGGTCAGTCCGAGATTGGCGTAGAGATATTCGGCGCGCGCC
>DATHPX010000054.1:0-13906 GCA_035483335.1 Caulobacteraceae bacterium | reverse complement strand
TCGTGTTGGCCCTCACGCACTTTGGCCGACAGTCGCTCGCCGCGCTTGCGGCGCCCGTTCCGACCCATGGGTGGTTCGTCGGGGGCGTCACCTACGCCGGCTACAACCTCATCGGCGCGGTCGTGATCCTGCCAGTGCTGCGCCACATGCGCCGGCGGCGCGACGCAGTGGTCGCTGGGGTGCTGGCCGGACCGCTGGCGATGCTGCCGGCCGTCCTGTTTTTCATCGCCATGGTCGCCTTTTATCCTGGCATCCGGGATCAGACCCTGCCGTCGGACTACATCCTCTCGCGCCTGGGCCTGCCAGCGTTCCGAGTCCTGTTCCAGGTGATGATCCTGGCGGCCCTGCTCGAGAGCGGCTCCGGTCTCGTCCACGGGATCAACGAAAGAATCTCGGCGATCTATGTGCGCCGGCGTGGAGAGGGGCTGCCAAGGCTCGCGCGCCTGTGCGTCACGCTCGCGGCGCTGACGTTTTCGGTCTTCGTGGCGGCGCGGGTCGGACTCGTCCAATTGATCGCCAACGGCTACCGTGGGCTGTCCTACGCCATCCTTGCAATCTACGTGCTTCCGCTGCTGACCCTTGGCGCATGGCGCCTCTGGCGAACTCGTGGATCCGCCCTTGCCGCCGATCCGCTGGCAGGCGCTGCAGCGGAGGCTCGTTAGGCAGCCTTCGCGAGCTCCGGCCGGTACAGCATCGCGACGTTGCAGCGGGCATAGCGCGCGCCATACGTCTGCATGATCCCCTCGTCATGGACGAAGCCGAGCTTCTCGTAGAGGTGGATGGCCGCTGCCGATTTGGTGTTGCTGAGCAGATAGAGATGTCGCGCGCCCAAGACCTTTGCGCGCTCGATCACGGCGCTCAGCAGGAACTCGCCCGCCTTGGCCCCGCGCGCCGACTCCAGCACGCCCATCTTGGTCAATTCGAACGCGCCTTCGCCGGTCTTGCGTAGAGCGCACGTCCCCACCACCCCGACGCCAGGGGCTTCGACGAACAGGATCGCCCCGCCGCCATCGATGATCGCCTCGCGCGGATGGTCGAGCACGTCGAGATCCGCCTGCTCCATGACGTACATGCCGGAGATCCACTCGGCGTTGATCGTCTTGAAGTCCTCGGCGAGATCGTCGCTGTACTCGCGGATCGTCAGACCCGAAGAAGCATGACGCCGCCCCCGCCGATCCAGAGGCTCCTCGGCGAGGCGGTCCTCGAGCTGATCGAGCAGGCAAAGGAGCGGACCGTCCAGATCGGCGATCATCTCGTTCACGGCCGCTTCGATCGGCGCCCAGACCAGCGCCTTCGCCCGATCCAGCGCGGCGCGCCCGCTCGGCGTGAGTGAGACGGTCTTTTGCCTCTGGTCGCGATGACGGCGGCTGACCTCCACGATGTCCAGTTCCACCAGCCTTGCCAGGGCGCGCGTCACTGTGGGCTGCGCGAGCTGGAGGGCCTCGGTCAGCCGCCCGACGGTCTGTGGCCCGTCGACATCGAGGGTAGCGAGGATCGGCATGTGGCCAGGCTGCAAGGGTAGGCCCGCCACCTCGACCAGCCGCACCACCTCGCCCTGCATCCGCTCGGCCAGCCGCTTCATCCGGCTCCCGAGAAAGAGCGCCGACCGCTCCCTGACCACGTCCGACATAGCATTCCTCGCCCGCTATATAGCGTGCTATGCTTATCCCGCTACGAAGCCTCGTCAACCATCAAACCCCTGAAGGGGAGGTGAAATTGGTTGCAGTCCATTGGCTCGAGCCTTGGTCGTCGGCGCCACCGCAGCTGGAAAGCGGACCTGACGTCCGCTGGTTGCCTTCCCCTCGCACCGTCTGATAGCGTTCTCAAACCGTCTCGGGGATGGAGTTCCCCGTAACCGCCCGCTTCCATGGGCTGATGACTCCTACTCAAGCTGAAAGCCGGGACCCCTCGGCAGCGAGTAGGAGCACGTTATGGCTCACGTTTGGGGATTGGCTGCGCTCTGGCTGGGGCTCGCGCTCGTCGCGACCTTGCTGTCGATTTGGCTGAAGATCGCAACAGCCCTCTCAGAGATCGTTGTCGGCGTCATCGCCCAACTCGTCATTGGCGTCGTGGTTGGGCAGACCGTTCTCGGCACAAGCGAAGGTTGGATCACCTTCCTGTCGGGAGCGGGCGCGATCATCCTTACATTCCTGGCCGGGACCGAACTGGACCCGGTCGTCTTTAAGGCGAAATGGAAGGAGGCGGGGACCGTCGGCGTTGCCGGCTTTGTCGCACCGTTCCTCTCGTGCGCCGCCTGCGCCTATTTCCTGCTGCACTGGGGATTGCGCGAAAGCTGGCTGGCCGGCGTCGCGCTCTCCACAACCTCGGTCGCAGTCGTCTACGCGGTGATGCTGGAGTTTGGGCTGAACCGGACGAACTTCGGCAAGACCATCCTCGCGGCCTGCTTCATCAACGATCTGCTGACGGTGCTGGCGCTGGGGCTGATCTTCGCACCGTTCACGCTGAAGACATTGATCTTCGCGGGCGGCTCCGCCTTGGCCTTTGCGATACTGCCCTGGCTCACACCGAGGTTCTTCCGTTTGTACGGCGGACGGCCATCGGAGCTGGAAGCCAAGTTTCTCCTGCTAACGCTGTTTGGGCTTGGGGCGTTGGCGGCCTGGGCCGACAGCGAGCCGGTGCTGCCCGCCTACATCATCGGGATGGTGCTGGCGGGCGCCGTCGGGCGTGACCACGTGTTGGTGCGCCGGCTACGGACTCTGACGTTCGGGCTGTTGACGCCGTTCTACTTCATCAGGGCTGGCTCGTTTGTGTCGGTGCCGGCCCTGATCGCCGCACCGGCGGCGTTCCTTGCGCTGCTCGGATTCAAGATGGCAGCCAAGTTCGCTGGCGTGTTCCCCACGACGCGTGCGTTCAAGTCGCCAAGGCGGGAGGCGATGTACACAACATTGATGATGTCGACGGGACTGACCTTCGGGACGATCTCGTCGCTGTATGGCCTCTCGCACCACATCATCACGCAGGCACAATACTCGCTTCTGGTCGCCGCTGTGATCGGCAGTGCGGTCGTGCCAACGCTGATCGCGAACGCGTTCTATCTCCCGCGCCACCTTCTCCCGAAGCCGGAAGGGAGCGAAACAGCCGAGGGGGCGCAGCCAGCGGGCGTCACGCTCGCTCAGGCGGAGAACCGCTGATGTTCAAGAAGGTGCTCGCTGCGAACGATGGTTCGGAAAACGCCTTCAAGGCCTTCCAACTCGCCTGCGAACTGGCGGCGATGGCAGCAGCCGAGCTGCACGTCATTGTGGTCGAGGAGGTTCCCGAGGTCGTCGAGACGATCGCCGAGGTGCGGGAGGCGAAGTCAGTCGAGGACCGCGAGGCGCGGTCGATCATCAGACGGTCCGAACTGATCGCGGGCCGGGCAGGAGTCAGCGTCAGCGCGCATGTCGCCTCGGGCCACGTGGTGCGTAACATTGTGGAGTTTGCGACTGACGGCGGCTTTGACCTCATCGTGATCGGCGCAACGGGCCACGCCGGACTCTATGAGAGGATGCTTGGGACCCGCGCCGACCGCATCGCCCATCTGGCTCGCTGCCCGGTCCTCATCGTTCGGTGACGCCGCCAGAGACGGTCTTTCTCTACCTGGCGGCCTGCATGGGTCTAAGCGGGTTGATCGCGTTGGCCGCGGCCGCCTGAGGCGTCCGGACGCCGATCGCCGGGCCGGCAAGCCACTGTTTGCCCGCGCCGACGAGTTTGTCCTCCACGTCCATTCCCGAAAAGTGGATTTGGTGCGGATGAGAGGACTCGAACCTCCACGCCTTACGGCGCTGGAACCTAAATCCAGTGCGTCTACCAGTTCCGCCACATCCGCGCGGGAGCGCTTAGACGATGGTTCGGCGTCTGGCGCAACCGTCGTAGGCGCCGCGGCCCGAAGCGGACAGCAGAGGATCGATCTCAGCCGCCGATAGCCACCGGTTGCAGGCCGGCCGGCAGGCGGCTCCAGCCCAGACGGTCTGCGAGCGCCCGAGCTTCCTGCGAATGGGCCGGCGAGAGATGGATCTTCTGGTAGCGCGCGGCGGCGAGGCGCAACGCCGCGGGCGGAAGCTGGCCAGCCGAAGCTAGCTCAGTCGCGACGCCAGCAAGGACGCTGCGCCAGAAGTTGGGCTGGGCGCCGTCGAGATCGGTGAAACCGTATTCCTCGGCAAGACCGCCGGCGGAGTAGGCGCCGCCCGACTTGCGTCGCACCTGTGGGTCGGCTGCGAGGGCGGCGACGGCGCGCCCGACATAGTGCGGCGTCTCCGAGAAGGCGAACTCCGGATTCCTGGCCGCGGCGTCCCTCCAGGTCTCCTCCGTGACGCCGAAACGCTCGAGCATCGCCTCCGAGCGCAGGAAACCCGGCGACAGCGCGAGCGCGGTCACCCGGGTCCGAGCCAGGTCCCAGGCCATGCCATAGGCGAGGCGGATCGCCCCCGCCTTCAGGAAGTCATAGGTGAGGTGGCCGCGATAACCGGGCTCGTCGCCGTCCGTGACTTCGACGATCAGGCCCCGGTTCGCCTCCACCATCAGGGGAGCGAAGTAGCGGGCTGTGATCCAGTGGCTAAGCACCGCCCGGTCGAGGAGGGTGCGCACAGCGGCCATGTCCTGAGCCCAGAACGGCGCCCCCCAGTCGATCAGGTCGTCACCGCCCCAGATATCGTTGACCAGGATGTCGAGGCGGCCATCCTCGGCTTTCACCCGCGCCGCCAGCGCCTCGACCTCAGCTTCTTCCGTGTGATCGACGCGAGCCGCGATCGCTGTGCCGCCCGCCGCTTCGATCAGCTCAACTGTCTCCTCGATGGTCTCCGGTCGGCCGGGCGTGGCCGGGGCGCCGCGCGTGCTTCGGCCCGTGCACCAGACTTTGGCGCCGGCGGCGGCGAGCTCACGGGCGATGCCGCGTCCCGCCGCCCGTGTCGCGCCAACCACGAGCGCGACTTGTCCCTCCAACGGCGATGACATCGGCGTTCCCCCATGCGAAACAAGCTGTTCATTGTTAGTAAATGAATGATCGTTTATATTCAACCATGCCGCGCAAAAAGACTGTCAGCGACGAAGAGGTGCTGGACGCAGCGGCGAGGGTGATGTTCGCCAAGGGGCCGACGGGCTTCACCCTGGCTGATGTGGCGAAGACGGCTGGAATCGCGCCGGCCACGCTAGTTCAGCGCTTCGGCGACAAGCACGGACTGGTGGTTGCGGCGATGACCCGCGACAACCAGCTCTTCGAGGCGCAGATCGCGGTTCTCCCTCCCGACCGGGGCGCCGAGGCCGTGATCGAGGTCTTCCGGCTGCTCTTTCCCGACGTGGGCGAGTTCACGGGAAGTTTCGCCGATCAACTCCTTTGGCTGCGCCAGGACATGTCCGATCCCGACCTCAACCGCCTCGCCCGCGAGCGCTTCACTGCGCTCCGTGCTGCGCTGGCGGCCCGCATGCCGTCTTTGCCTGTCACACCCGACGTCGCTGCACGCCTCGCCGAAGCCCAATGGCAGGGGGCGCTCCTGCAATGGGGCATCGCGCACGAGGGCCGGCTCTCGGACTTCGTCGCCCGCAGCCTCTCGGACTGGTTCAAGCTGGCAGGAGCGCGATCAGGTCCGCCGGTACCGTCTGGTCGGAGATAATTTGCTCTAGATTCAAAAAGTTTAGCGCCGTCTGATCGCCCAACCAGTCCCCACTTGGGCGGACGGCGCTCTAGGAGGGCGGGGGCAGGGCGCTCGCCAGGGAATCCAGGGTATAGGTGACCCGCAGGGTCGCCATGTCTTGGGAGGGGTCGTCCACCACGATGGTTGCGCGCCCATTGCTCCAGACATCGCGGACGTGCGGGAACTCCATCGAGTCGGCGGCGATGTCGTTCCGCACAATGCGGGTAGGTCCGCCAAAGCGCGTGTCGATCCGGTTCATCACCCAGGAAAAGGCGTCGATCGAGGTGTGGAGGTTGATCCGGGCCAACTCGCCGTTGACGAACCGGAAGGTCAGGTTCCGCGCCACGTAGCCGCCACCCAACGGGACCAGGGGCGCCCTGCAGGTTGTCACCTCTCCCGCGGGGCTGCACGCGGCGCCCGGGGGCGCGCTTTCGCGCCAGACCGCCAGGGTCTCGCCAAGCTGGGACTGATTGAATGCGTAGCGCACGATGGGCGCGGGCGCGGGCGCGGCGTGGGCGGGAGGGGTCGCGAGCATCACGAAGGCAGGCGTTAGCGCCTTCGCATCGCCCTCCGCAAGCCGCCCGCCAGGCGATCGGACGACCGCCTGGCTTCAAGTCCTCGTGAACCCCCAGGGAAAGGTGCTCGTGAGCGAGGGCCTGGGAAGCGGGTCCTCCTGTCACCAGGAGAGGGCGGCGCTGAAGTCGCTGCGGCTGGCGCGCTGGCGTGGGCCGAGGTCCGGATTGCGCAGCTGCCAGCCGTAGTCGAAGGCGAGCGTGAAGTGCTTGCCGATGGCGTAGTCCAGGCCGAGGCCCGAGCTGGCGAGAAAGAACTGGGATTTCTCGTTCAGCAGGGGGCTGTGGAGATACCCTTGGCCCAGGTCGCCGAACACGAAAGGCTGCAGCTGCTCGTGGACGGGCAGGCCCAGAGTCCTGAGCAGCGGCAGCGGCGGTGCGCGCAGTTCATTGCGCGAGATCACCCCTTCGTCGACATAGACCTGGTCTGGATCGTAGCCGCGGATTGCGCCCGCGCCGCCCATCGCCAGCTCCTCAGTGCCGAGCAGGTTGCCGCTGGAGAGCTGTCCCTGGAGGCTGTCGACCAGGGAAAAGTTCCAGGGCAGGTGGGTCGTGCGGCCGATCTGCAGGTTGACGTAGGAAAAGCGGGCGTGGGCCCCGGTTCGCTGACCGGCATAGGCGGCGTCGTTGTCGTGGTCGAACCAGCCCCCGGGACTCCAGACCGCTGAGATGGCGAAGCTCGTTGATCCCTGCCTGTCGGTCTCGCTCCCGGCGTAGGACAGGGTCCACTCGCCGATCTCCGTCACGTCGCCGAACACCGGAAGCTGGGCGAACAGCAGGTTGTTGTTGCTGCGCTTGAAGTCGAAGGCCAGGCTGACGTCCTGGTTGCTCAGCCAGCCGAGGTCGTCGAGCGGAATCACGTAGCGCGCGCCCAGCGTGCTGGAATAGCCGGTCTGGTCGAGCGGCGGCGGCAGCTTGCTGTTCACCGAGTCGGTCGAGCCGCTGAGGATCAGCAGGTCTCGCCAGGGCAGGGCGATGGTGACGCTGCCGGCGTTGGCGTCAAAGCTGTGGAAGTCGGGGGCGACGGAGCGCTGGTAGCTGGCCTGCACGGCGCCGCCGGCCAGGCCTCCGAAGTTGAGGCCCATGTTCCAGCGGCCGTAGTCGGTCGAGCTTGTGCCCGTGTTGTCGTAGCTGGAATAAACGCGCAGGGGCGGCGCGTCGGCCGCCTTGACGGTGAGGTCCGCCTCGCCGGTTTGGGCGCCCGGCGTAGCGACGAGCTGAGCGTGGCGGAAGGGGTTGCGGTTGATCCAGTCGACGTCGGCGTCGAGCTCGCCGCCGTCCAGCGGCTGGCCCGGCATTACGCGAATTTCTCTCCGATAGGCAGAGGCGTCGAACCACTTGGCGCCCTGCACCGTCAGCTTGCCGAGTTTGCCGCGCAGCACCAGGACCTGCACCACCCCGCCGGTGACGTCCTGCGGCGGCACGATCACCCTGTCGAAGCGGTCGCCGGACCTAGTAAGGGCCACCTCCAGTTCGGTTCGGATCCGGGCCAGCAGGGCCAGGTCAACAGGCCGGCCGATCAAGGGTGTGAGAGCCCTGCGGACCGCGGCGCGGGGGATCTTACCGGACCGGCTGAGATCGAGGCCCTGCGCAGTGGCTCCCTTGGTCTTCACCTGAGCTGGATCGGCGAGCACGACGATTCCCCGCAAGGATCCGTAGCTCGCCGGCGCGGTCAATGGAGCAGGAGAGGTTTGCGCCTGCGCCAGGGCGGGCGGGGCGACGGCCAAGCCCAGCGCACAGCCAGCGGCGAGAGCGCAGGCAAGGGCGCGGCCGCGCGGCGGGCCGTCAGCGAAACTCATCTTGATTCCCCCACTCGATCTTTAGGAGCTGCTCGCGGCGCCAGGCAGGCCGGCGGCAAGAATGCCGGCAAGGTCGGAGGCCAGGCCCACCTGACCTGTGCTGCTGCCCATGAGCTGGTTGATGCTTTGGAAGGACTCGGCCTGGGTGACCGCCGCATTGAGCTTCGACGGGAATTGCGCGGCGTCGACGACGGCGATGATGCCTTGGACGGCGATCGCCGCGGCGGCGGTCACAATGATCGCCGGTCCGGTCGCTGCGCCTGCGACAACGTCCGCGGCGATATCTCCGCCGGTGGCCGCGGCCCGCGCCAGGCCAAAGGAGACAGCGCTGATTGCGGAGCTGCTGCCCGAAGACAGGACGGCGACGGTCGAACCTCCGGCGGCCGCCCCCGCCAACACGGAGGACAACGCAGCGGCGCTGACATTGCTGGGCGCGGAAACCCCGGCTGCGGCCTCGGCAAGGATCGACGTCGGCGGCGCCACAACCTGGCCGAACAGGCTTGTCAGCGTGCGGTTGTTGTCTGCGATCGTCGCCTGTTGGTTCAGCCAGGTTTGGTAGTCCGTCTGGGCCTGTTTGGCGGCCTGGGTCCGTGCGTTCTCCAGTTGCGTACAGATCATCGTGTCGAGCATGACGTCGCTCGATGTGGGCACGTGGCCGATGTTGTTGGCGGCCTGCGTCATCTGGTTCTGGATGCTCGGATTAGGCGGACTACCGAGCTCGCCTTGCAGGGTCTGATAAGTCTCGACGTTCTGCAGGTAGCTGATCAGGAAGGGCTCCAGTTCGCCGGTCGCGGTGGAGCTGCCGCTGTTTGCGGCGATCCAGTTGTTGATCGCTCGCGCGTCGTGCGGCGCGTTCTGCGACGCCAGATACCAGCCGACGATCGTGTCGATCTGGGCGCCGAACACCTCCGGGATGCCGAATTGGCTCGGGATTCCGGACATGTTCAGGCCGCTGACCGAACCGTATGAAAGGCCGCCAACGATGGCGCGCGTGGTGGGGACAACGGTCCTGACCGTGGAAGGGGGTGCTTGCGTGCTGGTGACGGGCGTGAAGAGGGTCGGGGTCACCTGAACGGCGCCCGGCTGGTAGGAGACGGCGTAGGGGCCGTAGGGATCGCCGGGGACCGGATAGTAGGTCGACGGGCCGGCCGGCGTGATCGAATAGGTCCCGCCGCTGGCAGCGGCGAGGGGCGCGTTGGTCGTCCAGGTGAATTGGCTGTTGGAGAGGTCCGCGCCGTCGAGGGTCGCGTCTGATCCACGCAGGCCGGTGAACACATAGGCCGGCGGCGAGACTGGATTCTGGGCCAGCACGTAGACGGTGGCGGTGCTGACGACGAGCGGCGGATTGGCGATGCTGAGCCAGCTCGCTCCCGTCGGCTGGACCACTTGCACCGTGTAGTTGGACGAGACCGAGAACCCACCCTTGACGAAGGCGTAGGCGCTGGTGACCCCATCGCCGGTCAGGGTCGGCGCGCCAGAGAAGGCGTAGTCGCCGCCGGCGAAGCCGCTCGCCGACCACACGAGCGTGTCGTTGGTCGCAGGATCCGTGTACTGACTGGCGTAGACGCTCGTCACCTTGGCGGCGCCGCCCGAAGCCTGGCCTGGCCCGCAGTTGCTCGAACAGGTGGTGGGCGTGTCGCCGCGCGTGACGCTGGCCGAGACCAGGGCCAGGGTCAGGGTGGCGGGATCGATGGTCAGGGTCCCATCGGCCTGCGTCAGCACATAGTTCCTGCTGACCAGGGTGGCGCCGGGGGCGATCTGGTAGGTCCCGACGTTGCTGTCGGCCGTGGCGGCCGTGCTCGGCGCGTAGGAGACTACGCTCCCCAGGGAGTCGCCGTTGACGAGGCCGGCTGCCGTGACGCCGAAAGTCGGGTTCGCGGCTCCGAACGTGCGAGTGTAGCTGGCGGCGGTTACGGTCAGCGGCGCCGGATTGATGGTCAGGGTCCCGGGCGCGTAGGCGATGGCGTAGTTGGAGTCCGTCCCGCTGCTGGCGATGATGGGGTAGCCGCCGGCGTTCGAAGTTGCGGTCCCTGTGGAGCTCAGGCCGAGACCGAGGATTGCGCTGGACGTGTCGCCGTTCACCAGGCCGGTGAATGCCGCGGTGAATGTCGGCGCGGCGCCGCCATAGGTCATGGAAGCGTTGTTGGCGGCGATGGTCAGCGGCGCCGGGTTGATGGTCAGCATTCCGTTGACCTGGACCAGCGCATAATTGCTGTTGAGCAGCGTGGCGTTCGGCAGGATCGCGTAGTTGGCGGCGTTGCTGCGACCCGTGGCGGCTGTGGTTGGGTCGTCGGAGACGACCTGGGCGGCGGTCTGGCCGTCGACGAGTCCCGTCACGGAGACCCCGAAGGTCGGCAGCGTACCGGCTCCATAGGTCATCGATGCATTGTCGGCGGTGACCGTCAGGGGCGCGGCCGTGATCGTCAGAACACCGTCGACATAGGCGATCGTGTAGTAACTGGGGGCCGAGGCCCCATAAGGGACGATTTCATAGGTCCCGACGTTCGACCCCAGCACCGCGGTGGTCTCGAACTTCAGGCCCGTGACCACGTGCGAGGTGTCGCCGGACTTCAAGCCGACATAGGTCGCCGTGAATGGCGGGATAGCTGAACCGTAGGCGACCGAGGCGTTGTTGGCGGCGATCGTCAGCGTCCCGTAGGGGTCGATTGTCAGCGCGCCGGGATCGTAGGTGATCGTGTAGTTGGCATCCCTGCCCCCGGAGGCGGTTACCGCATTGGCGTAGGTTCCCACCGGGGAGGTGAGTGCAACCGTGGTCGAGTAGGACAGGGTTCCGATCGTGCTGGCGGTGTCGCCATTGACGAGCCCCGCATACGCTGCGCTGTAGGTCGGCGAGGCGGCGCCGTAGTCCATGATCGCCGACGGCGTGATCGTGAGCGTCGCCGGGTTGATGGTCAGGGTCCCAGGGGCGAAGGTGATCGTATAGTTGGGATCCGCCGCCCCGGAGGGCGTGATGGCGTAACCGCCGACGCCCGAACGCGGAGAGGCGGTGGTGAACGTCACGCTCCCCACAGCGCTGGCGGTGTCGCCGTTCACGAGCCCACCTATCGCGTCGGTGAAGCTGGGCAGGGAGCCGCCATAGGTCATGGCGGCGTCGTTGGCTGTGATGGTCAGGGGCGCGGGATCGATGGTGAGGGTCCCGGCCGCATAGGTGATCGCGTAATTGGCGTTGGACGCGCCGGAGACTGTGAGGACGCCGCTGTACGACCCGGCGTTTGAGGTTAGCGCCTGGGAGTTGGCTAGGGTCAGGGTTCCCAGGACTCTGGCGGCGTCGCCGTTGACGAGCCCGGTTATCGTGTCGGTGAGGGTCGGCGCCTCGCCGCCATACGTCATCGACGTGGAATTCGCCGCGATGGTCAGCGCTGCAGCGCCGATGGTCAGGGCCCCGGGCTCGAAGGTCACTCTGCCGTAGTAGGGCGGCGCCGTCCCGTTGGGCGTGATCGCATAGGTCCCGACGTTCGGCGTGAGCTGGCCGGGCGAGAGACCGTACGGCGTCGTGAACGTCAGCCCGGTGACGTCGCTCGGGCCATCGCCATAGATGAAACCGCGGTAGCTCGCCGTGAACGCGGGGATCGCCGTCCCATAGGTGTCCGTGACGTTATTGGCCGTGATGGTCAGCGCTGGCGCGCCGCAGGGCGAGGAACTGCAGTGGACCCCCGGTTGCGTGTCGCCGTTCGCATAGGTGGCGTTGGCGAAGTAGGCTCCGCTGCCGCTGACGGGGTAGGCGCCGGCCAGGTTCATCAGGCCGTTGTCGACGCCCCAGATCGAGACGCTCGGGCGGCTCGGGGCTGTGACGGCTGGAATCTGCGGCGCCGTCGCGCCCGAGAGGTCGACGGCGCCGGTGACACCCGCGCCGGCGGTGTCGGCGACGATCAGCAGCGTGCCGTACTGCGGCTGGGTTTGGAAGGCGAGCGTGACGCCGGGCATGAGAACGCTGTCGCCGGCCAGCAGCGTGATGTTGTTCATGCCGCTGATGCTCACCGCGCCCGAGGTTGCCGGGACCCCAGCGAACGCAGCCAAGCTTGCGGAGACGTTGGAGAGGATATCGCCCGCGGCGGCGAAGGAGAAATTCCCTCCGCTGAAGGTGTAGTCCGGTGGTTGAGGCGCCCCCACGCCGGTCGCCACACTGTTGTAGGCAGCGTTGCTGGTGAAGGTTCCGGCGAGCGTGATGTCGCCCGAGTTCGCGGTCACGTTCAGGCTGCTCAGGCCGACGGGCGTGTTGAGGATCCCGCTGGAGTTGAAGGGGGCCCCGGCGGAATCTGTCGCCGAGCCCGTCAGGCTGACGGCGCCTTGCAAGGTCGCCGAGGCCGCCGTGATATCGAAGTCGCCGGCGCTGACGCTGGCGGCCCCGCCGGAAGCCTGGGCGCCGCCGTAGGGACTGCCGGCTGCGCCGCTGGTCGCCGTAACCACGCTCCTGAAGACGGCGCCGGTCGGCATGGTGAAGGCGCCGCCGACGACGTCGAAGTTGACGCCCGGCGCGCTGGCCTGCGCCGCGCCGCCGGCGCCGCCCGCGACATTGTTGGTCAGGGTATCGTCATAGCTGGCGCTGCCGCCGGCGCCGCCCGTGGCGCTGGCCGAGAGGTACACGGCGCCTGTAGTTCCCAGGCTGATGCTGGCGCCGCTTAACGCGACGCCGGGGCTCCAGGGAATCCCTCCGACGGCGCCCCAGGGAGCGGCCGAGGGCCAAGGACCGACGGTGGCGGCGCCGCCTGCGCCTTCGACCGCATATCCATCCGTGACGACGTTCGACCCGGTCCCGCCGGCGGCCGAGGCGCTAACAGTCACTGCGGCGTCGAGATTGAGCGCGCCATTGCCGGCTTCGAAGTCGATCGCGCCGGGCGTGATCGTGGCCGCGCCCCCGTTCAGGTTGTTCTGGGTATACATCCCCGAATTACCCGAGCCGCCCGTGGCGGCCAGGGTGACGTTGACCGGCGCTGAAATGGTCAGGCCGTCACCGGCCTGAAGCGTAAGCAATTGGAGAGGCAAGCCCGGGGTCGCGCCGACGATCGAACCGAGCGTCACGGCGGCGCTGCCGCCGCCGTTGCCGCTTGAGGTTCCCGCCGTCGCGTTTCCGCCCAGGGCGATAGCGGTCACCGTGATCGGGGCCTGGGCGGTAAAATCGATACTGCCGCTGGCGGCCAGGAAACTCACCGCGCCCAGGGTCGCGCTCGCGTTGCTGCCTCCGTTGATGCCTGCCGCCGCGGCGGTGAGGGTGAGCGGCTGGGAGACGGTGATGTTCTGGCCGGCCTGGAAGGTGACCGTGCCCGTTGTCTGGGTGTACGGCGACGAGGGCGGCGCAGTGGCGCTGATGCTGACCGGCACTCTGATGGCGAGGTTGTTCTGCGCCTGGATCAGCAGGTTCCCCGTGAAGTTGCTCAGGGCGAACGCGGTGTTGGCGCCGCTGGTGTCCTCGATGGTGATGTCGCCTGAGCCGCCGGTGACGGATGTATTGGTCTGGATCGTGACGTCGGCGCCTGCCAGCAAGGTCGCGATGGTGCTGAAGGCGTAGGTTGTCGTCGAGCCGGAGAGCACGCCCGTGGGGTTGCCCCCGCTTATGCTGCCACTTGGCGCGGCCGGGTTGGTGTCGATGATCGCGTCGTCGGGATCGAGCAGCAGCGATCCGATCGCTCCATGCGGTGCGCGCGTATCGACTGCGCCGGTGAAGTTCTCCCAGGATCCGGACACCTCCACCTGGCCGCCATTGCCGCCCGCGGCCCCGCCCTCGGCCGTGATCTGGCCCGCGAACGCCGTCTTGCCGTCCGACCACACCGTCACCTGGCCGCCGTTCGCGCTGACGGCGGTGGGATTGGCGTCGAGCGTCGCTGTGGAGGCGATGGTGACGTTCGCCGCGTCCGGAACGGAGGCGTCCGCGCCGTGCGAGCCGCCGCCC